>NZ_JBHIRI010000005.1:0-129740 GCF_042197005.1 Bartonella sp. AA78NXGY
GTTTTGCTATTCGTGAAGGTGGTCGTACTGTTGGTGCCGGTATCGTCTCTAAGATCATTGAATAAATAATGCTTGTTGAGTGCTTTGATTATTGAAGGCACTTTATATAACAGGGAAATAAAGAGCATGAACAGTCAAAATATTCGCATTCGCTTGAAAGCGTTTGATCATAGAATTCTTGATACGTCGACGCGTGAGATCGTATCGACTGCTAAACGTACCGGTGCAAATGTCCGTGGTCCCATTCCGCTTCCGACGCGGATTGAGAAGTTTACGGTCAATCGTGGACCGCATATCGATAAGAAAAGTCGTGAGCAGTTTGAGATGCGAACACATAAGCGTCTTCTTGACATTGTTGATCCAACGCCGCAAACAGTGGATGCGCTTATGAAGCTCGATCTTTCTGCTGGTGTGGATGTAGAAATTAAGCTCTGAGGTTTGAGGACAGAAGGAACAGACCCGATGCGTTCAGGTGTAATAGCACAGAAGCTGGGCATGACCCGTATTTATAATGATGCTGGTGAGCATGTGCCGGTGACGGTACTTCGTTTGGAGAATTGTCAAGTCGTTGCTCAGCGTACAGTTGAAAAGAATGGTTATACTGCTGTTCAATTAGGTGTAGGCTTTGCTAAGGTTAAGAATACTTCACAAGCTCTTCGTGGACATTTTGCTAAGGCTTCTGTTGAGCCTAAAGCCAAAATAGCAGAGTTTCGTGTGAGTCCCGACAATCTTCTTGATGTTGGTACTGAGATTACAGTGGAACATTTTGTTCCAGGACAAAGAGTTGATGTGACTGGTACCAGTATTGGTAAGGGGTTTGCTGGTGTTATGAAACGACATAACTTTGGTGGACATCGTGCTTCTCATGGTAATTCGATTACACATCGTGCTCATGGTTCTACAGGGCAGTGCCAAGATCCTGGTAAAGTTTTTAAAGGTAAAAAAATGGCTGGCCATATGGGGCAAGTGCGTGTAACAACACAGAATATTGAAGTTATTTCCACTGATAGTGAGCGTGGTTTAATTTTAGTGCGTGGTGCTGTTTCTGGTTCTAAAGGTTCTTGGATTTTGATACGGGATGCTGTGAAGAAGCGTCTTCCTGATAATGCTCCAAAGCCTGCTGGTATTCGCCGTCTTGTGAAGGAGAAAGCGGAAATGGTTACTCCGGTGACGGAAACCTCTGAGGTTGAGGGAGCCTAATAATGGATCTTGTAATTAAAACTCTTGATGGTAATGAAGCTGGCAAATTAAAGGTTTCTGAAGCTATTTTTGATCTTGTTCCGCGTGAGGATATTTTGCAACGTGTTGTTCGTTGGCAGCTTGCACGTCGTCAGCAGGGAAGTCATCAATCCCAAGGTCGTTCTGATGTGTCGCGAACAGGGGCAAAAATGTTTAAACAGAAAGGAACTGGGCGTGCTCGACATTCATCTGCACGTGCACCGCAGTTTAGGGGTGGGGGTAAGGCACATGGACCGGTGGTTCGTAGCCATGCGCATGATCTTCCTAAAAAGATTCGTGCTCTTGGGTTACGTCTTGCTTTATCTGCAAAATTAAAAGCAAAAGATTTAATTATTGTGGATGAGTTGACTGTTAAGGATGCTAAAACGAAAATGCTTGTTTCTCATTTTTCTAAGCTTGGATTTAATAACGCTCTCTTGATTGATGGTAAAGAGATTGATATTAACTTTCTTCGTGCAGCCTCTAATATCCCTAATATTGACATTTTGCCTATTCAGGGAATTAATGTTTATGATATTTTGCGTCGCAGCAAACTTGTTTTATCAAAAGCAGCTGTTGAGGCTCTTGAGGAGCGTTTTAAATGACAGATCTTCGCCATTATGATATAATTATTAGTCCAGTTATTACTGAAAAGGCGACTATGATTTCTGAATATAATCAAGTTGCTTTTAATGTCGCGCCGAAAGCGACGAAGCCTGAGATTAAGGCTGCTATTGAAGCGCTTTTTAGCGTAAAAGTTAAAGCAGTTAACACGATAGTCCGTAAGGGTAAAGTGAAGCGTTTCAAAGGTATAGTTGGTCGGCAGAGTGATGTCAAAAAAGCGATCGTAACTCTGGCCAGTGGTCAGACTATCGACGTTTCGACAGGTCTTTAAGAGGCTCGGAGATAGGAATAATGGCACTTAAGCAGTTTAATCCAACGACACCTGGGCAGCGTCAGCTTGTTATTGTGGAACGTTCTTGTCTTTATAAGGGAAAACCTGTAAAGATGTTAACTGAAGGTTTGTCTTCAAAGGGTGGACGTAATAATCGCGGTCGTGTTACTGCTCGTTTTCAGGGTGGTGGACATAAACGTAGTTATCGGTTTGTCGACTTTAAGCGTCTTAAACGTGATGTTTCAGCAAAGGTTGAGCGTTTAGAATACGATCCTAATCGTACCGCTTTTATTGCTTTAATCCGCTATGAGGATGGGCAATTGAGTTATATTCTTGCACCACAGCGTCTTGGTGTTGGTGATTCTGTTATGGCTGGTTTAAATGTGGATGTTAAACCAGGTAATGCTATGCCTCTTGCTAATATGCCTGTAGGTACAATTATTCATAATGTTGAGATGAAGCCAGGGAAAGGCGGACAGATTGCACGTTCAGCAGGTGCTTATGCGCAGTTGGTTGGACGAGATCATGGTATGGCTATTCTTCGTTTAAATTCTGGTGAGCAGCGTTTGGTTCCGAGTAGCTGTTTTGCAACTGTTGGCGCTGTTTCAAATCCTGATCATGGGAATATTAATGATGGTAAGGCGGGGCGGTCACGTTGGCGTGGTAAACGTCCACATGTTCGTGGTGTTGCTATGAACCCCGTTGATCATCCACACGGTGGTGGTGAAGGTCGTACATCGGGGGGGCGCCATCCAGTTTCTCCCTGGGGTAAACCTACGAAAGGTAAGCGTACGCGCTCCAATAAAGCCACTGATAAATTTATTATGCGTACGCGTCATCAACGCAAGAAATGAGAAAGGTAGTCTGAGGTGGTTCGTTCAGTGTGGAAAGGTCCGTTTGTTGACGGCTATCTTCTTGGTAAAGCAGAGAAGGTACGTGCAAGTGGGCGCAACGAAGTTATAAAAATATGGAGTCGTCGCTCTACTATTTTACCGCAATTTGTTGGTTTAACTTTTGGTGTTTACAACGGTAATAAGCATATTCCTGTTTCTGTTTCTGAAGAGATGGTTGGGCATAAGTTTGGTGAGTTCGCTCCTACCCGGACTTATTATGGTCATGGTGCCGATAAGAAAGCGAAGAGGAAGTAGGAATGGGAAAAGCTAAAGTTTCGCGCCAGCTTAAAGATAATGAAGCAAGAGCTGTCACGCGGACAATTCGTGTTAGTCCGCAGAAGCTTAATTTAGTTGCTGCAATGATTCGTGGTAAAAGAGTTAATGTAGCGCTCGCTGATTTGATGTTTTCACGCAAGCGAATTGCTGCTACTGTGAAAAAAACGCTTGAATCAGCAATTGCAAATGCAGAAAATAACCACGATCTTGATATTGATTCGCTTGTTGTGGCGGAAGCTTATGTTGGTAAGTCGATAGTGATGAAGCGCTTTCATGTTCGTGGTCGAGGGCGTGCTAGTAGAATTGAACGTCCATTTTCGCATCTTACTGTTATTGTTCGTGAAGTTACCGAAAAAGTGGAGGCCGCGTAATGGGGCAGAAGATCAATCCAATAGGACTTCGTCTTGGTGTTAATCGGACTTGGGACTCTCGTTGGTATGCTGATAGTGGTGAATATGGGCGCCTTCTTCACGAAGATTTGAAAATTCGTTCATATGTGCTTGAGGAACTTAAACAGGCGGCTATTTCTAAGGTTGTTATTGAGCGTCCTCATAAAAAGTGTCGTATTACAATTCATTCTGCACGTCCTGGTTTGATTATTGGTAAAAAGGGTGCTGATATCGAAAAGCTTCGTCGTAAACTCTCAGAAATGACGGATGCTGAAACTTCATTGAATATTGTGGAGATTCGTAAACCGGAGATTGATGCGACAATTATTGCGCAATCAATTGCTCAACAGTTAGAGCGTCGTGTTGCTTTTCGTCGTGCAATGAAGCGTGCTGTTCAGTCTGCTATGCGTCTTGGTGCGGAAGGTATTCGTATCAATTGTTCTGGCCGTCTTGGTGGTGCTGAAATTGCTCGTATGGAATGGTATCGTGAAGGTCGTGTTCCACTTCATACCTTGCGTTCTGATGTTGATTACGGTACAGCAGAAGCTAAGACCGCTTATGGTATTTGTGGTATTAAAGTTTGGGTCTTTAAGGGTGAGATTCTTGAGCATGATCCGATGGCTTCAGAACGTCGTGCTACGGAAGCTGATCAATCTGGTTCTTCATCGAATCGTCGCCGCGAAAATGCTTAGTTTTTGAGATTGAACTAAAATTTGGAGTAGAGAACAATGTTGCAGCCAAAGCGCACAAAGTTCCGTAAACAGTTCAAAGGCCGTATTCACGGTTTTGCGAAGGGTGGTACGGATTTGAATTTCGGTGCCTACGGTTTGAAGGCTGTTGAGCCGGAGCGGGTTACTGCTCGTCAAATTGAAGCGGCGCGTCGTGCGATTACACGTTATATGAAGCGTTCTGGTCGTGTGTGGATTCGCATTTTTCCAGATCTTCCGGTTACATCTAAACCGACTGAAGTTCGTATGGGTAAAGGTAAGGGAAGTGTTGATTATTGGGCTGCACGTGTTGCTCCTGGGCGCGTCATGTTTGAGCTTGATGGAGTTCCGGAGGATGTTGCACGTGAAGCACTAAGATTGGGTGCTGCAAAGTTGCCTATAAAAACGCGTTTCATCCAGCGTATTGCTGAATAATGAGGTTATAAGCGATGAGAGCCACAGAATTACGGGCGCAAACGCTCGACCAAATGAAAGATGAATTGGCTAAGTTAAAGAAAGAGCAATTTAATTTGCGTTTTCAAAAAGCAACAGGTCAATTAGAAAAGACTGCGCGCGTTAGACAAGTTCGTCGTGATATTGCGCGTATTAAAACTTTTCTTCGTCAAAAGATAAGTGAAAGTAAGGTTTAAGGAAATAAGAGATGCCTAAACGCGTTTTGCAGGGTGTTGTTATTAGCGACAAAAGTGATAAGACTGTTGTTGTCAAAGTTGAACGCCGTTATTCTCATCCGCTTCTTAAGAAGACTGTTCGGCAGTCTAAAAATTATAAAGCGCATGACGAAAACAACCAATTCAAGATTGGGGATCAAGTTTCTATTCAGGAATCTAGACCAATTTCGAAAGATAAATGTTGGATTGTTGTAAAAGACAATGTAGCGTAATGAGTTAAGCTTATTGTTTTAGAATTTAACAGTGTGGTTATCATTGATAAATTTGAAGGCGATAACTTTATCGTTATTTGGCAGGCAAATCCGAGTGTGTAAAAGATTCAATCGGATATATGTGTTAAGAGAAGGTGGCCAGTCATGATTCAGATGCAAACAAACCTCGACGTTGCTGATAATTCTGGAGCGCGTCGTGTCATGTGCATCAAAGTGTTAGGCGGTTCAAAGCGGAAATATGCTTCGGTCGGTGACATTATTGTTGTTTCGGTTAAGGATGCAATTCCTCGTGGCCGTGTTAAAAAAGGTGATGTTATGAAAGCTGTTGTGGTTCGTACTGCTAAGGATATTCGTCGCGCAGATGGTAGTGTCATTCGTTTTGATAGTAATGCTGCGGTTTTAGTGGATAACAAAAAAGAGCCGATCGGTACTCGTATCTTTGGACCTGTTCCTCGTGAATTGCGTGGTAGGAATCATATGAAGATCATCTCGCTTGCTCCTGAAGTTCTGTAAGGAGTAAATGTTATGCAAAAGATTCGAAAAGGTGATAAAGTTGTTGTTTTGTCCGGTAAGGATAAAGGATGTAGTGGTGAAGTAATTAAGGTTAATCCAAAAGAGAATAAGGCTTTTGTTCGTGGGATTAATATGATTAAACGTCATCAACGTCAAACGCAGAAGCAAGAAGCTGGAATTATTTCTAAAGAAGCTCCGATTCATCTGTCTAATTTGGCGATTGCTGATCCTAAAGATGGTAAGCCTACACGTGTAGGCTTTCGTGTGAATGCAGATGGTAATAAAGTTCGTTTTGCCAAGCGTTCGGGAGAGTTGATTAATGGCTGAGGAAAGACAAATACCGCGTATGAAAGCGCATTATTTTGAAGTGATTCGTAAAGTGCTTCAAGAGAAGTTTAATTACAGAAATGCGATGCAAATTCCGCGGATTGATAAAGTTGTAATAAATATGGGGATAGGTGAAGCAACTGCTGATTCGAAGAAGCCTTCCCTTGCCGCTGAGGATTTAGGGCTAATAACGGGTCAGAAGGCTGTTGTTACGCGTGCGCGTAATTCTATTGCGACCTTTAAGGTTCGTGAAGGAATGCCTCTTGGGGCTAAAGTTACATTGCGTAAAGATCGTATGTTTGAGTTTTTAGATCGTCTTGTGACGATTGCTCTTCCGCGGGTTCGTGACTTTCGTGGTTTAAATCCAAAGAGTTTTGATGGTCGTGGCAATTTTGCTATGGGTATTAAAGAACACATTGTGTTTCCAGAAATCAACTATGATAAAGTTGATCAAATTTGGGGCATGGATATTATCGTTTGTACGACAGCAAAAACGGATGATGAAGCTCGTGAGTTATTGCGTGCTTTTAATTTTCCTTTTCGTTCGTAACGGCAAACGTAGTGAGGTGAAATTATGGCCAAAGTAAGTGCCGTTGAAAAAAATAAGCGTCGTGAGGTGATGGTAAAGCGCTATGCTGCCCGTCGTGCACGTTTGAAAGCAATAGTTATGGATCAGAAGGTTTCTCTTGAGGAACGTTTTAAAGCTTCTGTTCAGTTGGCAGAGTTGCCGCGTAATTCTTCGAAAGTTCGTATTCGTAATCGCTGTGAGGTTTCAGGTCGTCCGCGGGCTTATTATCGTAAATTAAAAATGTCGCGAATTGCGTTGCGTGAGCTTGGCTCTATTGGCTATATTCCTGGTATTGTAAAGTCTAGTTGGTAAGAGGAGATTATTTAATGTCTATGTCAGATCCTCTTGGTGATATGTTAACACGTATTCGTAATGCACTTGGTCGTAAAAAAGGTAAAGTAGTTACTCCAGATTCGAAGCTTCGTGCGCACGTTCTTGATGTTCTTCAGTCGGAGGGTTATATTCGCGGATATAATCGAATTGATTTAGGTGATGGGAAAGCGGAGATTGAAATCGAATTGAAGTATTTTGAAGGGCTGGCTGCTATTCGTGAGATTTCACGTGTATCAAAGCCAGGGCGTCGTGTGTATGTTTCTGCTAAGTCACTTCCTCAGGTGGCAAATGGCCTTGGTATTTCGATTTTATCGACTCCTAAAGGCGTCATGGCAGATCATGAGGCGCGTGAACAGAATGTTGGTGGAGAACTCCTTTGTCGTGTTTTCTAAGTTATGTCAAGAAAACGGAAGAAAAAGTAGGTTAGAACAATGTCTCGTATTGGAAAGAAACCCATTTCAATTCCTTCTGGAGTTACTGCTACTGTTGAAGGACAGCTGGTTAAGGCAAAAGGTCCAAAAGGTGAGCTGAGTTACGTCGTCAATGATGAAGTCTTAGTCAAACTTGAGGAGAATATCATATCAGTTATGCCGCGGGATCAGTCAAAAGATGCGCGTTCTAAATGGGGTATGTCGCGCTCAATGATTGAGAACATTTTTTGTGGTGTGAAAGATGGTTTTGAAAAGAGGTTGGAGATTAATGGGGTTGGTTATCGTGCTGCTTTGCAGGGTAAGGATGTTCAACTATCTCTGGGCTTTTCGCATGATGTGGTTTATAAAGTTCCGTCGGGTGTTACTGTGACTGTTCCTAAGCCAACGGAAATTGTTGTTTCTGGAATTGATAAACAGCAAGTTGGACAAGTTGCAGCGGAAATTCGTGAGTATCGTAAGCCTGAGCCTTATAAAGGTAAAGGTGTTAAGCATGCAGATGAACGTATCTTCCGTAAAGAAGGTAAAAAGAAATAAGGATTTTGTATTATGGTTTCATCTAAGGACATTATCCAACGTCGTGCAAGGCGCGTTCGTCGTAGAATTAAAATGGTTTCTCATGATCGTCCTCGGCTTAGTGTTTATCGTTCAAATCAGAACATTTATGCTCAAGTTATCGATGATTTGCGGGGATGTACACTTGTTTCAGCCTCTACCCTTGAAAGTGATTTGAAAAAATCGTTAAAGAGTGGTGCTGATAAAAAGGCGGCCTTTGCTGTTGGTAAGTTAATTGCTGAGCGTGCGAAGAAAGCGGGTGTTAATGAGGTGGTTTTTGATCGTGGAGCGTATGTGTACCATGGTCGCGTCAAAGCTTTAGCTGAAGCTGCTCGTGAAGGTGGTTTGAGTTTCTAAAATTTCTTATTTATGAATGAGTAAGGAGAGTTTAGAGTATTTCGTTTAAGTTCTTCCAGTTTGATGAGGGACTTTGTTATCGTGCTTCCGGAAAAGAAAAAGGAATGAGGAATGGCACAAAAAGAACGTGGTGAGAGAGAAGAACGCGATAATGAATTTGTCGATAGGCTCGTTCATATCAATCGTGTTGCTAAAGTTGTAAAGGGTGGTCGGCGTTTTGGTTTTGCTGCTCTTGTTGTCGTTGGAGATCAAAAAGGCCGTGTGGGTTTTGGACATGGTAAAGCCCGTGAAGTTCCAGAAGCTGTTCGTAAAGCAACGGAATCTGCAAAACGTGGGATGATTTATGTTCCACTTCGGTCTGGGCGTACATTGCATCATGATCTTGAAGGTCGTCACGGAGCTGGGCGTGTTTTGCTACGCTCGGCTTCTGCTGGTACTGGTATTATTGCTGGGGGGCCAATGCGTGCTATTTTTGAAGCTCTTGGTATGCAGGATGTCGTTGCAAAATCACTAGGATCGTCGAATCCTTATAACATGGTTCGTGCAACATTTGATGCATTGAAACATCAAATGCATCCTAGAGATATTGCTGCTCAACGTGGTATAAAGTATTCGACTTTGCAGGCGCGTCGTCGCCATTTAGTCGACCTAGAAGGGTAGTTTCTGAGATTATCAGAAAAGGAATTAGGAAATGGTTCAGAAAAAATCTCAGAGTGGTAAAACTGTGACGGTGGAACAAATTGGAAGCCCTATTCGAAACTCACAGATTCAGCGTGCAACCTTAAAGGGGCTTGGACTAAATAAAATGCGTCGTCGGCGCGTTTTAGATGATACACTTTGTGTGCGGGGTATGATTGCTCGGGTTCGGCATCTTGTTCGCGTTATAGATGAAGGTTAAGGGTTGCGGGAGTATTAGATATGAAACTCAATGAACTGCGTGATTGCGAAGGCGCAACAAAAAATCGTAAGCGTGTTGGGCGTGGTATTGGTTCCGGTACGGGTAAGACTGGCGGTCGTGGTGTAAAAGGGCAAAAGTCACGTTCTGGTGTTTCCCTTAATGGTTTTGAAGGTGGGCAAATGCCCATCTATCGTCGTTTGCCAAAACGTGGATTTAGGAATTTCTTTACTAAAACCTACAATGAAGTTTCACTAGGACGTATTCAGTTGGCAGTTGATGCAGGTAAGTTGAATATTGAAAAGCCTGTTGATATGGTTTCTTTGAAAGAGGCTGGTATTATTCGTCGTGAAAAAGATGGGGTTCGTCTTCTTTCTGATGGTGATTTGAAGGCTAAGATTACCTTTCATGTTTCTGGTGCTTCACAAGCTGCTCGTGTTAAGATTGAAAAAGTGGGTGGTCAGGTTATTCTTCCTGATATTGCTCGATAATTTTTTAATATGAATAGAGACCTAAAGAAGAATAATATCTGTTTTGTGGGATCTTTTGTGGAGAATTGTTTAAGTTCTGCATTTGTTTGTGTATGCATATATGAATTTTAGGATTATACTTCTGTGATTTGAAGAACTGGAGTGTAAAGTGGAGACGTTTTATGGCATCAGCAGCAGAGCAATTTGCTTCCAATATAAATTTCGGCACCTTTTCGCGTGCAACTGAATTAAAGAAACGCATCTGGTTTACTCTGTTGGCGCTTCTTGTATATCGTTTTGGCACTTACATCTCTCTTCCAGGTATCAATATCGATGCTTTGCGGCAAACATTTGAACATCACGCGTCGGGTGTATTAGGACTCTTTAATATGTTTGCTGGAGGTGCTGTTGGGCGTATGGCTATTTTTGCGCTGGGTATCATGCCTTATATATCGGCATCTATTATTGTGCAATTGTTAACATCTATTATTCCTTCTTTGGAAACTCTTAAAAAAGAAGGGGATTTAGGTCGTAAGATTATCAATCAATATACGCGTTATGTAACAGTCGTATTGGCAATTCTACAAGCTTTTGGTATTGCGGTTGCGCTTGAAAGCGGTATAGGGTCGGGGCTTCAAATTGTTTTAGAACCAGGTCTTATGTTTCGTATTTCTTCTGTTATTACGCTTGTTGGCGGAACGATGTTTCTTATGTGGCTTGGCGAGCAAATTACGTCACGTGGTATTGGTAATGGGGTTTCTCTTATCATTTTTACAGGGATTGTAGCCAACTTTCCTTCTACTTTTGCTCAGCTTTTGACAGCTCATAGTCAGGCTGATTTATCAACTTTTCTTTTAATAGGAATCGTTCTTATTGCTGTTTTGGTTATTGGGCTTATTGTTTTTATAGAGCGTGCGCAACGGCGAATTCTTATCCAATACCCGAAACGTCAGGTCGGTAATCAAATGTTTCAAGGAGATATGTCGCATCTTCCTTTAAAGTTGAATACTGCTGGTGTTATTCCACCTATTTTTGCTTCATCTTTATTATTATTACCTGCCACTATTAATAATTTTTCTGATAAAATGCCACAATGGGTTCAGGAGATTTCTTATGCTCTTGGTCATGGACAGCCACTTTATATGATTGTTTATGCATTTTTAATGGCGTTTTTTTGCTTTTTTTATACAGCTATTGTGTTTAATCCAAGTGATACTGCAGATCAGTTGAAAAAACATTCTGGTTTTATTCCAGGGATTCGTCCAGGTGAGCGTACAGCTGAATATATTGATTACGTTTTGACGCGTATTACTGTTGTGGGCGCTATTTATATTATCTTGGTTTGTTTGTTACCTGAATTTATGATATCTGCATTACAGGTTCCTTTTTATCTTGGGGGAACATCCTTGTTGATTGTTGTTACTGTTACACTTGATACGGTTGCTCAAATTCAGGGGCATCTTGTTGCCCACCAATATGAAGGGTTGATAAAAAAATCAAAACTTCGTGGAGGTAGAAGGAATCGATGAGAGTTATTCTTTTAGGTCCTCCTGGAGCGGGAAAAGGTACGCAAGCAAAAATGTTGACTGAGGAATATAACATTCCTCATTTATCAACAGGGGATATGTTGCGTGAGGTGATTGCCAAAGAAACGGAGATTGGTAAAAAAGCTAAAGCTATTATAAGTTCTGGTGCTTTGGTACCTGATAGTATTGTTAATCAAATCGTATCAGATCGGATTGATGAAGCTGATTGTGTAAACGGTTTTGTTTTGGATGGATATCCGCGAACTGTGGGGCAAGCAGAAGCGTTGCAACAGATACTGGATTCAAAAAATATGCGGCTTAATGCTGTTATTGAATTGTGTGTTGATGAAGACGTGTTGATTGAACGTATGAAGAAGCGCGTTGAGGAAACAATAGCGACTGGTGGACAGGTTCGTTTAGATGACAATCCTGTTGCTTTTGCAAAAAGATTAGTAGAATATCGTGAAAAAACAGCTCCCTTATCAAAATTTTATTCAGAGAGGGGAATGTTGAAGGTTATTGATGGAATGATTGGTGTTTCTGAAGTGACACGTATGATTAGAGGTTTTTTTTCATGAGATTTTTTTTAGAAATAAATGAAAAGAGTTGACTTTTGAGATGAAATCTATCAGAAGTGAATTTAATTTATTTTAGTGAAATAATAGGATTCGGAAGAATTTTTTTCTGAGTCTATTTTTTTCTGTAAGGTATATCAGGTATTTTATAACAATTTGTCAAAATAACTAAGGAGAGTAGGCGTGGCTCGTATTGCTGGCGTCAATATCCCGACAAATAAGCGTGTAATTATTGCGCTTCAATATATCCACGGGATTGGACCAAAATTTGCTCAAGAAATTATTGAAAGAGTTGGCATTCCTTTGGGGCGTCGTGTGCATGAGCTTTCAGATGCTGAGGTGCTGCAGATTCGTGAGGCAATAGATCAGGGGTATCAAGTTGAAGGTGATCTTCGTCGTGAGGTTGCTATGAATGTTAAGCGTTTGATGGATCTTGGTTGTTATCGAGGATTGCGTCATCGCCGGTCTTTGCCTGTCCGAGGACAGCGTACACATACGAATGCCCGTACACGTAAAGGTCCGGCTAAGGCAATCGCCGGTAAGAAGAAATAAGGGCCTTTGTGGAAGGTTTTTTATATATTCTTTTTCTTGTTTGATTTTTTTGACAAGGAAAAAAGGTGGAGCTGCTGATGTTACGGCAGTGATGAGATCGTTGAAAGGGAAATTATGGCCAAGGAAGCCACACGTGTTCGTCGTCGCGAACGTAAAAATATTTCATCGGGTGTTGTGCATATTAATTCAACATTTAATAACACAATGATTACTATTACTGATGCTCAGGGTAATGCAATTGCTTGGTCATCTGCGGGAGCTCAGGGGTTTAAAGGTGCGCGTAAATCGACACCTTTTGCTGCTCAAGTTGCTGCGGAGGATTGTGCAAGAAAAGCGCAAGAGCATGGTATGCGTTCTTTGGAAGTTGAAGTTTGTGGACCTGGATCAGGGCGTGAATCTGCTTTACGTGCATTGCAATCTGTTGGTTTTGTCATTACTTCTATTCGCGATGTAACACCAATTCCTCATAATGGATGTCGTCCGCGGAAAAGGCGGCGTGTTTAATTGGGTGTTGTTTTTTGTTGTCGGAGATTTCTCTGATGTTCACATTGGTCGTTACGATTGAATGGTAACGGAACTAAAGAACGGGAATAAAAATATGATCCAGAAAAACTGGCAGGAACTTATTAAACCCAATAAGGTTGAATCATGTGCACATGATAATCCAAATATTATAAGTGTGATTGCTGAACCTCTTGAGCGTGGTTTTGGTTTAACGTTAGGAAATGCGCTTCGTCGCGTTTTGTTATCTTCGCTTCGTGGTGCTGCTATTACTGCTGTGCAGATTGACGGTGTCTTGCATGAATTTTCATCGATTCCAGGTGTGCGTGAGGATGTTACGGATATTATTCTGAATATAAAAGAAATTGCACTTCGTATGGAAGAAGAAGGGCCCAAACGTGTCGTCGTTTATAAAGAGGGGCCTGGTGTCGTGAAAGCGGGAGATATCAGTACAGTTGGAGATATGGAAATTCTAAATCCAGATCATGTTATTTGTACTCTTGATGAAGAAGCTGAAATTCGTATGGAATTTATTGTCAACACAGGAAAGGGGTATGTTCCATCTGATCGTAATTGTGTTGATGATGCACGTATAGGGCTTATTCCAATTGATAGTCTTTATTCACCGATCCGTAAGGTATCTTATAAAGTAGAAAATACACGCGAAGGTCAAGTTCTCGATTATGATAAATTAACGCTCACGATTGAAACAAACGGTGCTGTTAATGGTGAGGATGCTGTTGCTTTTGCAGCACGCATTCTTCAGGATCAATTATCGTTATTTATTAACTTTGAAGAGCCACAGAAGGAGCCTGTTGAAGAGGCTGATTCTGAGCTTTCTTTTAATCCTGCACTTCTCAAAAAAGTAGATGAATTAGAACTTTCAGTTCGTTCAGCAAACTGTCTTAAGAATGATAATATTGTTTATATTGGTGATCTGATTCAAAAAACAGAATCTGAAATGCTTCGGACACCGAATTTTGGTCGCAAATCGTTGAATGAGATTAAAGAAGTTTTGGCGTGTATGGGTTTACATCTTGGGATGGAGATTCCTGCGTGGCCGCCTGAAAACATTGATGATCTTGCAAAACGTTATGAAGATCAATATTAAAATTAGAATTTAAGGAGAGGGCTTATGCGCCATAGTAAGTCAGGACGCAAGTTGAACCGTACTGCCAGTCACCGTAAAGCGATGTTTGCAAATATGGCAACTTCGTTGATCGAGCATGAGCAGATTGTGACAACGCTTCCAAAGGCTAAAGAAATTCGTCCTATTGTTGAAAAACTCGTTACTCTTGGTAAGCGTGGTGGTTTGCATGCGCGTCGGCAAGCTATTGCAGCACTTCGTGATGCAGGAAAGGTTGCAAAATTATTTGATACGCTTGCGCCACGTTATGCATCACGCAACGGTGGGTATTTGCGTATTATGAAAGCGGGGTTTCGTACCGGTGATAATGCGCCCATGGCTGTTATAGAATTTGTTGATCGTGATGTTGAAGCGAAGGGTGCTGGGGATCGTGCTCGCATGGAAGCTTCTGAGAATGAAAAGGGAACATCTTCGTAGAGTTTTTTATTCTGTTGGATTTTTAAAGGCCGCCTTGTCTTGGGCGGTTTTTTTGTGAGCATTTTTAAGTTTGTTTTAGTTGAGAAATAGGTGCAGAGAGAAAATTATAGAATATTGAATTATCTTATTTTTATAATATTTATTGTTCAAATAGGTTGTTTTTATTCTCTATTATGAAATATTAATAGAGGTCCTTAATTTGCGGGGATACGTTTTTTTATTCTATTAATCTTCAACAGAATGTGCTGATTTTATAAGGAGTGGATTATGAGGTATTCTTTTTGGGTGCGGATTTTTTTTGCAATTATGATGCAGATATCATTTGATCATGTATATGCTCATGTTCCTCGAACACAAACAGAAATCACTCTTTCATTTGCTCCTTTAGTTAAAAAGACAGTTCCATCTGTTGTAAATATTTATGCAGCTCGACAAATTAGAGCTCGATCACCTTTTGAAGGCGATCCATTTTTTGAGCAATTTTTTGGTCGTTTTCAAAATAAATTTCCTGTTCGTAAGCAATCGTCATTAGGATCAGGGGTGATTGTTGATGCACGTGGTTTGATCGTTACAAATTACCACGTCATTAAAGATGCAAGTGAAATTAAAGTGGCTTTTTCTGATGGACGGGAGTTTGAGAGTAAGGTCGTGCTCAAAGATGAAGCAACTGATATTGCAATTCTTGAAGTTAAGGAAAAAGATGCTCAATTTCCGGTTCTTTCTTTGGGAAATTCTGATGCTGTTGAAGTTGGTGATCTTGTTCTTGCTATTGGTAATCCTTTTGGTGTTGGTCAAACAGTTACAAGTGGTATTGTTTCAGCGCAAGCGCGTACACGTGTTGGGGTTTCTGATTTTGACTTTTTTATTCAAACAGACGCAGCCATTAATCCAGGGAATTCTGGTGGCGCTTTAATTGATATGAAAGGTCAGTTAATCGGAATTAATACGGCTATTTATTCGCGTTCCGGTGGTTCTGTAGGGATTGGTTTTGCTATTCCAGTTAATCTTGTAAAAGTGATGCTTGATACTGTTAAACGCGGTGGAAAATATTTTGTGCCGCCTTATATTGGGGCTTCTTTTCAAAATGTTACAGCTGATATTGCTGGTGGTTTAGGTTTAGAACGTCCCTATGGTGCTCTGATTATTGAAGTTATCAAAGATAGTCCTGCTGAAAAAGCTGGATTGAAAGTAGGTGATGTTATTTTGAGTGTGCAGGGGGTACGCGTTGACAGTCCAGATAGTCTTGGTTATCGTTTGATGACAGCTGACGTTGAGCATAGTCTTGCTTTGGAATATTTACGAAGTGGAAAAACTTTAAAAACACAAATAACAGTTTCATCGATATCAGAAACTGCATTTTTAAAATCTGAAAAAATTACGGGTGACAGTCCTCTTGCTGGTGCTGAAGTGTTAGATTTGACACCGCAAAATAGTCGACGTTTTCATCTTCCTATATCTGCAAAAGGGGTTGTGATTATCAATCTTGATAAAATGAGCAATGCAGCTGGAATTTTTCAGTCAGGAGATATTCTACGTGTTGTAAATGGCCATAAAATTCAAACAGTTCATCAGTTGAAAAAGGTTCTTATGCAAGGTCGCTCAAATATGTGGCAATTGGAATATGAACGTGATGGTATGTATATTCGCCAATTTATTCGTTGAGGTTTTTTTTTGAAGAAAGATTTTTTTACTTCGTCGTTTGATTTTCAAGTTAATAAAAATCAGCCACTTGCAGAAAGAATGCGCCCTTGTTCTCTCAATGATGTTGTGGGACAAAAGCATTTGATTGGAGAGGATGGTTTGCTTTCACGTATGGCGGCAACAGGCTCAATTGGATCGATGATTTTTTGGGGACCTCCAGGGACGGGAAAAACGACCGTTGCACGTTTGTTAGCCCTTGAAACAAATTTCGCGTTTGAACAGGTTTCTGCTATTTTTACAGGAGTTTCTGAACTTAAAAAGATTTTTGAAGTTGCGCAGAGGCGTTTTATATCTGGGGATAAAACACTTCTCTTTGTTGATGAAATTCATCGGTTTAATCGTGCACAGCAGGATAGTTTTCTTTCTGTGATGGAAGAGGGTACTGTGGTACTTATAGGTGCAACAACCGAAAATCCTTCTTTTGAACTGAATGCTGCCCTTCTTTCGCGTGCACGTGTTTTAACATTTCTTTCTCATGATCATGAAAGTTTGGACATGCTTTTGAGGCGTGCTGAAGAAGTGGAGGGAAAAACTCTTCCCTTGGATAATGATGCCAGAGACGTTTTGATAGAGATGTCTGATGGTGATGCGCGGGTTGCGTTAACATTGGCAGAGGAAGTTTGGTCTATTGCGCCATTGGGAGAGATTCTTGATGTTGTTGCTTTGCAAAAAGTTATTCAGCGTCGTGCGCCTATTTATGATAAAGGACGAGATGGGCATTATAATCTCATTTCAGCGTTGCATAAATCCGTTCGTGGATCTGATCCTGATGCTGCGCTTTATTATTTGGCACGTATGTTGGATGCTGGTGAAGATCCTCTCTATATTGGGCGAAGATTGGTTCGTATGGCCGTTGAAGATATTGGTTTGGCGGATCCTCAAGCTCTTGTCATTTGTAATGCAGCAAAAGATGCCTATGATTATTTAGGATCACCAGAAGGAGAGTTGGCCTTGGCGCAAGCATGTCTTTATGTTGCAACTGCGCCAAAGTCAAATGCAGCATATCTTGCGTATAAAGCAGCACTGCGTTGTGCACGCAAAAATGGCTCTTTACCACCTCCTAAGCATATTCTTAATGCTCCTACGAAATTTATGAAGGAAGAAGGGTATGGAAGTGGTTATTGTTATGACCATGATGAACCAGATGCTTTTTCAGGACAAGAATATTTTCCCGAAAAACTTGGACGTCAGAGTTATTATAAACCAGTTGAGCGTGGTTTTGAGCGTGAAATTGTGAAACGTCTTGAGTGGTGGCAACAGTTGCGCAAAAAACGTAAAGATCAAAATAAAATTTGAGTTGAAATACGTTTTTTATTGATCTCTTATGTTATTGTATGAGAAATTTAGCTTATATTTTAAACATTTATTGCATTGCTTGTAGAGATTTTTTTTGATATTTTCAAAAGTGCATGTTTTTTCAAATTTAAATATGTCATTCAACTTTTAAGCTGCTCTATTTTTTTTGGTTTTTATTAAATAATATATTGACTTATAATGATGATTGACTGTTTCGTAAGTTGAATGAAAGTTTCAAATACCGTAAATTTCTCTCATCCCAAGTCTGTTATTTGTTGAAGCAATCAAGTTATTCGCTTGCATGTTACAAGCAGGATTAGCGTGTGATAAAAACTGTACAAGAAAGGACTAAAAATCCCTCCTATGAATTGTCTCAAGTGCCGAGAGCTGTTGCAATATTGGAGGATGATAAATAGTGTGATGGTGCCGGCTTGCTCCTTCTATAGAGTAAAGATGGTGGTGCCTAAAGGGTTTTGCAGTATACCACATTCATAGGTGTTGTCACAAAATGAGCTTGGAAGTTTTGAGAGATGTTTCTTAAATCAAGTGCATGAATATGCAACACAATAGCGTTTTGTTCTTCGATGCAATAGGGTATGAGGTTGATTGATGATGCGTTTTTTGTGTGATCAATAGCGGGAGAATTCTTAGTCTCTCAAGTATTTAATCAAAGGGATAAGCAGAAGGGTTGTAGAACATTGTGTTTAAAATTAAATTGTTCCTTTTCTAGAGAGATATAAATATGTTAACTATGCTCCCATAGAGATATTACTTTATTGGAGTTTATTATGTGTCATAAGATAAGCAATGCCAATTCTTTATTGTGATGGTCATGAATGTTTATGGACATAATGTGGAGATAGGAATGGAAATAGTCTGTGAAACTCTAAACTCAAGCCTTTAGTTAAATTAAAAGTACAGTATACACTAAAGTTTTAGGTTATTATGAATTCGGTCAAGGATATAATCGTGGATAAAACAAAAGCTCTCGATGCTGCTCTCTCACAAATTGAACGTTCTTTTGGTAAAGGCTCGATTATGCGTCTTGGGCAAAAAGAGCAGGTTGTTGAAATTGAAACAATTCCAACAGGGTCGTTATCCTTGGATATTGCTTTAGGGATTGGTGGATTACCGAAGGGGCGTATTGTTGAGATTTATGGACCAGAAAGTTCTGGGAAAACAACATTGGCTCTCCATGCTATTGCTGAGGCACAGAAAGGTGGTGGCATTTGTGCTTTTATTGATGCAGAGCATGCGCTTGATCCTATTTATGCGCGTAAGCTTGGTGTTGATTTAGAAAACTTGTTCATTTCTCAGCCAGATACCGGTGAACAGGCATTGGAAATTACAGAAACGTTGGTTCGTTCTGGTGCCGTTGATGTGCTTGTTGTGGATTCTGTCGCAGCTTTAACACCGCGAGCAGAAATTGACGGTGAAATGGGTGATGCTTTGCCCGGATTGCAAGCTCGGTTAATGAGTAAAGCGTTACGAAAATTAACCGCAGCAATTTTTCGCTCTAACTGTATGGTTGTTTTTATTAATCAAATTCGCATGAAAATTGGTGTGATGTTTGGTTCTCCTGAAACGACAACGGGTGGAAACGCTTTAAAGTTTTATGCTTCTGTTCGTTTAGATATTCGTCGCATTGGATCCATTAAAGATAGGGATTCAATCGTTGGTAATCAGACGCGCGTTAAAGTGGTGAAAAATAAATTGGCACCTCCATTTAAGCAGGTTGAGTTTGATATTATTTATGGTGAAGGTATTTCCAAAGTAGGTGAATTGATTGATTTGGGTGTCAAGGTTGGTGTTGTGGAAAAATCTGGTGCATGGTTTTCTTATAATTCTCAGCGTTTAGGACAGGGGCGTGAGAATGCAAAGCAGTTTTTACGTGAACATGTGGAAATAGCTACAGAGATTGAAGCAGCTTTGCGCCAAAATGCTGGTTTGATTGCGATTGAACTGTTAGAAAATGCAGGGTCAGAAAATATAGAAAGTGATGAAGCCATTTGATGGAGTGTTTTTTTCGTCTATAATTTTTTCCCTTTCAGATTTTTCTGTTTTTTTGTTTGAGTTTTTAAATACGCAGTCATTTTTTTCTCAATTTTTTAAAACAAATATTCCATTTTTGATTAAATTGACTCCATGCGTGGCGAAGAGAATTTAATGAGGGGGATTTTTCTTTTATGGTTTTGTGCTGTATTGAGCAGGTGTCAACATGAATAGTGTTAATAATATTCGGTCAATATTTTTGGATTATTTTCATCGTAATGGGCATAAAGTTCTTTCGTCTAGTCCGCTTGTTCCGCGGAATGATCCTACACTTATGTTTACAAATGCAGGGATGGTGCAGTTTAAAAATGTTTTTACTGGACTTGAACAACCTTCTTATACGCAGGCAACAACGGCACAAAAATGTGTTCGTGCGGGTGGAAAGCATAATGATCTTGATAATGTTGGTTATACGGCGCGCCATCATACATTTTTTGAAATGTTGGGTAATTTTTCTTTTGGTGATTATTTCAAAGAAGAAGCCATTTTTTTATCATGGAATCTTTTAACAAAGGAATTTTGCCTGCCAAAAGATAAATTGTTGGTGACAGTTTATCAGAGTGATGATGTTGCTGCTGAACTGTGGCGTAAAATTTCTGGTCTTCCAGATGAAAAAATTGTCCGTATTGCGACGGTTGATAATTTTTGGTCGATGGGAGAAACAGGCCCTTGTGGGCCTTGTTCGGAGATTTTTTATGATCATGGTGATGAAATATGGGGCGGTCCTCCTGGAAGTGCTAATGAAGATGGGGATCGCTTTATTGAGATTTGGAATCTTGTTTTTATGCAGTATGAGCAAGTTTCCAAGGAAGAACGTGTTAACTTACCTCACCCTTCTATTGATACAGGCATGGGATTAGAGCGTATTGCTGCTGTTTTACAGGGCGTTCATGATAATTATGACATTGATCTTTTTCGTGCATTAATTGCTGCATCAGAAGAAATTACAGGGATTGAGGCAAAGGGTGATTTTATTGCCAGCCATCGTGTCATTGCTGATCATCTTCGCTCATCTGCATTTTTGATTGCTGATGGTGTGCTTCCTTCTAATGAAGGAAGAGGATATGTTTTACGTCGTATTATGCGTCGTGCTATGCGTCATGCGCATCTTCTTGGTGCTAAAGAGCCCTTAATGTGGCGACTTTTGCCTGCTTTAATTCGCGAAATGGAACAAGCCTATCCTGAGTTGGTGCGTGCTGAATCTTTGATTTCAGAAACTTTAAGGTTAGAAGAAATACGTTTTCGTAAAACGCTTGAACGAGGACTTGGTTTGTTGAACGAAGCAAGTACCGATCTTAAAGAAGGGGACTATTTGAATGGTGAAGTTGCTTTCAAACTTTATGATACCTATGGTTTTCCGCTTGATTTGACGCAAGATGTTCTTCGTCGTCGCGGAATATCTGTTGACGTTGGTGCTTTTGATAAAGCGATGGAACGCCAAAAAGAGGAAGCACGTGCCAATTGGTCTGGTTCTGGAGAAGCTGTAACAGAGAAGGTCTGGTTTTCTGTTCGTGATCAAGTGGGGGCCACAGAGTTTTTAGGTTATGAAACTGAGACAGCGAAAGGTATTCTTACAGCTCTTGTATGTGATGGTAAAATTGTTGATCATATTTCTTCAGATCAGAAAGCTATGCTTGTTGTTAATCAGACACCTTTTTATGGTGAATCTGGTGGGCAAATTGGTGATAGCGGTATCATTTCTGGTGAAAATTTTATTTTTAAGGTGCATGATACCCAAAGAAAGGGTGATGGTGTTTTTATCCATATTGGGGAGGTGAAATCTGGTCAGGCATCGAGGTCTGATTGTGTAGAATTAACGGTTGACATTGTTCGTCGTAAGAAAATTCGTGCGAATCACTCTGCTACTCATTTGTTACACGAAGCTTTACGCCAAACATTGGGGGACCATGTTACACAAAAGGGTTCTCTTGTATCGCCAGATCGGTTGCGTTTTGATTTTTCCCATCCAAAATCCGTTTCACCAAAAGAGTTGAAAAAAATAGAAGATTTAGCCAATGAGATTATTTTGCAAAATAGTAAAGTAATAACGCGCCTCATGGCTGTAGATGAGGCCATTTCTGAAGGAGCCATGGCATTGTTTGGTGAAAAATATGGTGATGAAGTTCGCGTTGTTTCTATGGGGGAGCCACTTGAACAGGAAAGATTAAAAAAGCGTTGGTCAATTGAGCTTTGTGGAGGGACACATGTGGAGCGAACAGGTGATATTGGTTTAATTCATATTGTTTCTGAAAGTTCTGTTTCAGCTGGAGTGCGGCGTATTGAAGCTTTAACAGGCAAAGAAGCACGTCTTTATCTTAGCCGCCAAGATGAACGTATTCATGAAATCGCTGATCTTTTAAAAACTTCTTCTGCTGGTGTGGAAGAACGGGTGCGAATTTTGCTTGATGATCGTCGTAAACTTGAAAAAGAATTGAATGATGTACGCAAGAAAATGATGTTGAGTGGTGGAGTAACAGAAAGGAGCCAAGATGATATTATCATCATCAATGGGTTTTCTTTTACCGGACGCGTTGTTAAAAATATTTTACCACGGGATCTTAAGGCGCTCGTCGATTCTGAGAAAAAACAAATTGGATCTGGAGTGGTTGCTTTTATTAGTGTCTCGGAGGATGGAAAAGGGAGTGCTGTTGTCGGTGTTACGGATGATTTAACGGATAAGTTAAATGCTGTAGATCTCGTTCGTATTCTTTCAGCGATGCTTGGTGGTAAAGGTGGAGGTGGCCGTCCTGATATGGCGCAGGCTGGTGGTCCTGAGGGGAACAAAGCTGATGAGGCATTTGCGGCACTAAAAGATTTTCTTGAAAAAAATTAAAGAATGAAATCATTCTGCATAGGTATTTTTCACATTGTTATATTTGGTTGGCATCTATGTATCATGAATATCTGTCTGGTGTATTTCTGAAATGCAGATACAGCGTAATTGGGGAAAATATAATTGTTAAAGATAAAAACAGTGTTTGTCTTTATCACCACTTTATCATTTGGCTTTATAGCTTCCAAGCGTTTCAGGAGTTACCTTTTTAAGATAAGATAGATTATGCAGCACTTCATGCTTTACTGTGTATTCTTTTACTAGGAAGACTAGTTATTGTGTTGCTCTTATAGATTTTTTGAAGAAACATCTCTTTTTATGAAAGGAAAAATACAAGATTTATTGCATACGATTATCCTTATAAAGTTATAAGCTATCATTATTCGATTAGTTTTCAAATGAATAAAATTTCTTTCCTTGAAAAGGCTTATAAAAGAGTTGTTGTATCTTAGAGCTATTGTGTTGTTTTTATTTTGCTTGTTATGTACAAGAAAACAGTTTTTTGGTTTATTATTAAAAGGTTTGGAAAAGAATATTCTCCTATCTTTATAAATCTTTATTTCAATTTATAAAGTAATGAATTATCAATATAAATCAAATGAATATCACATAAATCTAAAGATTTAGATTAACATCTAATTTATTTATGATAAAATTGCTTTAATATATTGAATTATAATGATAATTTATCGTTTTATCTTTTGAATAAGAGCTACGAATATTCGTAGGATTTTATTATTTCAAATTCTGTGTATGTTAAATTAATCAAAACCACTCACGAATGTCGTTGTGAAATGGGCTTAAGAGCATTGAGAAATGTTTCTTAAAAAAAGTTATATGAATGTGCAAAACAATGATGTTCTGTTCTTTATGAGAGGACTATAAAGAAAGTGATAAACAAAAGTGCAACGCAATACATAATATTCATTATTTAAAAGATATTACTTTAGTTCGTTTTGAAATTCGTAAAGCTGAGTGAAAGGAAGACGGTAAAACTGGAAATTGTTTTTACCTTTACATCTTTACATTTTCCCTAAATGAGAATGTATACTCGTCAGTATGCACAGATATAGGAAAATATTTTTGTTCTAATCTAGTAAAATTGCAATAGCAGAGAAAATACTAAACTGTTTTAATATTTTTCTTAAATACCTAAAATGGATTGTGGCATTTTTAGAAATCTTTTTACTTGTATCATATATAAGAACTCTTATTGTATTGAAGAGGCATTTTTTGCATAAGATCTATGAAGAGTATCGTTTTTATGAAGCTATGGCTTCATGTAAGGGAATAACATTTTCTCCTTCTCTTTCTGGTGGTTTGATTGTTAGACCACTTGCCTTTAAAAAATTAGAGAAACGTCCCCCTTTATCGATCAATTCTTGAAAGTTTCCTTTTTCCATTAAGTGACCATGATCCAGAAAGAGTATCACATCAGCATTGCGTACTGTTGAGAGGCGATGTGCTATAATAAAAGTAGTACGGTTATGGCTTATGCAATCGAGAGCATCTTTGACACGTGCTTCTGTTTCAACATCAAGAGCGCTTGTTGCTTCATCTAGAATGAGGATAGGGGCATTTTTTAAAACAGCGCGTGCAATTGCTAGTCGCTGTTTTTCTCCACCGGATAATTGAGATCCTCGTTCGCCCACCATTGTGTTATAACAATCAGCTTTTTTTAGAATAAAATCGTGAGCTTCTGCTATTTTTGCTGCTTCATAAAGTTCTTCATTCGTTGCGCTCGCTTTTCCTATTGAAATATTGTCATGAATAGTACGGTTGAAAAGACCCGAGTCTTGAAATACTGTTGCTAGAGATTTGCGTAAAGATTCGCGATTGATCGAGCATATATTTATTCCATCAATGGAGATATGCCCAAGGGTAGGGTCGTATACGCGCTGTAACAGATTGATCAATGTTGTTTTTCCAGCCCCTGTTGGTCCTACAATTGCAACAGTTTGTCCTGCTTTAACCTCAAAGGAAATATCAAAAACACCTTGAGAAGAATTTGGGAATTGATAGGTCACGTGATGAAATTGTATGGTGCCTTTAACATTTTGGAGGAAAGGAAGATTTTGCGGTTCGTTAATATGAAAGGTTGAGTCTTCCATTTCAAAAAATTCTTGCAGTTTTGCTTGTGAGGATATTGCACAATTAATAAAATTGCTCATTTGGTCTAGGCGGCTAATCATGAGTTGTGCAAATCCAACAAAAGCAACGACTTCACCTACTCGTAATTGATCTTTTGCAACAAAAAAAGCTCCAAGGAGAAGAACACAAACGATTGAAATCGTTGAAGCCATTCGATTTAAGCCACTGGCGAGCGCCCACCAATTGAGAACAGGATTTTGTGCTTTAAGCAGAGCATTTGTATGTTGGTGCAGTATGGAAGTTTCTTCTTTTATTCGGTTATAACTTTGTACAATGGAAACATTAGAGATTGAATCACTGACATGTTTAAAAAGGTTATGATGATAGCATTCTACAGCGGCTTGTCCGTCTTTTGTTTTTCGCATCACTAAACGTGCAATTAATACATAGATGATGGCAAGCACAACCAAGACTATTGAAAGGCGCCAATTCATATTAAAGGCTATGGGGATGAGAACCAATAAGGCGACAAGCGTTGAGAGATGTTGGCGCATAAAATCAAGCCATATGGTTGACATGGAATCTATAGCGCGCAAAAGTGTATGGAGTGCGTTAGATGTTTCGCGTTGTTGATGCCAAATTAACGGCATGGCAATGATACGTTCGAAAGATTCTGTTAAAACCGTTAAGCGACGTCTATGGGCTAAGCGGTCTGCACCGCGAGCAACAAGGACATAAGCGATAATATGTGAAAGTCCAAAACAAACCCAAATGGCAAGAGTAGAGATGATACCTGTTTTTTCTGTAATAGAATCGATAACCCGTCCAAATAAAATAGGTTCTGCAATGGTGATAATCGCTAACATAACATTAGCGGTACAGATTAAAAGGGATGCATTTTTTTCTCTGTTTAGGTAAGTGAGAACACGTGCATAGGTTTTGAATAAGGACACTGTTAATTATCTCCATTCGCTGTTAAGCGTAAAGGCTATTGATTTTTTTTATAACGCTTAATTTTTAGCTAATAAAATTTGGACGTTAAGAAAAGGCAATTTTGGATACTAACTGTAATATGGTGTGATAAAGCCAACTAAAATATGAATTTTTGTGTTTATATTTGTGCTTATAAAGGCGCAAAAATAGATCAATAAAATTATCAGGCAAGGGAACTTTCATGGCAGGCGTAGAAATAAAAAAAGTTGAGGCAGATGAAGATGGAATGCGCTTAGATCGTTGGTTTAAAGTGCATTATCCAGGACTTGGTTTTGGAGCTTTGCAAAAATTGTTGCGTTCTGGTCAGATACGGGTTGATGGTGGACGTGTTAAAGCCGATACGCGTCTTTGTATAGGACAGGCTGTTCGTATTCCACCTCTCCCTATTAATGACAAGGAAAATTTTTCAATAACGGATAAAACACTTCGTGGGCAGGATGATGGGACCGTTTTGAAAAAAATGCTGCTTTATGAAGATCCAAAGGTATTTGTTTTTAATAAACCCGCTGGGTTGGCTGTCCAAGGAGGCTCTGGTTTAACACGTCATATGGATAGTATGCTTGAGGTATGGCGCAATAAAAAAGGTGAAAAGCCGCGTTTGGTTCATCGTCTTGATCGTGAGACGTCGGGGGTGCTTATTGTTGCACGATCAAGGGGAGCTGCTCAGTCCTTAACAGCTGCTTTTAGAGCGCGAGAAACAAAAAAGACTTATTGGGCGTTGGTTCGTGGCGTGCCTAAAAAAAAGCAGGACAAAATTTCAACGTGGATGGTTAAGGAAATGACTACACAAGGTGACAAAATGCGTGTTTGTGAACATGGGGAGCCAGATTCACATCATGCGGTTTCCTACTATCGCGTTTTAGATACACGAGGGCGGGCTCTTTCGTGGCTTGAAATGGAACCCTATACAGGGAGAACACATCAGCTTCGTGTGCATGCAGCCCATATGGATCATCCTATCATTGGCGATACAAAGTATTTTTTTTCTGATAGTAATTGGACATTACTAGGAGGAATTCAAAATCGTCTTCATCTTCATGCACGTCGTATTCGTATTCCGCATCCTTCAGGAGGAATATTGGACATTGTTGCACCTTTACCACCTCATATGGTCCAAAGTTTTAATCTTTTATCTTTTAATGAGAGTGATGCTGAAACCGACTAAACAAACTTCATTTGTTCTTTTTGATTGATACAAATTTTGTCTATAAATTTGATAAGATGAATAGGGCATTATTTGAAGAAAGTTTTTGATAAGTCGATCGCTATGAGAAAATTGTGTTTTTGAGTGATGAAATTTTCGAATATCATGGCTTTCTTTCTACAGCTCTTTATCCATATTGATTGTATTGTTATTTTTTGGATATGGTGTATCATTTAATAATCTGAGTTTATGAAGCTGCTTCTTTGAATTATCTATAGAGGTCATATATTGGGAAGGCGTGTCTGTTGAGGGAGATGAGTTAGATAAAATCTGAAAGATATTTACTAAAATAGAGAAAGCGATTTTAGTTTTTTATGGGGAATAATGAAGGCATTTTATAGTAATGCTTAGGAAAAGTAGACTCTCAAAAAAATCCTGTTGTCAAGGAAGTTTGTTCTGTTATAAATGTGGTTTGATATGCTTATAGTATAGATTTATGCTTTACTTACACAATGAAGCCTTCTTAGCAAAGTTCTCTTTTTAATGAGCAATTATTTTTCTACTTACTTAGTTTATCCAAAAGATCATCTTTCATAAAAGAAGAAATAAGTTTTTAGTATCTTAATGCTTCATTGAAGTGAACTCATCACATTAAAAAATATCTAGACAAAAAATTGGAGATAAAACGTCAGGCGCGTTTTATTGCTCTAGGGAGGGCTTGAACACTTTTGTTTTTTCTAGTGAACAAAACAGATATTTATTATGGGAACATTCAAAGGGGAGATAAGTTGAAATTAGGAGTGACTGATGGGATCATTATTGATTGACGTTAATAACGTCTCAAAAATATATCGCAACATTGACAGAGGAATTGGTTTTAAAAACAAGGTGTTTTCTCTCTTCAAGCCGGTTTATACAAATCATCATGTGTTAAAAGATATGAGTTTCACCCTCTTTTCAGGGCAATCGTTAGCAATTCTTGGCCCTAACGGAGCGGGTAAATCGACACTGATTAAAATACTTTCTGGTATACAATACGCTGATGAGGGATGTGTTAAAGTCCTTGGTGTTGATCCTTATAAAGCGAAGAAAAATCTGTTCAAGTCTTTGGGTGTGGTCTTTGGTCACAAGAATTGTTTATGGTGGGATTTGCCCTTACGCTACAGTTTGGATATGGTTCAACCATTATATGGTCTTGAACGCGCCTCTTTTACCCGTGATCTTAAAGAGATCGCTGAGTTACTGGGCCTTGAGCATATTATGGATAAGCCAGTGCGGATGCTTAGTCTGGGTGAGAGAGTGAAAAGTGAATTGGCATTTAATCTCTCCTTTAGACCTAAACTGTTGTTTCTCGATGAGCCAAGTATTGGTCTTGATATTACATCTAAGCATGAAATCAGGGAGCTTCTTAAAAAACTGAAAAAGGAGCGTGGCACTGGATATATCATCACAAGTCATGATATGGGAGATATTGATGGATACGTTGATGATATTATTCTCTTGCATAAAGGAAAGAAACAGTTTCATGGTAATCTTCACGCGCTTAAAAATGTCATCCCTTCTTTGGTGAGAATAACGTTTTTTTGTGAACACATGGCTGTACCTTCAGCTGTTGTAGAAAAAATTGATGAGATTGCGTTGAAATTATCTACTTCTTTAAAAGATAAGCACTTTAACGCTGAAGAATGCTCGCTGGAGGTTTCGCTGCCCCGTGAGGATTTTGCGCGTTTTGTACGCGAAATTACAACCAAATTGAACTGTACGTTCTCTGTATCCACTCCCTCGCTTGAAGAGATGCTCCGTGTTAAATTTAAAGAATTTATCTAACCACTACTTTGGTATGTTTCTTTTTGCCAAGAATGGATTACTCACTGTTCTAAGTGATAGAGCAATGTTTTTTACCGATATTATCATTGGGACACTTTCGCCATTTGTTATTCAACTTCTATTATGGAATGCACTTTTCTCTGATACGGGCAACACCATAAATGGCTTTAGCTTTTATGATATGATGTATTATTATGCTTTTGCTTTAGTCCTAGGTCGCTTAAATAATGGTTATAATGTGATTAAGTTTTTCTCTCATCATGTTAAAGAAGGCCAATTAGAAGTATATCTTACAAAGCCCTTTAGTTATATGACACAAATGCTTTTTACTTTTTTAGGGGAGAGTGTATTATATAGCATCCCATTATTGGCTCTTTTTATTGTTAAGCTTGTTTTATCCTATGAAAATATTCTGGGATTGGTCATCGCTTTTCTGTTCTTTTTTCTGGTTGTTATTCTATCACAATTGCTTTGTTTTTTAATCTCTTTTGGAATTGCTTTATTAAGCTTTTGGGTGATTGAGTACAATATATTACTCTCTTTTAGTATTCTTAGTTCAGCGCTTCTTGGGGGTGTTCTTTTACCACCATCTTTTTGGCCGGTGTGGCTTATTCCGCTTATGCAATTTAATCCTTATCGTTTCATGATATCCGCTCCTGCCGAGTTTTTCGCGACGCAAAATTTAGCGTTGTTTCAGCAGTTTATTTTCGGAAGTTTTACTTATATTTTGTGTTTTTTATTCTTAATTTATATCGCTTGGAATAAAGGGATGAAAGCATATAATGGAGCAGGTGGTTGAGATGAAAATCATCCTTCATTTTATCAGTCTGAATATCCGCCGACAGATTGTTTATGGTAAGAATTTGGCTGGGGAGTTTATTCTTTCTCTATGCTATTATTTTATTCAATTCATATTTATTGATAGAGTATCTTCTTTTTCAGGAAAGATCGGTAACTATAGCAGAGATGAAATCCATTTTATCTTTGTTGTCTTTGTTTTACTTGGAATATTTTTGAATATTTTTATTAATTCTATTGAAACGTTTTTTGAAAAAGTAGCGGATGGTAAAATTGAACCATACTTGATAAAGCCCGTTTCAATTTGGTTGTTGATGTTGTTTGGTTGGTGTAAACCTCTTAATTTGATCAAGCTCTTTGTCCTTTATGTTAGTGCCTATTTATTTGTATCATTACCGAATATTTCTGATCTTAAGCTAAGATGGATCTCTTTTGTTGTTGCAATATTTTGTGTTTTTATTGTCAATATTTGTTTTTTTCTGATGTTCAATTTTATAACATTTATTATTAGCCGTAAGATGCCTGTCGAATATTTTCATGAAATGATTTATGAGCTTTCATTTGTGCCAATAGGAATTTATCCTTTAAGCATCGTAAAATGGCTTTTGTTTATGCTTCCCATGGCTTTTTCTGCTTCCTTGCCTGTGTCATTGTTGCTTGGTAAAGGCGAATGGAATATTGGATATCTTCTGTTGAGCGCTTTTCTTTCCATGGTCATGACTTTCATAAGTTATAAGAAAACAATGCGTAAATTTAATGGATTAGGGGGATAATATAAAAGTCATCATGATTATAAAAATAAAAAATTGAGTAAAAATTCTATCGTACTGTAAAATATCGTTATTTATGCTGGCGGTATAAGGCATGTAAAATTTACACATGAGGATTTTTTATTAGACATATTCATGCATAAAATCGGTTGTATTTCTATAGCTATGAGCAAAGAATTTACAATAAAAATCAGAGAATTAAATTTCTTGGTTTTAGATTAGTTTGAGTTTAGATGGCTGCTTGATGACACAAGCCAATGGTAAGATGGTGTACAATATTAGTAGTGCTTTCTCATCTGAGCAAAATTTATTTTTGTTGCATTTATAGTGCTAAAAAATTGTCAAAGATGGGTAATTTTTATATGTGCAGAATGTGGTTATTCGTACGGATTTTGTTGCTGCATTCAATATATTATTACGTGGATGAGTTTTTGCTTAAACAATAAGAAAATTGACAGAATAAAGCTTTTAAGTTGCCCGATAGAAAGCTAAGAGCTGCGTTAAACAACATGATAGCAATTATCAAGAAAACAATCACATAGAGATTTTTCAGCATGCTGAGCAGTCAAAATTCAGTTAATAATTGCTTGGAAATAAAAGGATCCACTAAGCAAAGCAGGAAAAAACGATGGCAACGCAACTGAGTTCAATAACATAATTAAATATATTTCTTTATTGTTCTTGTAAACTAAGAGAATTATACTTAATTTTATTGTGAATTTCTTATTTTATGTTATGATTTTATTTAATATAAAGATAATTATTATGTAATATTTTAGTGTTATTGTAAATAATATTATTTAATTAAAAATATACAATTTAAACACATACAATATAAACATAATATATTTATATTATTTTAAATAGGTTATTTTAAAAATTAATTAAATAAGATATTATTTTGTAAAAAATTATTTTCTATTTTTTAAATATTAATAAGTTCACTTTTCAATTTTTCTTAACAATGATAAGAGAAAAATGGAGTTTTACATCCTCTTTTACAATAAATAAAAATGATACTTTAATCTGGTTTTGCTCTCTAAGCTTAGAGCTATACAAATGTTATTGCTTATCATTAATAAAACTAATGTGATTGATGGCGTAGAGATTACAAAGGGCTAATTTTTTTTGCATGTAATTCATATCTTTTACAAGACTTTAAAAATAACACAGAAAAAATGAGAGAGGAAGGAATAGTGAACAAGAGTGATAAGCTTTTTCATTTTCTAGTGTTATGATTACTTTTGTATTTTACGGTTCATTCATTGTATGTATGATCAATTCCAAAATTTTTATTTTAAGCTTATAGTGAATCTATATTTTAGTCTGTTATTGAAGTGTTGTCGTGATTGAGATTACAATATCACAGTAGTGAACACTCTGATTTAATAGAGAAGATTGTTTGCTAGCAAATAATCTATCCATATCAACGTTATTTAAATTTTTTTCCAAAATATATATATCTATGTTAATTTTCGTGATTGATATCTTTTCTAAGATGAAAAGGGGCATGAGCTGATTTAAATATCCATAAATTTTTCGTATTAACTCAAAAAATATACGATCATATAATTTTATGGCTATTCTAGATTATCATTTTGATAAACTGAAGAAGTATAACGATTAGCATTACAAAGGTTTGTGCAAAAATGCTTTTATTGGACATTATTAAATTTTTTATGATTTATATTTTAATCATTTTATCTTGGTTAGAAAAAAGGTGGACTCATTTTTATTTCTCTATTTTATCTTAAAGTCGTGGAATTATATTAATGTTAGAAAGTTATAATTGTGGAAGACAATGAACTTTATTAAAATTATTCCATGTTCTGGTAGAAACGCATGGCTGTGAAAACGTTGAAATGTGTAATAGCTTATGGCATTAGATTTAGCGCATTCACCAAAGTTATCCCTTATCTTATCTAATTTAGCTTTTTCAATCAAAGAGTTAAGCTGGTTCTTACGCTAATTGTAGCTGGGGCAAATATTTTTTCTCAATCTATACTAAGGAAAAATATTTTATAAAAATATTTATTTTAATATATTATACAAAAAAATAAAAACATTGCGTGTAACTAAAAAAACAACACATTGATATTTTTTATATTATAAAATCATAATAATATTTATGATAATAAAGCTAAATTTATAATAAAAACAATAAAATAACTTTATTTTAATATATTTTTATATTTAAATTACTAAATGTAAAGTACAAATAAAATAATTGACAATCGTTAAATAAACATGTAACGGAATATTGTAAGTGTAATATAATATAAAAATAACAATTAAAATAAAATTATTAATTGAATTTTGTATTATATTTTTATTATCAGAAAATAAATATACTTTATAGATAGATAACGGAATGTTTTCTATCTAGAGGGGGCGGTAAAGAAAATTTATTTTACTAAATATTGTAATTAGGTGGTTATGATGAAAATATTCAAGCATTGTATAGTATGTTTTGTTGCAGTAGCGATTTTCTTTTCACAGATTTTAAGAGCCAATGCTGATTCTTTAAATGGCAGATTTCAAAATGCTGGTTTTATTTCTGTAATGACACAGGAAAATAGAGTTATTAAAGCTGTCGATATGGTTATTAGCCAGTTTGGAGGACAAGGGGCTGAGAAAAATGTCCAAAAAGTCGCGGGTTTAATGGGGATGGAGACAGCGATTTTTGCTTTAATCGCATATTTTGTATATTTCTTTACTAGAAAGCCGCCCAGTCCTAACAGAGAGACAGGTGGAAGAACATTCGATGCTTTTGCTCATAGTTCATGGGCTTTGAATTAAAAGATATTATCCTTGATCAAATTTGAATTATGCTGTTATTGAATGTTTTATATTAAATAAATCGTGATATTTAATCACGGTTTATTTATTTTTTTTAATCTTAATGACATTGATAAGTTTATCTTTTTATATCATTAAGATATTGTTTTGTGGATGCCTGTATATGGTGCATTAAATTCAGCTAATCAGTTGCTTTTTAAATTTACTTAAATTTTTTTCTCTTCAAAATGCGCATTTGAGCTAAGTTTGTGGTTGATATTTTTTTTATGATGAAAACGCGAATGCATTAATTGAGATATCCATAAACTTTGTATATCAACTCAAAAAATACAAGGTCACACAATCTTACGACTATTTGTGGGTTTTATGTTGATGAACTGAATAAGTATAGCGATGCGTCTTACAAATATTTGCAAAAATGCTTTTATTGGACTCTTTTAATCTCTTTGTGGTTTACAATTCATTTTATCATTTTATCTTAAGCAAAGAGAATGTGGATTCATTTCTATTTCTCTATTTTATCTGAGAAGGGTGGAGTTATACGAATGTCAAAAAAAGTCATGATCGTGGAAGATAATGAGCTTAATATGAAGTTATTTCGCGATCTTGTAGAAGCGAGTGGTTATGAAACCGTTGAAACACGTAATGGTCTTATGGCATTAGATTTGGCGCGTTCATCAATGCCATCTCTTATTCTTGTGGATATCCAGTTGCCAGAGGTCTCTGGAATAGATGTTATTAAACAATTAAAAGAAGATGAAGAACTTCGATCAATCCCCGTTGTTGCTGTAACAGCTTTTGCTATGAAAGGCGATGAGGAGCGAATTCGTGCCAGTGGATGTGAAGAATATATGTCAAAGCCTATTTCTGTCCCTCATTTTATTACAATGGTAAAGCATTTCTTGGACTAAAGCTTGTTAAGTGATGATAGAAAAAATATTGAAAAGCTTATAAGATTGCTAAAGTTGTCGCGTAAAGATTTTTGTGCTTTAGCACGTCGATATATTACAAGTTAGTAAAACAGATTTAAAAAATTGAAACTGAAGTTTTGAATTTTTTCGGTCTATTTTTCTTGCCTTTTATCTTAAGAGAAGAGGTTGTTTTGCATTCTTGTTTTTTCTAATCGGTATAGATTTGTTCCTACATTCATCTAAAAGTCTGTTTTAGCAGTTTTAAAAAGCCCCGTTTTTGTCCGAGGCTTTATGCATTGCAAAAATTGAAATTAACGCTTTGAGAATTGGAAAGAACGACGTGCTTTTGCTTTACCGTATTTTTTACGTTCAACAACACGACTATCACGGGTAAGAAACCCACCTTTTTTCAAGATTGAGCGAAGTTCTGGTTCGTAATAGGTTAAAGCTTTGGAAATGCCATGGCGCACTGCACCGGCTTGTCCAGAAAGACCACCGCCTGCAACGGTTGCAATAATATCAAACTGGGTATCCCTATTTGTTGCAACAATTGGTTGACGAAGAATCATTCTAAGAACAGGACGAGCAAAATATTTGTCAAATTCCTTATTGTTGATCGTGATTTTTCCAGAACCTGGTTTAATCCATACACGCGCAACAGCGTCTTTACGCTTTCCTGTTGCGTAAGCACGTCCTTGTGAATCAAGCTTCTGCACGTGAACAGGAACAACATTTTCATGTGTTTCTGTAATACTTGTTACTATGCTAAGCTCAGAAAGAGAATTAATTTCAGCCATAATCAAGCAATCCTTTTGTTTTTGCGGTTTAAAGCACCAACGTCAAGAGATTCAGGCTGTTGTGCTTCATGTGGATGTTGGCTTCCAGCGTAAACACGTAGATTCTTCAATTGACGGCGACCAAGGGGCCCTCGAGGAATCATACGCTCTACCGCTTTTTCAATAACGCGTTCGGGAAAACGCCCCTCAAGAAGTTGACGTGCTGTACGTTGTTTGATTCCACCAATATAGCCGGTATGCCAATAATATTTTTTATCCGTATATTTTTTGCCAGTGAGAGCTATTTTATCTGCATTAATGACAATAACGTTGTCACCATCATCAACATGTGGAGTAAATGTAGCTTTATGTTTGCCACGTAAGCGGTTAGCAACAAATGTGGCAAGACGACCTAAAACAAGGTTTTCTGCGTCAATAATAACCCATTTTTTCACCACTTCAGTTGGCTTTTGTGAAAAAGTTGCCATAGAAGTATCCTTTATTAGAACCCTTTTAATATAAGGGAATTTTTACTGTTTTGCGTTGAAAATTGTTACCATAGCGAAATATTTAACGCATACTACTTGCTCTGATATAATGTCTTTTGATTGACGTCAAGAGAAAATAAAAACTTTATAAAACAATATGTTACAAGAAAGGTATTATAATACCCCATTAAAAGAAGTTTGTAGACCATTTAAACTTAAAATGAATGTTGCAAAAGACTATTTTATCTTTAACGCATGATTGTCTTTTATCGTTCTTCATTATAAAATAAGAAATAATGCAGTGGTCTCGTTATTTTCTCAATGTTGAATCTTCTGCTTGTGGTCAAGCTTGGTTAGATGCCCTTGATGTTCAAGGGATAAATAACGCGCGCGCTATTTCTCAAAAATTTGGCTTTCCAGATCAGTTAGCTCGAGTACTTTCAGCAAGAGATGTGGATGAAGCTGAGGCTGTTGCTTTTATTAATCCAACATTACGTACGCTTATGCCTGATCCAGAAAGTTTTAGGGATATGCAATGCGCTGCAGAGCGCATTGTTAAGGCTCTTCTCAATCAAGAACAGGTTGCTGTGTTTGGTGATTATGATGTTGATGGTGCTTGTTCATCGGCACTCATAGCACGTTTTTTTCGTTATTTTGGTATTGAAGTCAAAATTTATATTCCTGATCGTATTGTTGAAGGTTATGGTCCGAATGAACAAGCAATGAGGATGCTTGTGCAAGAAGGCGCTCGGTTAATCATCACTGTTGATTGTGGTGCAAACAGTCCTGATGCCGTAAAAGCAGCGAGGCTTGCTGGTGCTGATGTTGTGATTTTAGATCATCATCAAATGTCAGAGATTCATCAAGAAGCTGTTGCTCTTGTCAATCCTAATCGTCCTGATGATTTTTCTAAACAGGGGCATTTATGTGCAGCTGGCGTTGTTTTTGTTACGTTAGCTTGGGTTCATCATTTGCTGCGGAAAAAACAATTCCAAGGACCGCTGCCTGATCTTTTAAGTATGCTTGATCTTGTTGCATTGGCAACCATATGTGATGTCGTTCCATTACAGGGGGTTAACCGTGCTTTTGTGTTAAAAGGGCTTCAAGTTGCTCGTTCTATGCATAATCTAGGAATAACAGCTTTAACAAAGGTTGCACGAATAGGGGAGCCGCTTAATAGTTTTCATTTAGGCTTTTTATTAGGTCCTAGAATTAATGCAGGAGGGCGCATTGGTGATCAAGCTTTGGGAGCACGTTTGCTTAGCTGTGAGAATAAAGATGAAGCGGACAGAATAGCAGAACAATTAGATCGGCTTAATCAAGAACGCCAAGAAATGGAGAACATTCAATTAGCACAAGCGGAATCTTACATTTCTTCTCTTTATCAAGATCAAGAAATACCATTGTCACTTGTAATTTCTCATAAAGAATGGCATCCGGGAATTATTGGTATTCTTGCTTCCCGCCTTAAAGAGCGTTTTTTTTGCCCTGTTTTTGCTATTGCTTTGAAAGAAGATGGAAATGGCGTAGGGTCGGGACGCTCAATTAATGGTATAGATTTAGGAGCACTCGTTCGTGAAGCTGTTACATTAAATTTATTAGAAAAAGGAGGGGGACATAGTATGGCAGCAGGAATTACAATTCAATCAACAAAAATTGAAATTTTTCGAAAATGGCTAGAAGAAAAAGTTTCTTTAATGGTTTCACAGTTGCGTGCAAAAAAATCTCTTAGTATAGATGGTTCTCTTTCTGCTTCTGGTGTTAATGAAGCGCTGTTTGAATTGCTTGAAAAAGCAGGGCCATTTGGGGCAGGGAATGCAACACCTGTTTTTGTTCTTCCCTCTCATCGACTGGTGAATCTATCTGAAGTTGGTAAAGGACATCTTCGCCTCATTGTATCTAATGTTGAAGGAAAAAAACTACAAGGAATAGCTTTTCGTGCTGTAGGGACATCGCTAGGTGATTTTCTTTTTGAAAATATTGGTGAAATGATTCATTTAGCTGGTCATCTTAGTTTGAATTATTGGAATGGAACGATCAATCCGCAACTGCGCGTGATTGACGCAGCTGCAGTGGTTTGAAATGGATATTTTTTACATTAGATGTCTAGATTAGAAGCAAAAGTAGAATTTTCTTGTATGAAACGAAATCGTGCTTCTGGTTTTGTTCCCATGAGACTTTCTACAGTCTTTTTCGTTTCTTGCATTTCCACGGCATCAATAGAAACACGAAGCAATGTACGTTTTTGAGGATGCATAGTCGTTTCTTTAAGTTGTTCTGCGCGCATTTCACCCAGCCCTTTAAAACGCCCGATTTCGATTTTAGCTTTTCCAGTAAATTCAGTTTTGAGCAATTCATCCTTATGAATGTCGTCACGAGCATAAGCAACTTTTCCTCCTTGCGATATTCTATAAAGGGGAGGGACGGCAAGATATAAATGTCCCTGATGAATAAGGTCAGGCATTTCTTGAAAGAAGAAGGTAATGAGCAGTGACGCAATATGAGCACCATCAACATCAGCATCTGTCATGATGATAATACGTTCATATCTGAGATCTTTTTCACGATACTTGGAGCGTGTTCCACATCCAAGAGCAAGGATAAGATCGCTAATTGTTTGGCTTGAGTTCATTTTTTCATGTGCAGCACTGGCGACATTTAAGATTTTACCACGAAGAGGTAAAATTGCTTGGTTTGCTCTATTTCTTGCTTGTTTAGCAGATCCTCCTGCAGAATCCCCTTCAACAATGAATAGTTCAGCACCCAAAGCATGGTTTTGGCTACAATCTGCAAGTTTACCGGGCAGACGTAATTTACGGACAGCAGTTTTTCGACTTATTTCTCTATCTTGGCGTCGTCTAATACGTTCTTCAGCACGTTCGATAACCCAATCGAGAAGTTTTGTTGCTTCTTGTGGGGAATTTGCTAACCAATGATCAAAAGGATCGCGGATTGCATTCTCAACGATACGCTGTGCTTCAATGGTTGCTAATCGATCTTTTGTTTGTCCAACAAATTCAGGGTTACTGATAAAGACTGAAAGTATTGCGGCTGTTGAAATCATAATATCGTCAGACGTAATAATCGTTGCGCGCTTGTTTCCTATTAACTCAGCGTAGGATTTCAATCCACGCAAAAGAGCTTGACGTAATCCTATTTCATGTGTTCCGCCTTCTCCTGTAGGAATCGTATTGCAATAAGATTGCACACAAGAATCACCACCATGCCAAGCGATAGCCCACTCAACGGAGCCATGGCCATTATTGTGTTGTGTTTTGCCAGAAAAAATTTCTGACGTTACTCGATATTCATCTTTTAGTGACGAAAGTAAATAGTCTTTAAGCCCATCGGGAAAATGAAAAACAGCTTTTTCAGGAATATTTTTTGCGCCTTCAAGTATGACGGGATCGCAAGACCAGCGAATTTTTACGCCACCAAAAAGATAGGCTTTGGAGCATGTCATCTTATAGATTTTTTCTGGATCAAAAGCTGCTTTTTCACCAAAAATTTCATGATCAGGATGAAAACGAACGCGCGTACCACGACGATTATAAACATCTCCCAGATCTTCCAATCCAGATTGAGGAATACCACGTGAGAAACGTTGGCGGTAAAGTTTTCGTTCTCGTGCAACTTCAACTTCCATATCATCAGAAAGAGCATTGACGACAGAAATTCCTACTCCATGAAGTCCACCAGCAGTTTGATAAGCCTTTCCATCAAATTTTCCCCCTGAGTGGAGTTGTGTCATAATAACTTCAAGAGTCGATTTCTCAGGCATTTGAGGATGATTTTCGACAGGAATACCCCGTCCATTATCTGTAACGGTTATATAACCGTTCCTATCTAATGAGACCTCAATAGAATCTGCATAACCCGCAACAGCTTCATCCATCGCGTTATCAATAATTTCGGCAAATAAATGATGAAGCGCTTTACTGTCTGTTCCACCAATATACATTCCAGGGCGTAAACGTACCGGCTCTAAACCCTCAAGAACTCGAATAGAGAGGGCATTATAGTCATCTTCTTGCGTATCTTTTGCACTTTTTCTTGAAATCATCGCGTTTGATTTCATTGGAGACTGCAGAGTGTTTTCTTTTGTATTTACCCGAGATTGGGCTTTATTTAAAACACTAAAAAGATCCTTTTTGTTATCGCTCATAGCGTTTAACTATCCACCTCATCAAATAAAATATTCATTAAAATAAATTTTATGCCTGTTTTTTATTTAAAAATCAATGCACTTAGGAAACATCAATTGTTGGACCAAAAATTTTTTCAAAAGCGTGTTTGAGAGCAATATCAATATCATGCATTGCTACAGGGCAACCTAGATCAAGAAAGCTTGTTACACCGTGGTTTGTAATTCCACAAGGAACAATTCCTGAATAATGGGCTAAATTAGGATTAACATTGATAGAAACTCCATGAAAACTTATCCATTTGCGCACTCGAATGCCAATAGCTGCAATTTTATCTTCGGAAGAAAGATCATTTTGTGTTGATGGGCAATGAGACTGTTTAACCCAGACACCAACGCGATCTTCTCTGCGTTCGCCTTTAATATTAAAGTTGGCAAGCATCTGTATGATCCATTCTTCTAATGCACTGATGAAAGCACGAATGTCTTGTTTCCGGCGTTTAAGATCAAGCATGATATAAGCAATACGCTGTCCTGGACCGTGATATGTAAATTCACCTCCACGTCCTGCTTCATAAACAGGGAATAAATTAGGCGCCAAAAGATCTTTTTTATTGGCACTCGTCCCCGCTGTATAAAGGGAAGGGTGTTCGAGAAGCCAAACTTGTTCATGCGCAGTTTTTGCAAGAATTTTTTCTACACGTTCTTGCATGTAACGTAAAGCTTCAGGATACTCAACTAGATGATCACTTATCTTCCATTCAACTGGTGGATTTTCTAGAATTGCATTAAAATGATGTGATAAGTGATTACGATCTGTATGTTTCAATTCACATGTCATGGGTAATATTTATCTTGATGTTTGAGTTTGTATTGTACTCAATAAAAGTGATTACAGAGTAAGGTATAGAATTGTTGAATAAAAGAGAATACGTTCATAAAATTTTATCTTAAGAAGATTTGCTACGCTTAAAAATCCACGTTCCTGTTACCATCTTCCTGTTGCACCGCCACCACCTGATGATCCACCACCACCCCTAAATCCCCCTCCACCTCGAGGACCTCCGAACCTTCCACCAGGATATCTGCCACCGGCACTTAAGTTAAGAAACCAAGGTGTGAAGATGATCCCCAGCCAGAGATACTTTTGTGGACCCACTTTTTTACCAAAAATCATTGCAAGAATGGGCAAACCAACGACTATAAAGAGTATGAGAAACATGATTGTATTTATAATCATTTCTTCTTTTTCAGCTTGTTTACGTTGTTCTTCAACGATTTTAGCTTTTTCTTTGATGCGAAAAGTAAAATCAGAATCACTTTCTGTAATAACTTTGATAATTGCATCAACTGCTTCAGCAATTCCTTTTTGATAATTTCCTTCGCGAAAATTAGGAATCATGAAGCTATTAATAATGACAGAGGAAAGAGCATCTGTTAGCTCTCCTTCCAAACCATATCCAACTTCGATACGTGCTGTGCGTTCATTCGGTGCAATGACCAGTAATACACCATTATTGATCTTCTTTTGGCCTAATCCCCATGTACGAAAAAGAGAATTGCTGTATGTTTCTATATCATTGCCCGAAAGAGTAGGGAGTGTCACAAGAACAATTTGATCTCCCGTTTTCTCTTCGATTGCTGCCAGTTTTTTTGTCAAGTCTTCCTTGGTTGCATTATCGAGCAAATGAGCCACATCATTAACATAACCTGTTAAATGAGGAAATTTTATTTGCGAACAAGCGATACTTCCCAATGCAGCAACTAAATACAGAGAGCAGATAAAAACCCATAATTGTGAAAATACAATACGTTGCAAAGAGTATCGAAATGATTTCATTAATTAAAATTAACCTTTGGTGTTTGTTGGCTATCAGTATCGATGGTAAAAGTTGGCATAGGTTTAGCATCACGAAACCATAATTTTGCCCAAATCATCGTCGGCATTGTTTTGAGTGCAGTATTGTAGGCACGTACTGTTTCAATATAATCGCGGCGTGCAACGGAAATACGGTTTTCTGTTCCTTCTAATTGTGATTGAAGAGCAAGAAAGTTCTGGTTTGCTTTAAGATCCGGATAGTTTTCAACAACAGCCATAAGCCGCGAAAGTGCACTTGATAAATTTGCTTGATTTTTGAGATATTGCTGCATAACTTCTGGATTATTCAACATATCTGCATTAATGTTGACTTGCGTTGCTTTAGCACGTGCTTCAATTACATTGGTGAAAACGCTTTGTTCATGAGCTGCGTAAGCTTTAACTGTTTCTACAAGATTGGGGATGAGATCTGTACGACGTTGATATTGATTGAGTACTTCACTCCATGCTGCATGTGCTTTTTCTTCATTTGTTGGTATCGTATTAAATCCGCACCCACTTAAAAATGGCACTAACCATGCCAAAAAAATCACGATTGGCAATTGTTTTAATATTTTAAACATTGAAGAAGTTTGTACATTTAACATAAAGATGTCTCCACAGATATTTTATGTATTATATAGGGTTTATTTTCTTGGTGGAAAGTATTTTGAACTTTATAAACAGGTGTATTTATCAATAAATTGATATCTCTATGCGTTTTAGATACGCTTAAGTGGCTTGTTGATATCAAAATAATAATGGTAATATAGATATTATCTTATAAAAGATCAATAATATTTATATCAATTATTATTACGGAAAATTATATTATTTTCGTAGGAGTTTTGGGTTTCACAACGTGCAGATAACAATTGGAAAAGAGAAAAATGTAAGTATCAATCTTATGGAAAGATAGAAGGTAAGGGCAGTTCTTATTTTCCTCCTTTAGAAGTTATGTTTAATACATTGGACAAAAAGGGCTTTTTAATTATGTATGGTAGTAATTGTGAAGGAGGGTGAAAGTCCTATGATAGAAATTGTTCAGCGGCAAAGTGAAAAGTTTGATGGATTGGCTAATGATTATGATCGTTATCGTCCTCGCTATCCCCTTACTTTATTTAAAACCATGCTCCATCCTTTTAAGAACAAAAAGCATTTGTCCATTGTGGATGTGGGTGCTGGGACAGGCATCGCATTAGAGGGGATTGTTAAATTTTTAGGCAACGAGCACCAATATCATGCTATTGATGTATCGGAAGATATGATTAAGCAGGGGCGAAAAAAATTTCCGAACGTGCAGTGGTATCAGGGTCGTGCCGAAGACCTATTGCCTCAAATTGGCAAGGTTGATCTTGTCATTGCAGCGCAGGCATTTCAATGGATGGATCGCCCTAAGTTGCTTTGCGCTATTTCAGATCAACTTCGAGCCAATGGTGTCATGGCAATTGTCCAAAATAATCGTGATTTCAAACATAGTGAATTTCTAGAGGCTTATGAGACATTGTTAGAGAAGATGAGTCCAAATTATTCTCGTTATTATCGTAATTTTGATTTTTTACAGGAAATGAGTGATGGCTTTGGGGTAAAAGCAGAAAAAATTTCTTTCCATACGCATAATTGGACGATGATGATCCCGTCTGAATCTTTTATTGGAATGAGCCGCTCTTCAACGCAAGCGCAACGCGCTATTGCGAACCATGGAAAAGAATATTTGCGGCAATTGGTCGCATTGATAAAACAATATGAAGTGCAAGGCAATTTGGAGCTTTTGTATCAAAGTGAGCTCTATATGTATGCAGGATAATCCGATATCGATGATTGCTTTTGCTCTTTTAACACATCAGAGTGGGCGGTATTCAGAAAATTAACGCCTTATTAAGTCAGACTTTGAGAGAGAAAGGTTTTTTCTTCTTCAGCATTCACATTGACATCTTATTACCGCTGATTTTCATTGTTCATTTAATATGAGAGAGTTTAAATAGAAAACTTATGCTCTGCATTATAGCATCGAAGCGCTTTCTTTACTGCAGTTTAACAACAGATTATTTTATAAAATGGAAAGAGGTAGATTGAATAGAAATATTTGATAATTCTTTGTTTTTATGATTGTTTTTTGTTATTAAATGAGAGTGTTTTTAATAAATTTTGACAAAAACAACTGAAAAAGTACAAAAAATTATCATAATCAGAAATTTGTAGTAAAAAAGGTAATGGCTTGGAAGCACCTTTAAAAAACAACTCATTTTGAAATTATCTCTAAATTCAGATTCAATATAACAAAAAAGTAAAATATAAATATGTTATATGGAGCATTTCTCTTTTTTGAAGATATAATATAAAAACAATATGTTAATTAAAATTTTTGATATAAGAAAACTTCTTTTATTTTTATTTTAAATAACGAGTTAGGGCGAGTCTTGTGTGGTTTTATTGAAGATGTGCTTTTTAGGTTTCAATCTGGCGCTTTAAATACAATTTTAGAAGTAGCAAAAAAGCTCAATTTCTTCTCTGTTGTGATGTGTTGAATAAGTTTTTTAATTTTCTATAGAGTTTGATTTTTGCAATCATGATAGATTGTGACAGCTATCTATTTAAGGTTTTTATAAGTTTAGTAAGAATAGCTTGATAATAAATCCATTGATTTTTTCATCTTTACGCTTCATAAAAGAATAAGCCTGCACCATCACACACTTTGTCATTTCCCAATGTTGCGACAGCTCTTGACACGGCTCATAAGAGGAGTAGTCCTTTTTTGTACAGTTTATCCATACGCCAATTTCGCTTATGACGTGCAAGCGAATGGTTTTGATTGATTCAACATACACAGATTTGGAATGAGAGAGTTTTAAGATATTCAGCTCTCTCATTTAATATGAAGCATGCTAGATTATGATTATAAATTAAAGCTTTATCTATTTTTGAAATCCATGACTTGGTTGTGTTTGTCAATATTTCATTTTCATTTATCGTCAACTATTCTACTTTTGGATAATGACTTCATTGTAAGGAATACCTTTAAGAAAGCATTCTCGCTTTAAAGAGTCGTTATAGTTTTTTTTGTTTTATAGAAGGATCAATAATGCTAAACATTATACTTTGATAAAAAAAGAAAGTAAATTATGACTATTATACTGAAACCGAGCGAAGTGACGCTTAGTGAACTTGCAGCTATTTATTTTAATGGTGAAGTGAGTAAACTTCATAATGACACGCATTTAGCTATCGAGAAAGGAGCGCAGCGCATTGCTGAAATTGCTGCTGGAAGTGAGCCTGTGTACGGTATTAATACTGGTTTTGGGAAATTGGCTTCCATTAAAATTGATGCGGACAATGTTGCTGTTTTACAGAGAAATCTTATTTTGTCCCATTGTTGTGGGGTAGGAGAGCCTTTAGCTGAAAATATTGTGCGTTTGATAATGAGCTTAAAGCTTATCTCTTTAGGAAGAGGGGCTTCAGGAGTTCGTCTAGAATTAGTAAATTTGCTGGAAAATATGCTTGCAAAGGGCGTCATTCCTGTCATCCCTGAAAAAGGGTCTGTTGGTGCTTCAGGTGATCTAGCTCCACTTGCTCACATGGCGGCTGTTATGATGGGAGAAGGGGAAGCATTTTTTCAAAATATTCGTATGAGTGGGGCGGTTGCATTAGAGAAAGCGGGATTGTCCCCTATTATTTTAGAGGCAAAGGAAGGTCTAGCTCTTATTAATGGGACTCAAACATCAACAGCCCTTGCACTTGCTGGTCTTTTTCGAGGTTATCGGGCATTGTGTGGTGGATTGTTGGCAGGGGCTTTGACGACAGATGCTATCATGGGATCAACGGCGCCATTTCATCCTGATATCCATATTTTACGAGGACATTATGGGCAGATTGCTGTATCGAAAACACTAGAAAAGCTTGTAGAGGATTCAGAAATTCGTGCAGCACATTTACGGGGGGATGAGCGTGTACAAGATCCTTATTGTATACGTTGCCAGCCACAGGTCATGGGGGCATGTTTTGATATTTTGCTGGCAGCAGCAAAAACACTGATTATTGAAGCAAATGCTGTTACAGATAATCCATTGATTTTAAGGAATGGTGAAGTTGTATCAGGTGGGAATTTTCATGCTGAACCTGTAGCGTTTGCTGCTGATCAGATTGCTCTTGCTTTATGTGAAATAGGATCTATTTCTCAACGGCGTATTGCTCTTATGGTTGATCCAGCAGTTTCTTATGGACTTCCAGCCTTTTTAGCACATAATGCGGGTCTTAATTCAGGTTTTATGATTGCTGAAGTAACAGCGGCAGCTTTAATGTCTGAAAATAAGCAAATGGCCCATCCTGCTTCCGTTGATTCAACCCCAACTTCTGCCAATCAAGAAGATCATGTTTCAATGGCTTGCCATGGAGCGCGTCGGTTATTGGTAATGAGCGAAAATCTTTTTACACTTATTGGCATTGAAACGCTTGTTGCAGCACAAGGAATTGAATATCGTGCACCTTTAAAAACAAGTACTTTTTTGCAATCTGTTATGGAATGTCTACGAAAAAATGTTGCTTCTCTTAAGGAAGATCGCTATCTGGCTCCAGATCTTCATCAAGCACATATACTTGTGCGTGAAGGGCACTTATTATCTGTTTTACCAGAAACAATTTTTCCTTCATTAAGTTTTCAATAGTATTTGTTTTAAGGTCAATGCTGAAGGGGGGATATTGAATTTTGAAACTTCCTCATATGAAAATTCCTCATATGAAAATATAGAGGAGAAATGCTATATTTGAATTATTTAATAAATTATATATTTATTACTTTAATAAATTATATATTTATTACTGTATATATCTGATTTTTGTAGTTAACTAGATATTTTGTTATTTTATAGAAACTATAAAATTAAAGCACCTATATTTTCTGATTTATATCAGAAATTTTAATATAAGTTAAATAATATATACGAATTATATATTCGTGATATTGTATTTTTATAAATATAAATTATGATATATGTATTGTATCAAGTAAAAATAAAATTTTTATTTTATATTCTTCTTATTTTTAATACTTTATGAATTTTATAGTTCATTTTTGATATTTAAAATAAAAAAGGAGAAAAGAATGTTTAAAAGTGCTAAATTATGTGTTTTAATAACACTTCTTTTTTTCTCTCAAATTCTTGAGATTCATGCAAATTTTAGGAGAGCTAGCTTTCCAGAGGAAGTTTTCATTATGATAGTGGCCCAAGAGAAAGAGCCTCTTATTTCAGCGAAAAACAAAGATTTTATTGCTATCTCAGGGCAAATTCCCAGAGGTAATGAGAACGCTATCATCGGACCAATAATCAAAGATGCTCTTTTTATCGTATATTTTTTTTTCATTGGAAAGCTTGTCGTTAAGGCAGCTGGAGTCCTTAAAAGATGGGTTGTAGATAGATTTTCTCATGCTTTTGAAAACTTGCGAGATTCGTATTATCATTAATTGAGCTATTCAATTGGCGTAAAAAGTTTGTTTTATGGGCTCAAAGAAAGTTTGCTTAAAGTAACAAAAAATTAATTGTATGCATAGTTAATGTGTTTGTTATGAATTTTTAGGCTTCTATTTCAGTGCACCGAAATAGAAGCCTAAAGTTTAGATTACATTAAGGTTAATTTTCTCTGTAAAAAAACTAGAGAATACGAAATGAATTAAATGACAATTATGAAAAAATTCATTATCACTTTATTTGAATAAAATAATACGAAATTGCAGGCTATAAAAGCTGAATAATTCGCAATAAAAGTATTTTTTCATTGTTTAGAGCAAAGTGTTGGACTGGCTGGTCTTCGATGTTTTTTGAAATATATTTGTGAAAGAAACATGAGGCTTTATTTCTCATAGAGCTGTTATCGTGGTGTGGATTGTCAGCATTTCAAAAAGTAAGGAAAGAAATGGCAATAAATGAACTGAAAAGAGGGATGAGTAAGCGCCAAGTTATTTTTTTAGCTCTTGGTTCTGCTATTGGAACAGGTCTTTTTTATGGGTCTGCACAGGCAATTAAGCTTGCGGGTCCCAGTGTTTTGATTGCCTATTGTATTGCTGGTTTAGCTATTTTTATGGTTATGCGGGCTCTAGGAGAGATGATACTTCATAATCCATTGCCTGGTTCTTTTGCTCGTTATGCGGCAAATTACATATCACCATTAGCAGGTTTTTTAACGGGATGGACATATGTATTTGAGATGATTCTTGTTGGTTTGGCTGATATTACAGCTTTTGCGACTTATATGGGGTTTTGGTATCCTGATGTTGCTCCTTGGGTATGGGCACTGAGTATTACATTAATCATCACAGGTATTAATTTAGCTGCTGTAGAAGTCTATGGTGAACTAGAGTTTTGGCTATCTTCTATTAAAGTTATCGCTATCATTGCGATGATTATTTTAGGAATAGCAATTATTTTTTGGGGGTGGGGTGAAGGTACAGATTTTTCTACCGTTACTGTTCATAATTTATGGAAAAATGGTGGACTTTTTCCCAATGGTTGGTTTGGTTTTTTAGCTTGCTTTAGTGTTGTTGTTTTTGCTTTTGGTGGCATAGAAATCATTGGCATGGCAGTCATGGAAGTTCAAAACCCTCATCAAACGATTTCAAAGGCAATTAATTCTACTCCAGTTCGTATTTTGCTTTTTTACGTCATGACGTTAGCTATTTTAATGTCTCTTTATCCTTGGAATGAGATTGGTCTCATGGATAGCCCTTTTGTATCCATTTTTGAAAATCTTGGGATTTCATATGCAGCAAATATTTTAAATATTGTTGTTGTTACAGCGGCTATTTCAGCAATGAATAGTGGAATGTATGGTGCTTGTCGTATGATCCATGGTTTATCGCAGGAAGGTTATGCTTTAAAAAAGTTTCAATATTTATCAAAAAATGGTATACCAGTTTTTGTTATTTTGATGATCTTCGGTATCTTTCTTCTTGGTGCTGTCCTTAATTATTTTTATCATGAAAAGCTTTTTTTTCTTATTGCCGCAATGGCAACATTTGCGACAGTTTTTGTTTGGATGATGATTCTACTTTCACAATTTTCTATGCGAATTAAGATGCCTAAAGAAGCACAGAATGGTTTAAAATTTCCCATTCCATTTTGGCCAATAGGGTCGATTTTTTCTATTTTATTTATGGTTTTTATTTTTATTCTCCTATGGTACTTTGATGAGACACGACCAGTTTTAATTATAGGTGTTATTTGGATTGCTTGGCTTGTTATTTGTTTCTATGCACTTAAACTTTATAATTTTAAGCAAAAGAAGCTGAATAAAATGTGAATAGAGAAAAAACTCAAAACAAATAGCTGATGTCATCAGGAGAACAGGTGTTTGATTGTTTTCTCTAAAGGTTAGAACAATCTAGATTGAAAAAATCTGCTCGTTATTATTTTGCTTTGGAAGTTTTTGTGAGCCATTGCTTACGGTAACGACAAAATCATATAAATATTAGGCGTTTTTTTGATGGTGAGCTGTGCCATCAATATAAGTCTTTCAGGTTAAAATGCCTAACAGTGCAAATAGATTTTACCAGATACATGATTATAGGCAGATATATTTTTCTAAACGTATTAATGAAGTTCTGTTTCACGAAAGAAGTTATTATAAGAATTGTTTTTTAAGCTCTTTAGAAAATTACTATTGCTTTTAGAAGCGAAGATAAAGTTCTTTATGTATTTTTTCTCAAAGAGGATTGGCGTTGGTAGAAAATAGTGGATAACAAAGTTACATGAGGCATTGTATCATTGTTTTTACAAAAACTTTAATAAACAGCAGCAAGGTATTACAATAAAATCTCATAGAAGAGTAAATTAAAGAGAACAATGAACGTGTGACAGTTTTACGATTCTTATTGCTCTCACAAGAGGAAGGATCAAACTTATTTTTTTAATATTGATACAAGAGTAATTTTTATCACAAGTGGAGGCGGACAAAATGCACTCCGCAACTGTATTTCGGTGAAAAATTATTTGATATTACCATAAAAGGCGCTCAAGAACACTACAACCAGCAAAAAAAATCATCGGAAAGTGGCTTTTTACACGAGAAATCTTCCAATAGCTCTGAACACACACAACAACAATTCTCTCTATCCTTTAGGCAACAGGCAATGTTGATATGGATGTACAATGAGATGCTACGATTATTGCTTCTCATCTGATTTCTGGTCAAGATATCAATGTAATGGGGGAAAGTATGACGATTGTTGGCATGACAGACCATCATAGCAGCCATTCACAGACGCATGAAACAGGTTTTTTGATGGGTATAGATATGACTTTGTAAGCCGATGGATTGGCGGTAATGGCTATACCTACGAGACAATACCTGCTGGTAGTAACTTTTTGATAGAATGGTAGAGAGTGGCTACAAATCCCATAAATTCCCATACCTGTCTTGGAGATGTGGATTATAAATGCCAAAAGTTTTATGGCACGTTTCATTTAGAACAAAAGCCTTGAATTAAATCATGGAGTAAAAAATGAAACAAACTTTAAAATTATTAAGTGCGATAACTCTATTGAGTATAGCCGGATGTCAGTTTAATAAAACTCCTGGAGGGTATTTGAGTGCGTGGGAAAAGCCAGGAACAGATTTTACAGAGATAGGAAAAGGCTTGTTAGAATGTGGTATGCCAACTCCTTATGATGTCGATCCAGAAAATAGAAAGCAGAGCATCAATGCAAAAGCAACAATTTATGCTTGCATGCTTCAATCAGGTTTCCGCTATAAAGATGAAGAGGTAGCAAGAGCGGGTGGGCCATGTTATACTTTTAGAGCCGAAAACTTGCCGATTTGTCGTTCAGGCGCTGTCATCCCGAGGCGCAGTGTCAAGAAGCGCTTGAACAGCCCTTTTTGTAAAAAATATAAAAATGCACCTGAATGCAAACCTTAAGTCTTGCTGTTTGTGACGATCACAATCCCTACCTTCATGTTTCTCATACCCGTACGCGGGGGGCTTAATTCAGCATGTCAATGCTATTTATTTATGGGTACCACAACTGTTGGCGCAATAATATAAAATATCTATTTTGGTTGTAATCAAAATATTGATAATAATTATAAGCATATCGTTGATAGATAGATGATTTTAGTAATAATTTTACCGTATTTTTGATATAATAATTATGGCATAATCTTCGGAAAGATAAAATAATATAGGTTGATAATGTTCATCATTGTTTTGGAAATAAAAAACAGTATGTAAAATAATTTATAGATTGTTTCGTAATATCAAAATTACTCAAGGATAGGAAAATGAAGCAGATTTTAAAATTATTAAGCGGGATAACCTTATTTGTTATGGCTGGATGCTACCCTGAGCAGCCTTCTCGAACAGCTGTAGATGCATGGGAAAAATCCGGTGCTGATCAGCTTGAGATCAAAAAAGCTCTGTTAGAATGTGGAATACAGCATCTTGATGGTCGTCTTGATACAGAAACAAGTACTGATGAGAAATTCAATGCTGAGGAGTCTGTGAATGCATGTATGATCCAAGCAGGTTTCCAAGATAAATTGGGAAGAATGAAGTGGTGTGAGAAATATAAAAATCTTCCAATTTGTCAGCCTGATGCAGTTATTCCTCAGCGAAGTGTAGAGAGGCGTTTGAATAGTCCTCATTGTCAAGAGCATAAAGAACAACCTGAATGTCAACCTTAAGTATTGAGGCTGCTGTAATCAAAAATCCTTCCATTCTTGTTTTTGCATGGGGGGTGGGATTGTTTCTTCAATATCTATATGCTAACAAAAGTCATCTTGCGTGTGAGAAAATATTAGAAGACTTATCAGTCTTTCTATCGTAAATATTGACGGAGGGGGAAATGAAAAAAACATTGAAATTATTGATTGCTATAATTTTATTAAGCTCTGCTGGGTGTATTAGCAAACCTCCCCCATCGACGTTAGAATTATGGGAAAAGTCTGGTGTCAGTAAGTCTATGGTCCAACAAGCACTGTCAAAATGTGGTTGGAAACCAATCTACGCTTCTTCTAAAAATATGGATTCGCGTGCAAGTGATTTTGCAGCAGTTTATGAGTGCATGACTAAAGCAGGTTATCGGTACAAATTACAAGATTCAAAGGGAATCTATTTTTCATCAACGCCGCGAAGTGATTCATTTTTAGTCAATTTAATGGTAGCAGGGTATCAGCAGGTTATGGACAATGATACTTTTGGTGTAACCAATTCGACACAACAAGAGCGAGATTTGATGTTACGTTTTGAAAATGATAAAAAGCGCCAGAAAATAAAAAAAGCTTTGCACAAGTGATCATCACCAGTAGAACATTAATTTTTAAAGCAATAATTAAATAAAAATATTAAACGGGAGAAGAGAGATATAGCTCTTTTTCTCTAATGTAGTTATATTCATCAGCTACGAGATTGGCAATAGTGTTGTTGTCAGATGATGCTAGCGGAGGATAGTGAGTTGTTGTTTAGAGAAATTTATTCCATATAAAGAATGTCAAATAATAGCTTTGCTAAAATATCTTCTTTAACGATAATAAACAGATAGCTTTCATAGAGCTAATTTTGATGAAATTTTATTTTGGTGTTTTTTAAGTTCAGAATGGTGAGTGTTTTACTGTGTTTTAGATTTTATCAAAAGATCTAAAATATTACATTTATTAATTCAAATCATTGATGATAGGGTATTAGGAGAAGTTTTTTATTTATTCAAATTTCTTTGTTAGATATCTAGCATTTTTAATATAGAAATTGTGTACATTAGCTTATACATTAGTGTGCAATTTCTTGTTTTTTTGTTGTAGTTGAAGAGATGATGCGGTTATAGATTTCGTATACTGTATCTTTTTGTGCTGTGTTTTATTAAAACGTTTTAATCGTTTAATCTTAGAAGTTATTCTCATTTTGTTGTATTTTTATTTTTCGGTGGTGAGATAAATTGAATATTATATCTCTTCAAAATTCGCATTTTTTCACGTTTTTTTAAGATTGGTTTTTTGGCCTTTTGTAATTGCAGTTTCCAGCGGTTTTTGAGATGCATTCTTTAAAGGGATTTTCATCCTAAATGGTATTTTTAAACTTTTTGTTCTTTCTTTACATAAAACACAAAACATATTATTGAATGCTATGATTTTATCATAAAAAAAATAAAATAATTTTGTTTGTTTTATTCTTGTTGTGTTTAATTTGTGGTTTATTTTTTTGCCAGCATTTTTTGTTTTTGTTGAAAAAAGAAAGTTTTGAAAAACAATGATAATCAAGGTATCTAACAATCACTTGTATTCGTGCGTTTTTACAGCAGCTATTTTTTCTTTTTTGTTAAATATAAATATTGAGGCACATTCTCATTCATATACATCACTGTCATGTGACAAAAACAAATTACCTTATGAATGCAGTGATGGTTCAAAGCATACAATTAGTGATAAAGTATATAAATTCACGGCGCCTGTTAAAGAAAAGAATGGGGAGGATCGTTCTCTCATGTTACCTGCTGCTATAGTAGTGCAGGAGCCAAATACAGTTATTCAGGCAACGCGTGTAGAGGTTGAAGCTAATGCGGGTATAGAAGATATTTATGGTGTTTTTGTATCACGAGGGGGAAAAATTGTTTTGAGCGATTCAGCTTTAAAAAATGTATCAATAGGTCTTAAAGCTGATAGTGGAATGATTGAGGTTAATCGTGGAACAATTGAGGCTTCTCAGATTGCTGCTTATGCAGAGAAGCGAGGAGCATCTGTTACGTTAACGAATACAAAAATTAAAGTGGAAGGTTTGGGTATCGGTCAAGAGAGTGCTCTTTTCGTTAGGGCTGATGCGGGTATTCAGATGAAAAGTGGATTTATTGATGTGAATGATGCTGCTGCGCTTTATGTGGGGAGAGGGGGGAGTGCGACTTTAGATGGTGTTACCATTGCTTCAAAATATCAAAAAACAGAAGACAAAGAAAATACAAATGAAAAAATTACACATACAGTTTTCAATGTAAAACATCAGGGTTCTGTTTATGTAAAAAATACGAATATTATTTCTACGGATGTTCATGTTTTAACAGTTGGACAAGATTCTAACACGCCATCCAATAACGGCAGGGAAGGAAATATTTTAATTTCGCGGGTTAATATTGAAGATTCAACAATTAAAGCAATAGGTAACAAACATGGTATGTATTTTGAGAGGGATGAGGAAAATGATGCATATGAACAGGGGCTTGTCTTTTTGAAAAGGACGATTTTTGAGGTTCCAGATGGGACAGCTGTTCATAGTCATAACAGTCGTATTTATATTGGAGTAACAGAAGGTACAAAAATTTTTGGTGACTTATTATTAACAGCTAAAAAGGGGGGAAGTGTAGCGGTTTTGGCTAATTCTTCTTCATTGATAGGAGGGACTCGTGTTGCCGATGATTCTATTGCTGAGCTTTATTTAACAGGGGGATCAAAATGGTTTTTGACAAAAAGAAGAGAGATCGATTTGCAAGTTGCAAACCGTACAAGTTCGTCTATTTCATTTGTGAAAGTTTCTGATAGTTTTATTGCTTTTGAGACTCCAATGTTTCAGGAGTATCAGACACTTCATATTGGGAAGGGAGAAAAAGAAGTTTATAGTGCACAAGATAGGGCAGATATTTATCTCAATACACATCTCAGTAGTGATGGTTTGCTCGATAATAAAAAAACTGATCGGCTTTTGATACATGGTGATGTTTCTGGAAAAACGACAGTTTATGTGCAATTTGTTTCAGGAAATCAGGGTGAGATAGCAACCGGTGAAAATGCTCATAGTATTTCACTTATTCAGGTTTCTGGAAAAGCGGCAGAGGATTCTTTTCAGTTAAATCGTGCTTATATTGCATTAGAGGGTTTGCCTTACCAATATTATCTTCATGCTTATGGTCCAGCTTCTGCTCTTGGAAATGCACAAACTTCTCAAAGATTGGTTGAAGGAGATGGAGATTTTTGGGATTTCCGCCTTGAAAGTAAATATATTCAGCCTGCTTTAGAGGTGTCTGCTATTCCCCTTTCTGAGTTAAAGGTCAGAGAGGTTGTTCCACAAGTTCCGACCTATCTTTTGTTACCAAATGCTTTATTTCATATTGGACTCATGGATATGAGTCATCAACAAAAGCAGTTGCAAGTTAGGCGGTCTATTCCTCGTAAATTATTAAAAGTTGAAGGGAACTTTGCTTTATCTGTTCACGGTTATGGTGGGAGTTATCGTTATGTCTCAGATCTTTCTACACTTAAATATGGGTACGATGGTCATGTTGATTATAACGCTATAAAAACAGATATTTTGCTCAAAACAATAGAGCGTGCATATAGTACGACATCTTTTGGGATTATGGGAACCTATGGAAAGCTTTCCTTACAACCTCATAACGTGGAACAAAGTCAAAAGAGTACATTTAATAAATGGTCATTTACGGCATATGCTAGTGTGAAACATTACACTGATTTTTATATAGATAGTTTTTTATCTTATGGTTTGTTTAAAGGGGATGTGCGTAGCCGTGTTTGGGGTAAGACGGCGACATTAAAAGCAAATCCTTTGAACGTGTCGTTTTCTGCTGGTAAAGTGTCTATGACAGGATATAAAGATCTTATTTTTGATCCGCAACTTCAGCTTATTTATCAACATCTTCAATTTGATAAGTTTCGTGATATTGATGGATTTGATGTTGAGATGAAAAAAATAGATCAATGGTTTATGCGTGTTGGTGGGCGTTTAAGTAAAACATTTACAGCCTCTGAAAAGGATCGTATCATTTCTTTTTATGGAAATATTCATCTTGCTCATTGTTTTGGTAAAGAACAATTTGTTTATTTTAAAGATGTTTTTCAGTTGAGTTCTTTTGGTTCTTCCTTAGAAGTTGGCTTGGGTGTCAATTCACAGTTTTCTTCTAAAGTTACACTTCACAGTGATCTTAGCTATCAGCATAGGTTAACCAAGGCTGGTTTTTCTGGAGTTCGTTTTTCTGGTGGATTGCGCTATCATTTTTAAGCAATCTTTTTAAAAATAATAAATGTGATTTTCGAAGTCTTGTTCTACTATCGGAATTAAAACCATTGTTTGTGCAGAATTTTAATTGCTTCTTTTAATAATGGTATCATGTGTTTTAATAAATATGAAAGGATCACCTTGATTTATTTTTATCTGCTATAGCATTTCTCAAATGCTTTAAAAAATTTGTCCATCTGATAAACAGATTAAAATGAGAAAATCCTACAATATCGGGGTTATTATTCAATATGAATAAAGATAAATTATCATTATAAATCAATGTTTTGCCATACGATGCTTAAGGTGTCATCGAGCCATTTGTGGTAATTGCGTGCTTCTTCGTTTGAGTTATGAACAGAGAAAATAAAACCAGGATATCCACCAAATGCTGGTGGAGGTGGTGAAATGTGATTGGTTTCAAAGAAAATGATAGTTCTGGCGGTTTGAGGATGCTGTGCAACCTTATCTAGACCTGAAAATCCAGAAAACCGTCCATACCCATGAAGAGGAATAATATAATTTGCCGCCACTTTTTTAGCTGGGAGTATATCGGGAAGGTCTAAGTTTTTTTCAGCTAAAGCGGCATTCATACATAGTTTTGCAAATGAAATTCCTGTGCCTTGCTCAACAATAAAATGGGAAACACCTGATCCACCTATACGAGCGCCTATCTCAATGATATAAGGTAAATTATTAGCATCTAGGCGTAGCTCTACATGGGCAGCACCCATATTTATACCAAGAGCTTTAACTCCAGAGCATGCAGCCTCACATAAAGCAATAATTAAAGGATCATCTATATCACATCGTTGACGATAAATTGTTTCTTCAAACCATGGTCCCTCAGGCTGTCCCTTGTCTCCAACGGATAGAACGTGTACACCTGCTGTATCAACAAAGCATTCTACGACAAACTCTTTTCCTGGCAAATACTGTTCTACGACTAAGCCTACAGGTTTACTTTTATCATTAAAACGTGCCATGTCTTTATGCTGAACATTCCATACGGCTTTAATGAGATCAGGAAGTTCAGCGGAATTTTTAGCTAACATGACGCCTGCACTTGCCCATCCAGAGACGGGTTTAATAACGACTGGATAATCCAAGGCTTGTGTTTTTGATAGGTCTTCTGGATGATCTATATAAAAGAATCCTGGTGTTCTTAAGCCTGCTTTAGCGAAAGTTTGACGCATGAGATATTTATTTCTGGTTAATGCTGCTACTTCTGGTTCAATACTTGGAGTATTGATTTTTTTTGCAGCCAAAGCTGTCCATAGGATGGCTTCTTCGCGAAGGGTCATAACCCCAGAAATATTGCGTTCTTTTGCTCCTGTTGCAAAAGTGTCTAGAGCTGCCTCTGGGTTATCAAAAACAGGAAGTTGCCAAGTTGAAGTTACTGCTGCAGGGTGTTGAGAGGGAACGCTTTCAGCGGTATCATAGATCATTACTAATTCGATATTAGCTGCTTGTGCTGCTTCAAATATAAATGGTAATTTTGCATTGCGCTGGCAAACTAACGCGAGTTTTTTCATTTTGTTTCCTCATTAAATTTGGAGTTTTGAGAATGGCGTTTATGTTGCCATGTAGATACCTTTGATGCATCTATAAATAAGAGTGTCATCCCTATAACAACTACAATCATAGCAATTATTTTGATCATATTGAGAGAAGGGCTCGAGCCGATTATCCATTCACATGCAATCACTGCAAAAGGGGATAATACGCCGATAGTGTTGGCGTATAATACGCCTCCTTCGGCTAAAACTTTTTGATATAATACGTAAACTGGTGCCGAGCAAACAGTTCCTAAAATCAATATTTTAAATATATCTTCTAACTTAAGATAGAAGAGTGGGGCAGGATCAAAAATAAATAATGGCATAAATGATGCTGCAGAAATTGTCGTGATCCAAGCCAGTGAGGTGAGCAAAGGTAGATTTTTAAGATAACGTTTAGACAATAAGCCATAAGCAGAATAAGAAAGTGCTGCTGTTAAGGCAAGCACTACTCCTATCAGGTTATAATATCCACCTTCTCCACTATTTATATTGAATACTACAGCTGCTACACTGACAATTATCACTCCACTAAGCTTCAGCCATGAGAATTTAAGGACATTTGTCAATGCACCTAATATATAAGTAATTCCTGGAATAGTAGCGAGCACCATGGTTAAATCACTGGCTTTGAGCGATTTTAATGCACCAAAGCTGCATACAAAATACAGCGAAAATCCTAACACTGAGAGAATTAAAAAAGAAGGTATCATGGAAAGCAATGGTAGGGATCTGAAAACAGCTTTCTCACGAAATATTGCAATCAGCCATAAGGTGGCAGCGGTGGCAAACAACCTAAGTCCAACCGCATGCATGACGGGTATATTGCTAACCAAATTCTTAGATAATAACCAACTTATGGAAAACAATGCTAGAATGGCAAAAGTAAATAATAATAATCGTCCTTTTATAAAACTCAATGATTTAATCCTCTAATCACTCGCTGTGCATAAGATGATGTTGAAAAATTAAATCGTGACTGTGAAGTTTGCGGCTTACCAAGATTATTTTGGATATAATCTTTAGCTCCTGCCAAATAAGCGTCACCATCTAATGCTTCAAGTGCTTCTATATCTGCTATCATCAATATTATTACTTTTTCAAGACGCTCCAAATCAAATTGAAGATAACCTTGATTTGTTTCAATCAATGCTTTGTTCCGCATCAATATTTCAAAAAGCAAGATCCCTGTACCAGCATCGAATGTCATATGCTGATCAGAATCTTTTGGATAACGAAATATGCGTTCTAATAGGATAAATTCAGTTATTTCTTTCCAAAATTTTGGATGATTTTGTAGCATAATACGCACTGTAATTAAATCAACTTTAGTTTCTTCTAGAAGACCTGTAAACCAATTTAATTTTATATACAGATTTTTATCCAATGGCCGCGGTCCGGTATGATGTGCATAGTCATGATAATAGCCCCACAAACAGCGAGCATCGTAAATGTCTTCTTTGGATAAGTTACGACTATGCAATTGACCGAACAGGAATTTACTATCTCGACCGAGTAAACGTTCAGCTTCCACAATTGTTTGCTTGTTGTAAATATCAAAGAATTTACTGAAAAAAAACAAAGCAAATGCTTGCTTATCAATTTTTTGAGCAGCTGCTACAGATTCTGGGAATAGAACAATGCAATTGCCTTCTAAAAAACCTCTTGATGCTATTCCCATTTTTATACATTGAAATGGTGATACATAATTATTTGTATATTTTGAGGCGTCAGCAAGATAGGCCGTTTCATGACGATATCCTGTAACTAATTCCAGCCGGAATCCTTCTGGATCAGGTCCATTTTTTGCACGCATTGGAGCCAAGAAAAACAAGGGCGCATCTGGTAATGGGGCTTTGAAAGCAGCCAAAGTGTTATCAAATTTAGGAGGGGTCGTTAAACCGCTGATCATCCACTGATGAAGATCATCAGAAGTGGTCGCTAAAAGTTTTGGAGATAATCCGTCAAGAATATTGGCATGGTGGTTCAGCAGAGTGATCAATTCATTGATCATATTATTATCTGCTGAAGTTGGTTCTTTAATGCTCCCATCTCGTTCTTGGCGCATACGGAATTTGTCAACCAAGTTAACAATGGAAAGAAGCGCTTCAGATTTTTTCATGATTAGTTGACTTTAGTGAGTGGAGCAAAAAGGCCATTGGCACTTGTCCAAAATTTTCGACAATACTCAGCCTATAGCGATTTGCCGCAACCGATGTTGTGATACAAGCATCTGCTTTTTCAGCCTTACAAAGAACGGCTGCATCAGCATTGCTGTTGGCAAATACTTTGTCATATTGATGAGCTACCAAAGATTGCGGGGCAGAATGAGTCGCTACGGTTTTAATTTCATCAATGTTATTGCGTTTAGCTAAAACCATAGAGTGAGTAGGCATGATAAAGCTGTCAAATAATTGCATATCACCTAAACGGGTAAATATGAGTGTATGCAAATCAGGGTAAGCAGCACAGCTTAAGAGATATCCATCCTTTTTCTGAGCAAGTTCATTAAATGCTTCTTCAAGAGTTGCGTATAAGATAATACGGGATCTCGAGTCAGTGGACAAAATATTTTTATTGTGATTGTCAAGCCACCACTGTGCTGCTGCTGCACAGTTAGTATCTGCAGGGCTAAGTGTATAGATAAAAGTATTATTTTCAGATTGCATGATCTCTATTCTTTATAATTATATGCCTAAATTTAAATTAGTGTAATATGATAGAGTATATCAAGAACAATGCGTTAAGTAATTTAGTGCTTTATAAAATAATGTATATGTGAAAGCAAATTTACGATAAATTTTGTCTGTTCATTATTCTATCATGCCGTAAAACAGCGTCTTTTAGGGGAGTAATTGAGCAGAAAAATTCTATGCAGGGTATTTATTGGATATGTTAGAGAATTATTGGAATGGTTAAGCGAAGGTGAATGACACGTAAACCGCACTGCTCTATCATTTTTTGGATGAGCAGCGTTTTTGAATCTGTTCATATTGATAATACTATTATAGGTGAATAATAAGCAAATTGGTAAGGCATGAACATCTTTGCCATAAAACTCAATATGTTTAATTTCTTAATTAAGATAATACTTTTAGAAATTGTTTTACTATTATGATTGTATTAAATATATAAAAGGCAATCATCATTGTCTTGTTTGTAAAAGAAACATGAAATATAACTCTTAAGTTAGATTGAGATTGGCAAGATTTTTTTCTTCTTTGGAATCGTTAAGAAGGTCAGATTAAACCTTATTCAAGCTACAGAACCTAAAGAAACAGTCGTTTTTTTTTTTGAAAAGATCAGAGGTAAACAAATATGCGTGAGATTTTGGATCATGTTGATATGCCATTGAATAAGAAGAGTTCTATTCAAAAGGTTCAAAATCTTTCATTCCAATCACACCCAAAACGGTTTTATAAGCAAGTGAAGATCGCTTGTGAGGAGGGCGGCTTTACGATTTTGTTGGATGAATGTCCTGTAAAAACGCCCGCAAGGCGTCATTTTCATGTGCCAACAGAAGTGTTTGCTGAATATGTTGCTCAGGAATTTGAGAACCAAAAGCACGTTGTTGATCCTGCAAAAATGCCGATGACGCGTTTGGTTAATACTGTTATTGATGGTATCGCTGATGATATGCAGGCGGTTTTTGAAGATTTATTGCGTTTCGTTGCATGTGATATGATCTTTTATCGTGCACAAACACCTAAAGAGTTGGTGCAAAAACAATCTGAACAATGGGATCCTTTATTAGATTGGGCTGAAAAAAAGCTAGGTGCAAGGTTTTATTTGACAGAAGGGCTGATGCATGTGGAACAATCACCAGAAGCACTTCAAGCTGTGAGTCATTATTTACGTAGCGTTGAGTCTGCTTATATGCTTGCTGCACTTCATATGATGACAACCTTAACTGGATCTGCTCTCATTGCTCTTGCTGTTGCTGCGGGAAACATTGATGCTGATCATGCTTGGTCTATTGCCCATTTAGATGAAGATTGGATGATGGAACAATGGGGAACGGATAAAGAAACAATAGCACGCCGTTCTCATAAAAAAGTTGAATTTAAGGCTGCTGCTACAATTGTTACAACTTGTTTATAGGGGAAAATCTTTTATTTACGTGCATTCTTTTCGCTCAGAGTATTTTTGTGACTTTTTGAGGATTGGTTTTTACTTTATCAAGTCCAGGAAATAGTTCATTGGTTATGGTTAAGAGCGCTTCGTCATTACCACGGATAAAATACCATTGGTTATCGTGAAGTAGGGCAATAATTTCAGTTTGAATAGAGCATTTTTTTCCAGCATTTGTTGTGGTTACAAGCTCCACGGGTATAACAAAATAAGGGGTACCATTATCAAGGGTACCTTCACGTTTTTGTTTTTGATCAATGTTGATCGTTTCAATCTTGTAACTTTCTGCCAACCGTTCTATTTGGCTTTTCATGATTTGTAGAAATTGCGATTGATTAAGATTTTTTTTGGCGGTTAAGCGGTTGATGACTTGGGGAGGAATAGCATTTAAGATGGCATTTGCATCGGCATTTTTAAGTGCTTTACTATAAGCAGATGTTGCTTTCTCAAGAGTTGTAAGTTTTTGGTTGGTTATTGTATGTGCTTTAGTTGTTGATGTGATAAAGACAATGCATAAAAGAACGGAAACGAGAAAACAAATTCGCGGCATTAGAAACCTTTGTTAATTCATTTGAAGAGATTCAACACATTATAAAGGAAAAGCGGATGAGCAAAAAGCCTCTTGCGCTTTTGCATGAGAAGAATATCCACAAAAATGGAAGCTTTTGCCTCCATTTTCAAAATCAAAAGAATGCGTATTGATTGTTTAAACAGAATAGTACATATCAAATTCAACAGGATGTGGTGTTGTTTCGTAACGCAAGACTTCTTGCATCTTTACTTGAATGAAGGAATTAATCTGATCATCATCAAAAACGTCGCCAGCTTTAAGAAAGCCACGATCTTTGTCAAGTGCTTCAAGCGCTTCACGCAGGCTTCCTGAAACAGTAGGGATTTCTTTAAGTTCCTTTAAGGGAAGATCATAAAGATCTTTATCCATAGCATGTCCGGGATGAATTTTGTTTTTGATACCGTCAAGACCAGCCATTAAAAGGGCTGCAAATGCCAAATAGGGATTTGCTGTTGGGTCTGGAAAACGAACTTCTACGCGTTTTGAATTTGGTGAGGAGCTCATAGGAATACGGCAAGATGCAGAACGATTACGTGCTGAATAGGCAAGAAGAACAGGAGCTTCATAACCAGGAACCAAACGTTTATAGGAGTTTGTGGATGGGTTGGTAAAAGCATTTATTGCTTTTGCGTGCTTAATAACACCACCGATAAAAAACAGACAGGTTTCTGATAGTCCAGCATATTCATTTCCTGCAAAAATGGGTTTGCCATCTTTCCAAATGGAAATGTGGACATGCATTCCAGAGCCGTTATCACCAAAAACTGGTTTCGGCATGAAGGTTGCTGTTTTCCCATAACTGTTTGCTATTTGATGTACAACATATTTAAAAATTTGCATCTTGTCAGCCTCGCGAACAAGTGTATCAAAACGAATACCCAATTCATGTTGGCCTGCTGCTACTTCGTGATGGTGTTTTTCGACCTGTACGCCCATATCCTTGAGTGCTGTGAGCATTTCAGAACGCATATCTTGGCAGGAATCAATCGGCGGAACAGGAAGGTAGCCTCCCTTTATTCGTGGGCGATGCCCTAGATTTCCTGTTTCATATTCCGTATCATCATTAGAGGGAAGTTCACTTGAATCGAGTTTAAACCCTGTGTTGTAAGGGTCCGTTTTATAGCGCACATCATCAAAGATAAAAAACTCTGCTTCTGGACCCACATTGATTGTATCTCCAATGTTTAAAGATTTCATATACACCTCAGCCCTTTTGGCGATAGAACGAGGATCTCTACGATAAAACTCACCAGAGACAGGATCAAGTACATCACAAAATATGACCAAAGTAGATTGAGCAAAAAAAGGATCAATATGTGCTGTTGCTGGATCTGGCATTAAAACCATGTCAGATTCATTAATTGTTTTCCAACCAGCAATTGAAGAACCATCAAACATGACACCATCACTAAAAGTATCCTCGCTGATCTCTGCGATATCCATTGTAATGTGATGCAATTTTCCTCGTGGATCAGTAAAACGTAAATCAACAAAACGGATTTCGTTGTCTGTAATCTGTTTGATAATATCTGATGCGGTTGTCATATTCAATTTCCTTAATATGGCGTTGAGGTGGATAAAAAAGTGAATTTTCTCGTTATTTATTAAAGGGCATCGATACCGGTTTCGTCCGTGCCTATACGAATTGCATCATCAATGGAAAAGACAAATATCTTTCCATCCCCTATATGTTTGGTTTGAGCTGCTTTACGTATTGCATCAACAGTTTGTTCCAGTTTTTCATCGGACACAACAATTTCAATCTTTACTTTAGGTAGAAAGTCAACAACATATTTCGTACCACGATAAAGTTCTGTATGTTCCCTTTGACGACCAAAACCTTTCGCTTCTGTTACTGTAATACCATGTAACCCAATTTTTTGAAGCGCTTCTTTCACTTCATCAAGTTTGAAAGGTTTTATAATGGCTTCAATTTTTTTCATGCTGAAATTATCTCCAACGTTATTTTGTCTTTTTAGACTGCATCACATTATATTGACAACTGTAAGATGTCCAACAGATACTTTGTGCACAAAAAGTCGAAAATAATGACACTCTATGCTCTGTTAGGAGAGTTTCTTTTGTAGAATACAGCCAAATACTGTTTTTTGGGAAAAAAACTTACAATTCTTATACAGAATTCAAATAATATAATAAAAGAGTTTTGTTTCTTTTTTATTAGATAATATCTTGACTTATAAGGATAATTAGACGCTCTCCACATTGAATGAGAAACTCTAATAGCGTAAGATTTTCTCATTTTAGATCTTTTTATCGTCAATCAATCAAAACGATACTTTTATATATCATAAATAGTTATGAGTGTGTGGATAACAACATTTGAAAAAAGAAATAAAATGCTTTTTATGAAAGCTTTCGATAATTAAAGGCTTTACAATATTAGGGAGTAGGGAAGACAAATATTGGAAAAGAGTGTGATGATGCCGATTCATAAATGTAAAGATGGTGGTGTACAATAATGAGTTTATCATTATAGCATTCATAGGAGCCGTTGTGAAATGGGCTTGAGAGCATTGAGAAATGTTTCTTTAAAACAGATGTGGGAATTGGCAACGCAAATATATTCCGTTTGGGGCGTTTTGTTCCTTCGTGAGGAATGTGATCTTCATTAAGGAACGCGATAAATAAAAGTGTGAAGCAATGGCAATCTTCATTATAAGATATTGCTGTGGATGCCTTGGAAAATCATAAAGATAAATTAAAAGGAAATGGAAATATAGAAATTTATTTATACCCTTAAAACTTCATATTCTTCCCAGTTTAGGTTGTCTGGTCGTTTCAGGTATAAACAAAACAGAGAATAAATACGCAATTATGTGCGCGTTCCTATTTGGCAATACGACAACTGAAACAGCTTATAAAGCGCTAAATTGTTTTTAGTCTTTGCTTCAAACGTGTTGCACCACTGGAATTAGGTGTTGGTTTACAGGTAATAATAAAAGTACAGGCTTTGTTAGTATGCTGTATTTTACAATAGAAAGCGTTTCTAAGAATTGGAATTATAGAGAGATGGGCGCAGTAAAACATGTTTTAGAAATTTTCCCGTATAGGAAGCGGGAACCTTAATGATGTCTTCAGGGCGTCCAATTGCAACAATTTCACCACCGCGATCTCCACCTTCTGGTCCTAAATCAATAATCCAGTCGGCTGTCTTTATAACATCAAGGTTATGTTCAATGACTATAACTGTGTTGCCTTGCTCGACTAGTTCGTGAAGCACTTCAAGAAGTTTGGAAATATCATGAAAATGTAAACCTGTTGTCGGTTCATCCAAAATATAGAGTGTACGTCCCGTTGTTTTACGAGAAAGTTCTTTCGCAAGTTTTACACGTTGTGCTTCCCCACCAGAAAGTGTGGTTGCTTGCTGTCCTACTTTTATGTAACCCAATCCTACTTTAATGAGAGTTTCCATTTTATTATGAATAGCGGGAATAGCTTGGAAAAATTCCTCTGCCTTTTCAATTGTCATATCCAAAATATCGGCTATAGACTGTCCTTTGAATTTTATTTCTAGTGTTTCTCGGTTATAGCGTTTTCCTTTACAGACATCGCAAGTAACATAGACATCAGGTAAAAAGTGCATTTCAATTTTGATGACTCCATCACCTTGACATGCTTCGCACCGTCCTCCTTTAACATTAAATGAAAAACGCCCAGCTTTGTAACCGCGGGCTTTTGATTCTGGAAGATCGGCAAACCACTCACGAATCGGTGTAAAAGCACCTGTATAGGTTGCGGGATTAGAGCGTGGGGTGCGTCCAATAGGAGACTGGTTGATATCGATGACTTTATCAAGAAATTCTAATCCTTTAATTTTGTCATAGCTGGCAGGGCTGTGATGAGAGCCCATGATATGATGTGATGCTGCTTTGAAAAGCGTTTCAATAAGAAATGTTGATTTTCCTCCTCCAGAAACACCAGTTATGCATGTGAAGGTTCCAAGAGGAATATTCGCATTGATATTTTTGAGGTTATTGCCTTTGGCGCCGATGATTTTAAGTGTTTTCGTTTTTGATATTTTGCGTCGCTCTGTCGGCATTTTAACAGCCATTTTTCCTGAAAGGTATTGGCCTGTGAGAGAGGCTGAATTTTCTATAATTTCCTGCGGTGTTCCTTGCGCTATGATTTCTCCACCATGAACGCCTGCGGCAGGCCCCATATCGACAACATAGTCTGCTGTGAGAATAGCATCTTCATCATGTTCAACAACAATAACTGTATTGCCAAGATTACGCAAATGGCGCAGCATTTCCAACAGGCGTTCATTATCGCGTTGGTGTAAACCGATAGATGGTTCATCTAAAATATAAAGAACGCCTGTAAGACCAGAACCAATTTGAGATGCTAATCGAATACGTTGGCTTTCTCCCCCTGAAAGCGTTCCTGAATTTCGAGACAAGGTAAGATATTCCAATCCTACATGATTTAAAAAAGCCAAACGTTCACGAATTTCTTTTAAAATACGTACGGCGATATTACGTTGTTTTTCTGTGAGATGTTGATGAACATTGGCAAACCAATCATCTGCTTTTAGAATAGAAAGATCTGATATTTGCCCAATATGCATTCCGTTGATTTTTACAGCAAGTGCCTCTGGTTTTAAACGATAACCGTGACAAGCTGGGCAGGGCGAAGAAGACATATAACGTTCGATTTCTTCTCGAGACCAAGCAGAATCGGTTTCTTTCCAGCGTCTCTCCATATTAGGGATGATTCCTTCAAAAGGTTGGGTCATTTTATGCGAACCAGAATTATTTTTATAGATAAAAGAAATTTCATCTCTTTTTGTACCGTAGAGAATAGCCTGTTGTGCTTCATTAGAGAGTTCACACCATTGATCTGTGAGTTTGAAACCGTAAGCTTTTCCTAATGCTTCTAAGGTTTGTTTATAGTAAAGTGAATCTGATTTAGCCCAAGGGGCAATGGCGCCATTCTTGAGGGTAAGATTTTTATTGGGCACAATTTTCAGTGGATCCATTGCTTTTTTTATGCCCAGTCCATCGCAGAGAGGACAGGCGCCAAAAGGATTATTGAACGAAAAAAGGCGTGGTTCAATTTCAGGAATAGAAAAACCCGATACAGGGCAGGAAAACTTTTCTGAAAAAATGAGCCGTTTGTGTGTATCATTTTTTGATTTATGAGCAGATTCCTTTGTCGTTTCTTTTTGTGCTAAGGGGTGGTCTGCCATTTCAGCTATGGCAAGCCCATTTGCTAGCTGTAAACAGGTTTCTATACTATCAGCCAAGCGAGAGGTGATATCCTTCTGTACAACAATGCGGTCTACCACGACATCGATGTCGTGTTTATATTTTTTATCAAGAGGTGGAATATCAGCGATTTCATAGAATTTTCCATCAACTTTAGCGCGTTGAAATCCTCTTTTTAAAAGTTCTGTTAGCTCTTTTTTATATTCTCCCTTTCGTCCTCGCACTAAGGGTGCCATAATGAAAATTCGCGTTCCTTCTGGTAAGGCCATAATTTGATCCACCATTTGGCTTACTGTCTGGCTTTCAATAGGAAGTCCTGTTGCAGGAGAATGAGGAATACCAATACGTGCAAAGAGAAGACGCATGTAATCGTGGATTTCAGTAACGGTACCTACCGTTGAACGAGGGTTGCGACTGGTTGTTTTTTGTTCAATGGAGATAGCTGGAGAGAGACCGTCTATGCGGTCGACATTGGGTTTTTGCATGACTTCCAAAAATTGGCGTGCATAGGCTGAAAGGCTTTCGACATAGCGGCGTTGTCCTTCAGCGTAAATTGTATCAAACGCTAAGGATGATTTCCCTGATCCAGAAAGTCCTGTTATAACAATGAGTTTATCACGAGGCAGATCGAGATCAATATTTTTAAGGTTATGCTCACGTGCACCGCGAATGGAGATATATTTTTGATGAGTCATACTTTATCCTTGGCATATATGGCAAAAATTGAGCACCTAAAATGGAATAAAACTGTTTTTTTAGAATTATAATGTGTTTAACTGCTTTAATGCAAAAGGAAGGTATAAGTTTTGTGAAAAAAATACAAATGAGCAGCTTTTTATTCTCTCGTGGTGGAATAAACTATGCGTTTTTATCATCTTTTGTTATAATTACACTGAATACAATATTGGTAAAGGATAGCAATACCCATATTGATAGTCAATTGCGACATGTAAATTGAAGGTCAAGATGGTTATAACTGTTATAGAACAGAGTATTTTACAAATTAAAATTTTGGAGTTTATGCGATGGCTGGTAGCCTTAATAAAGTTATTTTGATTGGTAATCTTGGTGCGGATCCTGAAATCCGCCGTTTGAATTCTGGTGATCAAGTGGCAAATCTGCGTATTGCTACTTCAGAAAGTTGGCGCGATCGGAATACAAATGAGCGAAAAGAACGCACTGAGTGGCATAGTATTGTTATTTTTAATGAAAACCTTGTCAAAGTTGCAGAGCAATATTTAAAAAAGGGCAGCAAAATTTATATTGAGGGGCAGTTACAGACACGAAAATGGCAAGATCAAAATGGAAATGACCGTTATACAACAGAGATTGTTTTGCAAAAGTACCGTGGCGAATTACAAATGCTTGATGGGCGGGGAGCTGCGAGCGGGGAGCAAGGAGCAAGTCAAGGGGGGAGTTATAGTGGTGGCTTTGCCGATAGTCACTCAAATCAGAGAAATGCTTTTGGTCAAAATAATAATCAATTGGGAGAAAGTTTTTCACACAAATTAGATGATGACGTCCCTTTTTAAGAGTCTTTAAATTGCAGTATTATGATCATTTTATGGTTTGCTTGTTTCAGATTTTTGAAGTTTAGCGAAGTGAAAATTGTTAATTATTATTGGTAATTTAAAATATAAATTAATAACATCTTGAAAAATATTGTTAAATTTCTTTTTTGTCATGGGAGAGAAATTAGCATTTTTGTGTATTTTTCGCTATAAATAAAGTGAAATGATTCTTTTTTGAAAGTTTTGAAATTGTGACCGATCTTACTCCACACCCAGAACGTGATGTGCTAACCGGTATTGAACCAATCAGTATTATTGATGAAATGCAACGCTCCTATCTCGATTATGCGATGAGCGTGATTGTTTCACGTGCACTCCCTGATGTCCGTGATGGTCTTAAGCCTGTTCATCGACGTATCCTTCATGCTATGAATGAGATGGGGCTTTCTTTCAATAAGTCGTATCGTAAATCTGCTGGTGTTGTTGGTGAGGTTATGGGGAAATTTCATCCCCATGGTGATGCTTCAATTTACGATGCATTAGTGCGTATGGCGCAGGACTTTTCTTTAAGAAATCCATTAATTGATGGTCAGGGAAATTTTGGTTCCGTTGATGGTGATCCACCCGCGGCTATGCGCTATACTGAGTGTCGTTTAGAAAAAGTTTCAGAAGAACTTTTAGCTGATATTGATAAAGATACTGTTGATTTTCAGGATAATTACGATGGGCGTGAGCGTGAACCGGTTGTCTTACCAGCGCGTTTTCCCAATCTTTTGGTTAATGGGTCAGGGGGAATTGCTGTGGGAATGGCAACCAATATTCCTCCCCATAATCTTGGTGAAGTCGTTGATGGTTGTATCGCTTTGATTGATAATCCCGATATCACACTCGATAAAATAATTGAAATTATTCCTGGTCCGGATTTTCCTACAGGGGGTATTATCCTTGGCCACTCTGGTGTTCGTGCAGCTTATGAAACAGGGCGTGGCTCAATCATTATGCGTGCTAAAGTTGAGATCGAAGAAATTCGCAGTGGTCGACAAGCAATTATTGTGAGTGAGATCCCTTATCAAGTTAATAAGGCAACAATGATTGAGAAAATGGCTGAATTGGTGCGCGATAAACGCATTGAGGGAATCTCTGATTTGCGTGACGAATCTGATCGTGATGGATATCGGGTTGTTATTGAGCTGAAGAAAGATGTTGTTGCGGAAGTTGTTTTAAACCAATTATATCGGTATACGCCGCTACAAACTTCCTTTGGTTGTAATATGGTTGCTTTGAATGGGGGAAAACCCGAACAGATGACGTTGCTTGATATGCTTCGTGCATTTGTTTCTTTTCGGGAAGAAGTTGTCAGTCGGCGAACAAAATATCTTTTGCGTAAAGCGCGTGAGCGAGCACATGTTTTGGTTGGCCTTGCCCTTGCTGTTGCCAATATTGATGAAATTATAGCGCTTATTCGCAAAGCTCCTGATCCGCAGACAGCACGTGCACAGTTAATGGAGCGACGCTGGCCAGCGATGGATGTCGCGCCTTTGATTAAACTTATTGATGATCCTCGTCATATTATTCATGAGGATGGTACTTATAACCTCTCTGAAGAACAGGCGCGTGCTATTTTAGAATTGCGTTTGCAACGATTGACAGCCCTTGGGCGTGATGAAATCGCTGATGAATTGAATAAAATTGGCGTGGATATCGCTGACTATCTTGAGATCTTGGCATCACGCGTACGCATTATGTCTATTGTTAAGGATGAGTTGAGTGCTCTTCGTGAGGAATTTGCAACGCCGCGACGTACCGTATTTGGTTTTGGTAGCGCTGAGATGGAGAGTGAAGATCTGATCGCACCAGAGGATATGGTGGTAACGGTAAGCCATAGTGGCTATATTAAGCGTGTGCCTCTTAATACCTATCGTGCACAGCGACGTGGTGGTAAGGGGCGTTCTGGTATGTCCACGAAGGATGAGGATTTTGTAACGCGGTTGTTTGTTGCCAATACGCATACTCCGGTTCTTTTCTTTTCATCACGTGGGATTGTTTATAAGGAAAAAGTTTGGCGGCTGCCGCTGGGGACACCCCAATCGCGTGGGCGGGCTTTGATCAATATGCTTCCTTTACAACAAGGTGAGCGTATTACAACGATTATGCCTTTGCCTGAAGATGAAGCGAGCTGGAGTGCATTAGATATTATGTTTGCGACAACACGTGGAACTGTGCGTCGTAATAAATTATCAGATTTCGTTCAGGTTAATCGTAATGGTAAAATTGCGATGAAACTTGATGAAGAAGATGAAATTCTTTCTGTTGAAACCTGTACAGAACATGATGATGTTGTTCTAACAACAGCCAATGGACAATGTATCCGTTTTCCAGTTGTTGATGTTCGGGTCTTTGCTGGGCGTAATTCTGTGGGAGTTCGTGGTATCAATTTAGCTAAAGGCGATAAAGTCATTTCGATGACAATTTTAGAGCATGTCGAGGCGACGTCCATTGAGCGTTCTGCTTATATTAAACGTGTAATGAATGAACGGCGTGCTTCTGGTGCAGATGCTGATGTTGAAGATGTTATAACTTTTGATGAAGAAGATGGGGGTGCTGAAACAGAGTTAACAGATGAACGTTATGCAGAACTTCATGCACGTGAACAAATGCTTTTGACAGTGAGTGAGTTTGGTTATGGTAAACGTTCTTCTTCCTATGAGTTCCGGATTTCGGGACGTGGCGGAAAGGGGATTCGCGCAACAGATCCATCTAAAACAGCTGAAATTGGTAAATTAGTAGCGGCTTTTCCGGTGAAGGCGCAAGATCAAATTATGTTGGTATCAGATGGGGGGCAGCTTATTCGTGTCCCTGTTGAGGGAATTCGTACTGCTGGGCGCTCAACTAAGGGAGTCACAATTTTTAATACAGCCAAAGGTGAAAGAGTCGTATCGGTTGAACGTATTTCTGAACCTGAAGATGATACGGGTTCATTAGATGATGAAGGTGAGAAGCATTCTGATACAGTTGATATGAGCGAAGAAAAATAATTTTTAAGAGGAAGGAGTAAAGTCATGAAAATTGCTCTTTACGCGGGTTCTTTTGATCCTCTTACAAATGGTCATCTTGATGTTTTGAAAGGGTGTTTTGTGTTAGCTGATAAGGTGGTCGTCGCTATAGGGATACAGGCTGACAAAAAAACACTCTTTAGCTTCGAAGAGCGTGTTGATTTCATTACGCAGGTAGGGAAAGACTTATTTGGTGCAGATTCTAATCGATTGCAGGTTCTTTCATTTAGCAACCTTCTCATTGAGAAGGCGCGTGAAGTTGGTGCTTCATTTCTCATTCGTGGATTGCGTGATGGTACTGATCTTGATTATGAAATGCAAATGGCAGGAATGAATGGTGTTATGGCTCCTGAATTGCAAACTGTTTTTTTGCCGGCAAGTGTTTCTGGGCGCGCGATAACTTCTACATTGGTACGCCAAATTGCCTCTATGGGAGGTGATGTGACACCATTTGTACCGCCCAATGTTGCACAAGCTTTAAGCTCGAAATACCAATCTTTTAGGGGAGAATAAGTGTGTCTCGTAGAATTTTTGCTGTTTTGATATGTGTGTTTTGTTTTTTTTCATTGTCCGCTGTCGCTGGTAATCCTAGACCAGCAAGCGATGCAAACCTTCTTGTTTTATCTCTCAAAGATGGTGATGTCATTATTCGTCTGCGTCCTGATTTGGCGCCAAAGCATGTTGCGCAAATCAAAAGATTAACAGAGGAGGGGGCCTATAATAATGTTGTGTTTCATCGCGTTATTCCTAATTTCATGGCACAAACTGGTGATGTAGAATTTGGAAAAAAAGGCAGTAGAGATTTTGATCTGAAACGCGTTGGTATGGGTGGCTCAAATTATCCCAATATACCGGCAGAGTTTTCAAAACAGCCGTTTAAGCGTGGTACAGTTGGGATGGCACGATCACAAGATCCGGATTCCGCGAATTCTCAATTCTTCATTTGTTTTGAGGATGCTGCTTTTTTAAACGGTCAGTATACGGTTGTTGGAGAGGTTATAAAGGGGATGGATGTTGTTGATAAAATAAAAAAAGGTACGACAAGTAATAATGGATCTGTAAAAAATCCTGATGTTATTAATGCTGCTACTTTACAAGTTGAGAAATGAATCAAGGGAGCTTTCCATATGGCTGAGAATAAAAATCCAGAGAATACTTTAATTCTTGAAACAACAAAGGGCAGAGTTGTTATTGAGCTTTTTGCTGATTTGGCACCTTGTCATGTTGCACGTATTAAAGAACTGGTACGGGAAGGTGCTTATGATAATGTTATTTTCCATCGCGTTATTGATGGTTTTATGGCGCAAACAGGGGATGTGCAATTTGGAAAGAAGGATAGTGAAAAATTCAATTTATCACGTGCTGGTATGGGGGGGGCAGAAAAACCAAATTTAACAGCAGAGTTTTCAAATCTTTCTCATAAGCGTGGTACAGTTTCTATGGCACGGAGTCAGAATCCAAATTCTGCTAACTCTCAGTTTTTTATTTGTTTTGCAGATGCTCCGTGGCTTGATCGTCAATATTCCATATGGGGGCAGGTTGTTGAAGGTATGGAAAATGTTGATAAAATTAAACGTGGTGAACCTGTTGCAGATCCAGATTCAATTACCAAAGCCATTATTGCTGCAGATGTAGAATAGTATAAACTATACTGATTTCAATTGTAAGTTTCTAAGAAAAAATACTCTTTTCTGATCAATAAAGGCACACGAAACTCTTTTGTAGTATCAGGCTTACCTTTTATAATTTCGAGCTAAGCATTGTCCATATATTTTCTTCAATCGGATCTTCCTGAAGAATATAATGCAAAGGATTTGTACAAACACCTGTCAGAATAAGAAAACGCAAAGTCTGTTGTATTATGGTTGTTGTTTGGCAAAGTGTTTTATAAAAAATTCGGCATTTTTCTTCAATCCATTGTCGGTCTTAATGGTTTTATGATGTTACTTTCTTAAGAGAGCGTGTGCTTTTGTTTCTGCTCGTAAATCAACATCCAATCCTAATGCAGAAGCATATTTGAAACACATATTAAGACGGATAAGAGCTTTACTCGCTCATCCAGTTTTCTTAGCAAGGTGGAAAACCAGCATTTATATATATATTGGCGTAATCTTTAAAATAAGAAGACAGTTTAATCTTAGAAGAATATAATAAAGGCGCAGAAGTGAAATAAATGGCTAGTCTTGCCATCTCCTTTTTAACTCAACTTTACTTTTTTAAAAGTATCTAATGCAATATCTTTTAAATAATGAAGATTATGCATGGACTTACGCTTTTATTTTTCTCGTTTTTTAATAGAGGAATGCTCCAAACGGAATACACTTGTGTTGCGTATTTACGTGTTTTTTAAGAAGCATTTCTCAGTACATATCAACGTTCACTTCCACGATGATATTCATGGCATGTATAGTTTTAAAGCTATAAATAGTATAAAATCTATTATGCACCACCTTCTTTAAAGCTTATGACGGAGCAAGCGGGTACCATCATACGCTTTTTCAGCCTCTAATGGTACGATAGAGCTTTTGGTATTTGAGAATCTTTACAAAAAGCATTTTTAGTTTTTTAAAGTATTTTTATTTACACGTTAATTTCTTTTGTGAATTATCTTAAATGCTAAGAGCTATCTCAATATTGTGAGTGGATAAGTGATTATGCTCATTTGCGCTTTTATTAAGCGTGAGGATCGCTGTGCCCAGTAGATGAAAAATTTTTATCTGTAAAAGTTAAAGAATATGTAAGCTGTACAATGCGTTCAAAATTTTCTTCTATGGGTACAAAGTTACTGCTTATGGAAGTATGTGAAGATGAAATTATTGTGATAATAATTTTGCAGTTCTGTTAAGGCTTTAGTGCGTTAAGCGTAGGTATTTTGTGGTATGATATTATAAGGATTTTACTATTTTTCTAGAGTTAGATTATCACTTTTATTATGGTGATTTCTTAACAAGAAATGTTCTTTTATCTCGTTTAATTTTTGATGCTGGTTACAATATTGAGCGAATCAAAAATTAATTCATAAAGCTTTTGACAATGCTCGTAAGGGGATATCTTTTTTCTTTCTATAGAGATATGCATTGATGGAATCAAAAAGACGAGAGTTATGATAAAGACATTTCATTATAGAAAAATTGCTCAAGATGGGTATGCACGTCGAGGCGAAATTATAACGGGGCGAGGATGTGTTCGTACACCCGCATTTATGCCTGTTGGGACGGCAGGAACCATTAAGGCTATGTATATGGATCAAATTCGTGATCTTGGTGCAGATATCATTTTGGGGAATACTTATCATTTAATGTTACGTCCAGGAGCTGAACGTGTTGCGCGTTTGGGAGGATTACATGAATTTTCACGCTGGAGCGGACCTATTTTAACCGATTCTGGTGGCTTTCAGGTTATGTCATTGGCGGGAATCCGTAAAATTACTGAACAAGGTGTGATTTTTCGTTCTTACATTAATGGAGCTTACTATGAAATGAGTCCAGAGCGTTCTATCGAAATTCAAGAACTTCTTGGTGCGGATATCCAGATGCAGTTGGATCAATGTATTGCATTACCCGCAACTGAAAAAGAAATGGAAGAAGCTATGGAACTTTCATTGCGGTGGGCGCTGCGTTGTAAAACAGCTTTTGGAGATCAGCCAGATAAAGCATTGTTTGGGATTGTTCAAGGGGGTGATAATATGAAACTGCGTGAACGTTCTGCTCAAGCATTAAAAGAAATAGATTTAAAAGGTTACGCTATTGGAGGGCTTGCTGTTGGTGAGCCGCAGAGTGTTATGACAGCAGTATTGGATACTACTTGTCCGATTTTACCAGAGGATAAACCACGCTATCTTATGGGAGTAGGGACACCTGATGATATTTTACAAAGTGTTGCTCGTGGTGTTGATATGTTTGATTGTGTTATGCCGACGCGTGCAGGACGTCATGGTTTAGCTTTTACCCGCTTTGGTAGAATTAATTTGCGTAATGCGCGTTATGCAGAAGATCCACTTCCTCTTGATCCACAGTCACTTTGTCCAGCAGCACATAATTATAGTTGTGCTTATTTGCATCATTTGATTAAATCTGGTGAATCTCTTGGGGGGATGTTGTTGACGTGGAATAATCTTTTTTATTATCAACAACTTATGCAGGGAATTCGTGATGCCATTGAGGAAGGCTGTTATGCTGATTTTTGCGCTGAAACGCGTGCTCTATGGGCACAAGGACGCTAAAATATTAATCGTAATATAGCACCTCATTTTTTTATTGAATTTATTCTCGCACTTACAAATTTAGCTAAAAATATGAAATTAGAAACATCTTCCAAAATTATAAAATTCCACTATCTTAAGATATAACAGTGCGGTTTTATAGGGTACATATTCTTTTCTAATTACTATATAAAACAGAAACTGTTACTCCGGTACGCGCTACCTGATCCGGAGAAAAACAGTTTTTCTGTTTCTGATGACTGTTTACAGCAACAATGTTAATGAGGCGTTAGCGAACTCTTAAAGAAGTATGAAAATTGTACTTTTATGAGCTACTTTGTGTTTTTTATTACTAAAGGTAAAGAATGGATTATATACAATCGAACAGATAAATTTTTAGAAAATTAAAATAAAACTAAAATAAAATTACAACATTTAAAATGTTATAATTTTATTTTTTAAGTTTTTATATATAAATATTCTTTAAAATAGATTTATGTAATATTATTTATATAATAAAAATATAGATATTATGTCATAATAAATTAAATATTAATCACGGTAATTGTCATGTTTATAAAACATCAATAAACATACTTATACAAAATTTATTATATTTGTTTTTTGCTTTGTTTATAGAATTTATCTGAAAATAATCATAATATATTTACGTGAATATTTTAATTTACAGATAGTGAGTTAGATATCTGATGCGATTCCTCTGTTAGATGAGGGAGGGGTAAAGATGTCTAAAAGAGGGTATTTAATAAATCTAGAAACCAAGCACTATTATCATGAGAATTTTTAAAAGACTCTATAATAATTTATAAGAATGGCCTAAAGTTGAAATTATAGCTTATCGATTTGGGGGATCTGTATTCAGGTAGCAAAATAAAGCAACAATAATTTGGGGGGAGAAGTTTTATCTTTGTATCAAGATAATGATGAGATATTGTTCACTTGTTTGAAATGCATTCTTCAGCAAATTTTAGAATTATTTATAGGGTATATTATATCGTTTTAAAATAAAGTTTTCACTGTAAATTTCAACGGCTAAAAAGAGGAGACAAAGTTTATTATCTGGTAGATTTGATAGAAATAGGTGAATACGTCTATGATCTTGAGGTTTTCAAAGATTTTCCATTAAAGAATCTTACTTAAAACTCCATAAAATGCTTTATATATCAAAATATTTCTAAAACTTTATTGGGGACTATTGGGCATGCGTATAACAATGTTTTGAATTTTTGTTTGTGTGTATTACAGATATTTACAGTTAAAACTCCTATTCAGAAGTGATGATATGAGGGATTCTTATCAACAAAAGGTTCTTGTATTGGGAATTGATTCGAGAATACGACGTTTAATAATTTTAGCTCTTGCCGTGGGCAGTTTTGCTATTGGTACTGCAGAGTTTGTTGCAATGGGGCTACTGCCAGAGATGGCACGAAGTTCCTATGTTGATATTCCTACCGCTGGTCAATATATTTCTGCTTATGCATTAGGAGTTGTGATTGGAGCACCTCTTTTAGCTGTGGCAACAGCTCAGGTATCACGCAAAACTGTTTTGATAGGCTTGATGCTTTTTTATGCTTTAGCAAATATTGCTAGTGCCTTTGTTTCTGATTTTAGCATATTAGTAGTATTACGCTTTCTCAGTGGACTTCCTCATGGAATCTATTTTGGACTTGCGGCTATGGTTGCCTCTTCAATGGTAGAAATGAAAGAACGTTCTAAAGCTGTTGGATATGTTATGCTTGGCTTAACAATTGCAACCGTTTTGGGAGCACCCAGTGCTACTTGGATTGGTCAACTTATTGGTTGGCAGATTGCTTTTGTCCTTGTGGGGATGATCGCTTTATTATGTTGTTTGCTTATTTGGAATTTTTTTCCTTGTGATTCAAGTTTTCCAAAAACGAATCCTTTGCAAGAAATGGGTGCATTAAAGCAAAAGCAGGTGTGGCTTCTTTTGTTGATGGTGTCGGTGGGAGCGTCAGGATTATTTTCTGTTTTCACTTATATCAAGCCAACATTAATGCATATTTCTGGTGTTTCACTTGAGTTGGTACCATTTATCATGCCGTTAGTTGGATTGGGTATGGTGGTAGGAAATCTCTTGGGGCCTAAATTGGCCGTTAAAATTGGTATTTCGCCGATGATATTTTTTTCTATGCTTTGGAGCGTATTTGTTTTTTTTCTTTTTTTCTTTTTATCCTATGCTCCGTTAACAGCGGCAATAGGATGCTTTTTTGTTGGAACTTCTTTTGCTGCTATGCCTTCTATACAAACAAAAATTATGGATGTTGCACTACAGGGACAGATTTTGGCAGGAGCATTAATGCAGTCTGCTTTTAATATTGCCAACGCTCTTGGTGCAGAATCTGGAGCATTAGTTTTAAAATTGGGCTATAGTTATGAATATACAGCTTTTTTAGGAAGTGTTCTAACTTTGTGTGGATTAATGGTTTTTTGCGTCTCATGGTATATGGAGAAGCATGCTTAATATTTTTCATTTTTTAAATGAAGAAGGAATTTTTATATTTATTTTTAGTTATTGGAATGTCCTGTTGGATTTTTCAATATGCAGTAAGAAATGCGCAGTGCTAATGGAATAGCAAGACAAAATAAAAGACCCATGAGCACTATAAGAAGAGTTTTTGCTGCTAAGATCATTCCTATTGTTCCTCCAGGATTAAAGAGGCCAGCAAGATTGGTGATGACTCCTGCTAGAGTTGCACTTAAGGCCGCTGAAAATAGTTGTACAGAGGTAAGGGATTCACTGGCACGGAGAGCATCTTCATCATTTGCACATTGTAAGATCCTTGTGAGCAAATGTGGCCATGCTATGCCCGCACTGATTCCAATAGAAAACAGTGCTAAGCAAATAATAAAAATATATTCAAGCGCGGAAACTTCTGTTGGGATGAGCCATAAAAGAATCACTATGCCTAACAGTTTTAATAGGGGCGAGTATACAATGATGTTGCGAATTTTTTTTGTGGAGACACCAGCACTTGAGATGGCTCCACATGTCCACCCTAGGCTCATAAGTGCTGCTATATAACCAGCAATAAGTGGAGCTTGCCCATGAAGCTCTTGAAGAAAAAGTGGAAAATAAAGTTCTATACTGTATACGACTGTTGTCATAACGAGTATCAATGCGTAAACAGAAAAGATTTCAGAAGAGAAAGAAAAGGATTTGCGGGGCAACATAGGATGAGGGGTAGATGATTCGATTTTTGCTAGAACAAAGAGAAGACTAAGTCCGATAACTAATCCGCAAATTTTTGCTATTGTAGACTCCATAGCCCCTCCAACAGAAATAATAAAAATCAATAAGGTGAGTGTGAAAAGCTGGAGAAGAGGAAGAGGGGGTGTTGGAACATCGTTTTCATTCTTTTTTGGTAAAAATTTAAAGGCGATGAGTGAGAAAAATATAGCTAATACGCCAATGATCAAAAAGGATGCTCGCCATAGCCCATAATATACAGAAAGCCCCCCGATTGCTGGTCCTAACAAGGTTGATATTCCCCACATTCCAGAGATAATACTTAATGCATGTGACCATAAAGATGGGCTGAAAACAATCCGTACCATGGAATAGGATAGGGATAACAAAGAACCACTTCCAAATCCTTGGATAAAGCGTCCTATTAAAAACAATGGCATAGATGAAGAAATGCTGCACATAAAAGTGCCTAGGGTGAAGATAAGTCCAGAAATAACATACGCATTGCGAGGACCTAATTTCCCTAATATTTTTGTTGCAAGTGAAGTACCCACGAGTGAAGCTGTAATAAAGACAGTAGCCACCCAAGAATAATATATTTCACTGCCAATATGATTCATAAGAGAGGGTAAAATAGTAATAACAATATAAACGTTGGTGGCGTGTAACACAACTCCACCTGTAAACGTTAAAAAGCAAAGACCATTTTTACCCAATAAAAGCGCAGACCAGCCCTGTTTTTTCACTGTTTTTTGCTATTTAATAAAAATCTATCCTCTTTTTACTTATAAGGTACTTCTTTGAATTTGCCAAGAGAAATTCAAAGCTCTGTTTAGAGCTTTGAATTTTAATTTAAGTAATAACTCAACTGCCCATTGCTTTTTTGAGATTCTCATCAATTTTATCGAGGAAACCTGTTGTAGAAAGCCACTTTTGTTTAGGCCCAATCAAAAGTGCGAGATCTTTGGTCATAAAACCTTCTTCGACGGTTTTAATACAAACTTCTTCCAATGTCGTGGAAAAGTTTTTTAACTTCTCATTGTTATCTAGTTTAGCACGGTGCGCTAGTCCACGCGTCCATGCAAAAATAGATGCAATAGAGTTCGTTGATGTTTCTTCATTCTTTTGATGCTGACGATAATGGCGTGTTACAGTGCCGTGTGCTGCCTCTGCTTCAACAATTTTGCCGTCAGGTGTCATGAGAACAGAAGTCATGAGACCCAGAGAACCAAAGCCTTGGGCAACAATATCAGATTGGACATCACCATCATAGTTTTTACATGCCCATACGTATCCACCTGACCACTTTAATGCAGAAGCAACCATATCATCAATAAGACGGTGTTCGTAATATAATTTACGGTTTTCAAATTCAGTTTTAAATTCCGTATCGAATATTTCTTGAAAGATATCTTTAAAACGACCATCGTAAGTTTTTAGAATGGTATTTTTTGTTGAAAGATAAACTGGAACATTCCGTTGTAGTCCATAATTAAAGGATGCGCGGGCAAAATCACGAATTGACTCATCAAGGTTATACATAGCCATGGCAACCCCTGCGCTTGGAGCATCAAAAACATCATGTTCAATAACTTGATTATCATCACCGACAAATTTAATACTTAATTTCCCTTTTCCTGGAAATTTAAAATCTGTTGCCTTGTATTGATCACCAAAAGCGTGACGTCCGATAATAATTGGCTTTGTCCAGTTAGGAACAAGGCGAGGGACATTTTTACAGATAATGGGTTCGCGAAAAATGACTCCTCCTAAAATATTGCGGATTGTGCCATTAGGTGATTTCCACATTTTTTTTAGGTTAAATTCTTTAACGCGTGCCTCATCAGGTGTGATGGTTGCGCATTTTATACCAACCCCATATTTTTTGATAGCATTGGCAGAATCGATAGTTACCTGATCATTGGTTGCATCACGATTTACGACGGAAAGATCATAATATTTTAGATCAATGTCGAGGTAGGGATGGATTAATTTATCTTTGATATATTTCCAGATGATGCGGGTCATCTCATCCCCATCAAGTTCAACAACGGGGTTTTCTACTTTGATCTTTACCATTAGAAATCCTTTTTCTTTTAAGCGATACTACTTGTATAACACTTTCAAGTTTATAATGAAAAGTAAAAACAAGGGAAAAAAGCATTCAAATATGAGCTTTTAGAATATATTATCAATAGAGTGTAAAATTTTGTTGGAGGGTTTAATTTTTGAAAAGAAGTGATGTGTTTGCAAATCTATAATTATTCTATGATTAATGAAGAATCTGTTTAATAGATAAGGTAGTTAGATCACTGGGGGACGGGGATTATGCATTTTTATTATCAGAGATTCCATTTAATAAGTTGATCGTATTCTGAATTATAGTTTCTTGATTTGTTGTGTTAGGTGAATAAGAAACTATTTTTATATTGCTATTTCAATTCTGAGCTTACGGTCTGTTTGTTTATAAAAAGTTTAATGTGATAACAAAGGCACTGTAATTAGAAATGCTTCATATAAAATGCGTTTGAGATAAACTTCAATTTTGAAGGTTGAAAAAAACGTATAAATGATGCCGGCTGGTTTTAATTTAAAAATTAACAGCATACGCAAGAATATGACTTATAAAATTACCGTATCGCGAGCTAGAATCTTCTAATTCTTATGTTTTATCGATTCTTATTGTTATTAACTATGCGCAGTAAAGCACTATCCTCGAAATGCAACAAAGAAATTAATCACCTAATGATTCTTGTATCCTTTTTACGAAGAGATTCCTTTTAAAATCTTATTCCCTCATTTTTATTTATGCATCCCTCATTTTTAAAAACACAAATAAAATGAATATATTACACATAGAAAAAAGAAACATGGTACGCCCAAGGGGAATCGAACCCCTGTTTCCGCCGTGAAAGGGCGATGTCCTAACCGCTAGACGATGGGCGCAAACCAATGATGAGGCTTATAGAGAGGATCTTTTTACTTCGCAAGCCCTCTGTGTCATTTTTTTTGAAAAAAGTGTGTTTTATTGAATAATTTTTGAGCGATTTCTGTTTGGATTGTTTTTTTCAGTTTGAGGAGTAGGCAAAAATGATCAAAAACAGCATTTTTAATGTATTTATTTTTTGCATATTTTATCGTTTGTTATCTTTGCTCACCATATGAGAATATTATTTAACTTGCTTGAAAGAGCCTTTATACAGAAGACTTCTCATTTGAGCTTATCATAAAGCAAAAACTGTATAATTTATGAAGTAGAAAGACAATATTTATTACCAAATTAACAAATAATACCAATCATACAAAAGTTTTTTGAGGAACAAGCCACAGATTCCTTTCAGTTTAACAAAATATAAAAAGATTCTTTATAATAAAAATATTAAAGCAATTTTTACAGAATATATTAAAAAATAATTTTCTTATATTTACTTTTAAATGACTGTAAAATTTTTAAAATTAAAAACCATTCATTTGTTCTTTTACATATTGAGAAGTTCTTGATTTGAAAATGAATTAGCGTGGATAAAGGGTAAATTGAGTTTTTTGTCACTTCAATTCGCTAGTTTTGCAAAGAGGTGGTAATAAGTTGAGATAAAATATTCGAATTTTGCAAATTTATTCTCCATATTTATAATATTTCAGAATTATGGTGTACACATATCAAGTCTTGTTTTTTACTTTAATGTAAGGTTCTATTTTGATATATGAGTGCGTTAAGATTTTTGCATTAAAGATTTATAGTTAAAGCTATGGAATGGTAGGAAGGAATGTGTTATCATTTACTGATTTACTTTATTTTATTCATTCCCTTAATTTATCATATGAAAGAATGTTTTTTTTTCCATACTTGTTGATTTAGAAGAGATGTTTTTATTCTTTCTTACCAATTCTTCAATATTCTTTAACTGGTTATTGATTATTTTTTAGAACTTTTCTTTATGGAAACTTGCATTTATAAGTTTTACAGATTTTCATTCTGAATTAGATATTTTATAAAGATTCTGAAATCTTTGAAGACAATAAATATTATATTTTTAGGAATGTTGATTGAACAAGCGGGGATAATTCTATTAGAGAAAATGAAATGAATAGAGCAGGGTATTTCTTTTGTTTTTATGAACATAAGTACTTTTTGTGTTGATTGGCACATCATTTAAACGATTTTTCAATGAAGATAGGGATCAGTGGTTAGAATATGGCAGAAGCTTTAAAAGTTGGCGTTGCGGGACTTGGTACAGTTGGTACTTCAGTTATTCGAACTCTATTTGAAAAAGCGAATAGTTTAGCTTGTCAATGTGGGCGATTCATCAAAGTTGTTGCTGTTAGTGCGCGTGATAAAGGTCGCAATCGTGGAATTGATCTTAGTGGTATAAAATGGTTTGATTCACCTGTGGAGTTGGCTGCTTCTGATGAGATTGATGTTTTTGTAGAGTTAATTGGTGGTGAATTGGATGTGGTGTATACCGCTGTTAAGAGAGCGCTTGAGGCGGGACATCATGTTGTAACAGCCAATAAAGCTCTTCTTGCTCAACATGGCGTAGAGCTGGCTATAATTGCAGAAAAAAAAGGTGTTTTTCTTCATTTTGAAGCAGCTGTTGCAGGGGGAATTCCTGTCATCAAAGCGATGAGAGAATCACTTGTCAGTAATCGCATATCGCGAATTTATGGTATTCTCAATGGAACATGTAATTATATATTAACACGCATGTTTACGGAAGGTCTTTCATTTAAAGATTGTTTAGCAGATGCACAGAGACTTGGGTATGCTGAAGCAGATCCAAGTTTTGATATTGAGGGAAATGATACTGCTCATAAATTAGCTTTGTTGACAAGCTTGGCATTTGGAACTGCTGTTTCGTTAGATGATGTTTATGTTGAAGGAATTCATAATATTTCGCAAATTGATATTCGAGCAGCTGATGAATTGGGGTATCGGATTAAGCTTTTAGGGGTTGCATTAAAAACGGATTCTGGAATAGAGCAACGCGTTCATCCAACAATGGTACCAACATCCTCAATGATTGCACAGATAAATGGTGTAACCAATGCTCTTTCTATTCAAAGTGATTTATTAGGTGAATTACTGTTTTCTGGTCCTGGCGCCGGAGGAAAGGCAACAGCATCAGCCGTTATTGGTGATTTGGCTGATATAGCAAAAGCACGTTCTGGTTTTCAGTATGCACCTGTTTTAAGACGCCCAGCATTAGAACTTGCTCCTCATAAAAAAGCACGTATTTCGCATCATGCAGGTGGTTATTTTATTCGTTTAAATGTTCATGATCGTACTGGTGTTTTTGCCGCGGTCGCAAGGCATATGGCTGATAATCACATCTCATTGGAGTCGATTGTTCAAAGATCTTTTGTAGAAGATCAAATTGAAAAAACAATTATTTTAATTACGCATGAAACAACAGAGGTGAATGTACGACAGGCACTTGCAGAAATTGAAAAAGATGGACATCTTGTTGCAAAATCTCAATTTATTCGTATTGAACCTATGACAGAGAATTGATAACTTTCTTGATAATGACAAAAAGGAACGCTTGAGTTCTTTTATCTCTTGTGGAAAATTTTCATCTTTGCCAAAAAACTTTATTCTTAGTATTTAATAAGGACTCATATTTTTTCTGGTATTCATTCGGTAGGATTTTTTCATATGCCCACAACTCAGAAGATTTTAAATGGACTTGATCGTATTTTGACGCTTGAATTGGTACGTGTTACTGAACGTGCTGCTGTTGCTGCTGCACGCTGGCGCGGACATGGCGATGAAAAGGCAGCGGATCAAGCTGCTGTAGATGCAATGCGGCAGGAACTTAATCGATTGCCTATTGATGGTACAGTGGTGATTGGTGAAGGTGAGCGGGATGAAGCGCCTATGCTTTATATTGGAGAAAAAGTAGGTCTTCAAAGTGGATTGGCGATCGATATTGCACTTGATCCACTAGAGGGAACAACACTTTGTGCTAAAAATATTGCCAATTCTTTGGCAGTAGTTGCAATTGCTGAAAAGGGTAATCTCCTTTATGCCCCTGATGTTTATATGAACAAAATTGCTATTGGTCCTGGTTATCCAAAGGGAGTAGTCGATATAGATGCTTGTCCTACCGATAATATACATGCTCTTGCGAAGGCTAAAGGAGTGACTGTTAATCAGATTGTTGTTTGTATTATGGATAGACCTCGTCATGAAAAATTGGTTAATGAAGTACGAGCGACAGGGGCGTCGATTCGCTTGATTGGGGATGGAGATGTGGCTGCTGTTATTGATACAACTGATCCAGAAGAAACAGGTATTGATATCTATATGGGGATTGGTGGAGCACCTGAAGGTGTCTTAGCTTCTGCTGCTTTGCGCTGCATTGGAGGACAGATGCAAGGTCGTTTGCTGCTTGATACAGAAGAGAAAATTGCTCGTGCAGCTAAAATGGGGATTAGTGATCCCAATAAGGTTTATACAATGGAAGAAATGGCAAAGGGTGATGTTTTGTTTTCAGCAACAGGGGTGACAGATGGCAATATGCTTTCTGGTGTTAAATTTACATCTCGTTACATTCAAACGGAAACTCTCGTAATGCGCTCCCATACGGGTACAGTCCGTAATATTAAAGCAAAGCATAGAAATCATTCGAAATTTGATTAATGCTTTCTTTTTTGTCACTAAAAATAGAGGGAGTTTTCTAGGAAAAACGCTTCCATGAATCTACTTTCATGGAAGCGTTTATAGATATGAGAATACCTTAAATATTATGAGAGCTGGACAGAATGTACCCAGCCATTTTTATCTTCTATGTTCCCTTTTTGAATGCCAACCAATTGTGTACGAAGCTGCTTTGTAACTTCTCCAACTGTTTCATTTCCAATAATAAATTCTCCCCCTTTATATCTAAAACGACCAATTGATGTGACAACGGCAGCTGTACCACAAGCAAAGGCTTCTTTAAGGTGTCCACTCTTTGCATCTTCTTGAAGCGCTGCAAAAGAATAAGGACGCTCTTCTATTTTTAATCCCATTTGTTGAGCTAACCTTAAGATTGAATCACGGGTTATCCCTGGAAGGATAGTTCCATTAAGTGGGGGGGTTACAAGTGTATTATTGTTCATAATAAAGCAGACATTCATACCACCAAGTTCTTCAATCCATTTATGTTCAATCATATCAAGGAAGAGTACTTGGCTACAATTATTTTCAGTTGCAGTTTTTTGTGCCAGTAAGCTTGCTGCATAGTTTCCACCACATTTGGCAGCCCCTGTTCCTCTTGGACCGGCACGACTATAATCTGTTTCAATCCAGACGCTGACAGATTTTTCTTCTCCTTTGAAATAGGATTCAACTGGAGAGGCTATGACACAAAAAAGATATTCTTGAGAAGGGCGGACTCCCAAAAAGTTTTCATTGCCAAACATAAATGGACGGATATAGAGGCTAGCGTTGGGCTGATCAGAAACCCATTTTTGATCAATCTTTACTAATTGATGAACGGCATCCAGAAAAATATCTTTTGGCAATTCTGGCATAGCTAAACGTTGTGCTGATTCTATAAAGCGTTGTGCATTGGCATCAGGACGGAAGAGCAAGATGCGTCCATCTTTTGCACGATATGCTTTTAAACCCTCAAAAATTTCCTGTCCGTAATGTAAAACGGTACTTGCAGGGTTAATTTCTAAAGCTTTGTATTGAGAAATGACGGCATTGTGCCAGTCTTTGTCTTCAGTCCATTGAATAGTACACATGTGGTCTGTAAAAAATTGACCAAAACCGGGACTTTTTAAAATTTCTTCATATTTTTCTTCTGACAGAGGAGATGGGTGTTTTTCTATTTTAAAGGGAAGCGATGATATGGGAGATTTCATAAAAAACCTTTTGAGTATGTTTCATTTTTATTAATAAAAATAATGAAATATTTTGATTATAACTCTATTATTAACAAAACCTTTGTGTCAATGTTTTATTATAGAATACAAAGGGGTTTATTATAGAATTCAAAGGCTAGAGTAGGGTAGATATTTTAATTCTATCCTCGCTTCTTTTTCTCAACTTTATGAAGTAAGCTGGAACTTTTGTCTATAATTATCGTTTTCTCACAATAAGTATCTGAATAATTTCATATATGCATATTTTCTAGAAATTTAAAGGTAAGGGAATTGAGAAAAGGAATCCACTATGATTGATAAAAATTATCACACATATGAAGAACGTATGGCCGCAGAAAGAAGAGGTCGTGAACAACCTGTTTCAATCGCTAAGGGTATTTTTGCTATTCTTCTTGCGATGGTTATTATCTGGTTTATTTTTGGTTTTTTAGGATCTTTTTTTGCAAAATCTCCTGAACATAGTTCGCGTTATAATACCCCAGAAACAAGCCAAAGCGTAACAACGCCCAAAAAAGATTTAAATTCGCCTCCCCTTGTACCTTATACTTATAAGGGGACGGAGTGATTTTTTCATAAATATAATCTTTTAGATAGAGCAAAAATCGACGTAGATTAAGGAATAAAGTCAGCACAAAGACATAAAAAAGAGAGGAATGATTTTAATTTCTGAAGTTTTTGATAAGTAATTAAATGGTATGGAAATAAATAATGCAACGGTTGTTAAAACCGTTGCATTATTGGTTTAGCGTGTGATGAAGCAGCTTCCACCAGAACTTTTAATGGATTCACAAAGGATTATGGCTTCATTACGGTCTTGCGCTTGAAGCCGAACACGGTAATAAGTACCTTTTCCTGGTATAAAAGCGGATTGAATATTTAAAGAACGGGCACCGATAAGGAATCCAAATTTAGATTTCATATTTTTTAAAGAATTTCTAGCGAGCTCATACGTTGGTTGAGATGCAAGTTGTACGTAATAACTTTCTGAATTTTGTGCTGCGACTCTGTTTGGTGATATGGGGTGAGACGCGGCTGGTGTTTCAACTTGTGTATTTCTTTCTGCATGAGAAGGGATAGGGATAAATTTTTCTTCAATATTTGAGCTAGAATTATTTTCTGCGATTATTTTATCAATATTATTTTTGAGATCATGATCTCTTTCTTGGTCGTTTATATCAGAATCATGCGATGAAACAAGGGACGAATCTTGAAGTTCATTAGAAGTTTGATCAATGCTTTCTTCAGATTGAGCAGCAGTTTTGCTGTTTGTTTGATGCGCGGGGGCTAGTGTAACTGTACCATCTTGATTGACAATAACAGTTTGTACTTCTCGCATTGGAATAGTATGGTTTATGGCTTCTGTGACTGCATCTTCAACATCAGATTCATTTAAAGACGATGAGGAAACGTTTGAAGATTCTTCAGGGTTTAATTCTTTTAAATTTTCAGGTTGTTCAGAGTTATCAATAAGAAATTGTTGTGTATTTTCTTGTTTCTCATTTTGTTCAGTTGTTTGTTTATAGATATCTAAATTATGTGCAACATCATTTTTCGTTTCAGTTGTTTCTGGTTTGAATTTAAAAGGCGTATTATCAGCGTGGATAATGACCGTTTCTTCATTTTTTTGTGATGGCATAAAAAAATGAGAATAACCAGCAAACCCAAGTCCTATTAAAATAAGTATAAAAAAACCTTTAATGAAAGTTTTACCAAAAATAAAACTTTTAAAGGGAGGAGGAGCTGATGGATGCGTGGGAACCTCATCTGAGCTTGTGTATGATGAATTCTCGCTAAAAGAGGGAAAATTATATTCCATATTGGCAGAAGAAAAATAGTCGGAATTTTGTTCTTTAGAGTTTATATAAACACCTTCTTTTGAATTTTGTATAGACTGATGAAAAACTTCACTAAAAACCTCATTTTTCTGTTGTTTTTGAGAAAAATTATCCGTTGGGACATTCCCTACATTGAGTACATCAGCAAATTCTTCTTCTAAACCACCATTAGTTGGCACATCATATTCTGGCGCTTCGTACGGGACTTCTGGAACCATAATAGGACCAGTTTTTTCTACGATTTCCTCTGAAAATTTATAAGTATCAACATTGGGAGGGGGAGTATCTCTGTGCGTATAGTTATGGGCAAAAAAGCCATCCGTTTGTTTTGTATTTAAAGAGGGGGATGAGGAAAGAAACTCATCTAAATTATTTTCATTATATGAAATTTCTCTATTTGGGTTAGAGGCACCTTCGGCGTTATTGATGTATTGGGCTCGAGCCTCATCATATATCGGAACTTTTTCGCCATAAGTTTCTTGTTGTGAGGGGTTTTCTGCAAAAAAATGGGGATAATTGGTTGTATGATCTTCTTGTGAAGCCCCCTTTAAATAAGATTGTCTATCAACTGGTGGAGAATCTAAAGGTGAGGAGAAGGTACTTGTTGTTTGATTTCTTGCAGTGTTTTGTCTTTCTGACACAAGATTAGAAGATGAGAAAAACTCATTTTCCTCTGTAGAAGAGGAGACATCAGGATAATCCTTTTTAATCCAATTTTCTTGATCAGCTGAAATTTTATAGGGATGGTTTATAGGAGTGTCATAGAGGCTTTGATTGTCCTCATAAGTTTTTTGTATATTCGTAGTCTCAGGTTGTTGTGAATTTATTTGTGAAAAACGATTGGTTTGTTCAACATCTTCTGGCGTCTCTCTCTTATTTTCGTGCCTTTCAGATTTATCAAAAAAGAAATTTTCTGATTCTGATTGTGACATAAGATTACTTTTTTCAAGAAAAGGATCAGCACTGGTTGCTGTTTTTTTCTGTTGATGTGATTGATTTTTTGGGATTGGTAATGGAGAAAGCGCATCTAAAATTTGTTCTTCATCATGACTGCTAGGTGAAGAATATTTCTCTTCAGATAAATTATTTTGTTTTGAATGGTTGAAAGAAGCAGCTTGTGCAATATTTGAGGCTGTTGCGTTGCTGGTTGCATACAAGTCCCATTGTTTTTTTTGATCATCAAACGGTAAGTCATGTGCTAAATTATTTTCAAGTTCCTCTTCTAGAAAGGACAAATCAAAATCATCATCATGGGATGATATTTCGGGGTGAGATGTTGATCGATCTGTTTTTAAAGAAGATTGCTCATTTTGGTTTCCGCTTTGTTTGTGCGGATTAAAAATGCGCGTAAGCCTTTCTAAAGGATCATGGTGTTCATGATCGTGTTTTGTTTCGTGTAGATTTTTGCGATCGTTATCGCTCATAGCTTTTCTCACATGATGGTTTGCACTTACGTGCAATCAATGGTTGATTTTGATTTGTTATATTAAAATTATAAATTTTCCCCCTCTCATGCAAGGATACATGAAAAAGTTTATCAATAGAGTACCTATTGTATGTATTTATAGAACTTTTTCAACGCATTTCTATGGGTGCTTCGACTCCTATGATGGTAAGCCCTGATGATAAAATATTGATAACAGCTTGTATCAATCCTAATCTTGCAAAGGATAACTCTTTATCATCAGGTTGAATAAAGCGTAAATTGAGATTTTCACTCCCTTTATTCCAATGGGTGTGAAAGCTGGAGGCAAGGTCATAAAGGTAAAACGCTAATCGATGCGGTTCTTTATGAATTACGGCCTGTTCAATGATACGTGGATATTCAGAAAGTTTGCGTATTAACAATATTTCATGGTCATCTGTTAATCGATGAAGATGGGCAATCAATGTATTATTTGAAAAGCTTTTAATATGAAGCGCTTCTTGTGCTTGACGAAAGACTGAGTGACAACGTGCACTTGCATATTGTACGTAAAAGATGGGGTTATCTTTTGATTGTTCTGTTACTTTTGCAAAATCAAAATCAAGAGGTGCTTCACACTTACGGTATAGCATCATAAAACGCACAGGATCACGCCCAACCTCTTCGACAACATCCCGTAGAGTGACAAAAGATCCTGCTCTTTTTGACATGCGTACAGGATGACCGTTGCGAAAAAGTTTTACCAATTGACACAAGAAGACACTTAATTTAGCTTTACCCCCAGAAATTGCTTTTGCCATTGCCTCTAGCCGCTTTACATAGCCAGCATGGTCTGCGCCTAGAATATAAATCATTTCATCAAAATGACGATTAAATTTATCCCGAAAATAAGCAACATCAGCAGCAAAATAAGTGTAAGAACCGTCAGATTTGACTAAAACACGGTCTTGGTCATCACCGACATTTGTTGAACGGAACAAAGTTTGTTCGCTTGGTTCCCAGTCTTCTGTATTTTGTCCTTTGGGAGGGGGGAGTTTTCCTTTGTAGATATAACCATTTAAAGTGAGGTCGTTGATGGTGTTACGAATGGCGCGTGCATTATCTGCATAAAGCATTCGCTCAGAGAAAAAGATATCATGATAAATATTAAGAGCAGCCAAATCTTCGCGAATCATGGACATCATTGCATGAATTGCACGTTCTTTCACAAGAGATAAGGCTTCATCTTTATCCATCGTGAGGAGTTGGTCACCAAACTCTTGAGCAAGCGATTGACCCAATGGTATCAAGTATTCTCCAGGATAGAGTCCTTCTGGAATTTCATTAATTTTTTGCCCAAGAGCTTCACGATAGCGCAATAGTACCGAATGGGCGAGGACTTCGATTTGTTGACCCGCATCATTGATATAATACTCTTTTGTAATGTTATAGCCCGTAAATTGTAGCAAATTGGAGAGAACATCCCCAACAACCGCTCCGCGGCAATGTCCTACATGCATTGGTCCAGTGGGATTTGCTGAGACATATTCAACATTGACGCATTTTCCTTGTCCCATTGGAATACGACCATAAGAAGTGCCTAATTCAAGCATAGATTTTATAGCATCTTGCCAAAATAATTTTGTAAGCTTTATGTTTATAAAACCAGGACCGGCAACATCTATATTTTCGATAGAGGAATCATTTTTAAGAAGTTCTATGATTTTATCTGCAAGTGCACGTGGATTGATTCCAATAGATTTTGCAAGCACCATAGCAGCATTGGTTGATAAATGACCATGGGAGGAATCACGCGGAGGATCAACAGTGATTTTTGATAAATCTAGAGCTTCTCCATTTTTTCCTTTTATATCAGATAATTCAATTGATCTCTTAATTTTTTTTTCGAAGTTTTTAAAGATATTCATATTTAGCTTCCATGATGATGCCAAAAGCCATTAAACGAAATTATCTGTATGGTCAAATAAACGCTGATATTCACGTAGAGCGTAGTGATCCGTCATGCCTGAAAGAAAGTCAGCAATCAAACGTGCTAACTCTTGATTTTTTAAGTGCACTGTTTTGCTCTGCCAACTTTCAGGCATTGTATTTGGATTTTCATAATAACAATTGAATAATTTTTGTACAATGCATTTTGCTGCATTGCGACGACTAAGAACTTGTTCATGGTAGTAAAGATTTTTAAATAAAAAGTTTTTTAGTTCTTTTTCATAAACGGTCATTGTCGGTGAAAAGGTGACAATAGTTTGTTTTGCTTGGTGAATATCGTTTATGCTTGTTGGTTTGATGCGTGCTAAATTTTTTTGTGACTGTTTGATAACATCTTCAACCATGGTTGTTATTTGTCTTCGTACAAGCGTGTAACCGCGACGCGTTTGGTCGAGGTGGGGATGCTCATCTGTTATATCTTTTAATATTGCTGCTGTTAGTGAAACATGTTCAAATTGATCGAGTGTTAAAAATTGCGAACGTAGACCATCATCAATATCATGCGCATTGTATGCGATATCATCTGCAATAGCAGCACATTGCGCTTCTAGCCCTGCAAAACAATCGAGTGCAAGGTCTTGCTTTGCATTGTATTGTAAAATATCGATAGGAACCTCCTTATTCTTTGCGTGAGGACCTAAAAGGGGACCATTATGCTTTACAAGTCCTTCGAGGGTTTCCCATGTAAGGTTAAGTCCATCAAAATTTGCATAGCGCTGTTCTAGTTTTGTTACAATGCGTAATGCTTGTGCATTATGATCAAAGCCGCCATAATGTACCATGGCTTCATTAAGAGCATCTTCTCCTGCATGGCCAAAGGGTGTGTGTCCAAAGTCGTGAACGAGGGCAATGGCTTCGGCAAGGTCTTCATCAAGACACAGGGCACGGGCTAATGTTCTTGCAATTTGAGAAACCTCTATGGAATGGGTTAGGCGAGTACGGTAATGATCGCTTTCATCAGCAATAAACACTTGCGTTTTATGTTTAAGACGTCGAAATGCATTAGAATGGATAATACGATCTCTATCTCGTTGAAAAGGTGAGCGTGTGGTGCTCATCGTTTCATGGTATAATCGACCACGGCTTGTTTGTGGATGAGCACTGTATACTGCTCGAGATTGGTAATTGAAGTCGATATTTCCTATATCCATTGCAAGCTGTCTATTATCATCTTAAAATTGAGAGTGGTTTATGACAAATAAACTGCTCTTTGAGTGTAGGATACTCTTTCTTGATGGTTTAATGCAAGGATATATAAAATGAATGTGAAAATTTCAGATGTTGCTGCCAAAAAAATTGCACAGATACTTTTGCGTGAACCCGATAAAATAGCATTACGTATTTCTGTTGAAGGTGGTGGGTGTTCTGGTTTTTCTTATAAATATGACTTGGTTTCTGAAATGTGTGAAGATGACCTCGTTCTCAAAAAAGACGGGGCAGTTGTGTTTATTGATTTACTATCACTTCCTTTTATGGAAGGAGCTGAGATTGATTTTGTTGATGATCTTATGGGGCAGTCTTTTCAAGTCCACAATCCCAATGCTGTTTCATCATGTGGTTGTGGTGTAAGTTTCTCAATTTAAAATGATGGCTGTGTGATATTGTTTCTTGAAAAAAAGATCATGTTGGTCAACAATGCAAAAATGGGTATTCTTATAAAAATAGTGCACCGATGTGTATGGTTGTGCGTGGCGCTTTCTTTATTGACTTGGAGCCACTGTGCTTTTTCTGAAGCAGGAGAAGGGCAAGATCAGCAGCAGAGACAATCAAGGAGTTTTATTGTAAAGACTCAAAAGCAGGAGAACGAAAACTTAGCATCTCAAACACAACTCATTTTGAATGCTCGATTAACAAATAGTCATCCGGATATTGAAAAAGGGCTTGTCTGGCGGGTTTATGCTCCTATTCTAGGGATTGATAATAAGTTACCATTAGTGGCAACCTATAAGGGGGGAAGTGCACGTTTTGATCTCGAACCAGGAAATTATCTTGTTCATGTCTCATTTGGTCATATGAGTGCTGTGCGCCATATTCGTTTAGAAAATGGGCAGAGTCTTGTAAAAAACTTTAATCTTGAGGCTGGTGGTGTCATTTTAAATGCAACACTGCTCAATGGCGTAATGAATGAAAAGGAACTCCGTTTTACCATTTATGAGGATGAAAAAGAAAATGATGATACGGGAGTAATTATATCAAATGTTAAACCCCAATCAGTTGTGCGTTTAAAAGCTGGCCGCTACCATGTTGCTTCCCATTATGGTTCTATTAATGCGACGGCTCGTTCGGATATTCAAGTGGATGCGGGTAAAATAACAGAAGTTACTCTTGAACATCAGGCCGCTCAGATTGTCTTAAAGCTGGTGCGACAAGAAAGAGGAGAAGCGCTTGCAGATACAAGTTGGTCTCTTGCCAATGATTCTGGTGATATCGTTTATGAAACAGTAGGTGCGTATGTTTCACTCGTGTTAGCGGAGGGAGAGTATATTGCAATTGCTAAAAATAAAGATAAAATCTATCAAAAAGTTTTTTCAGTCGTTTCTGGTCATGATGAAGATATAAGTGTGATAGCGAATGAAGAAAATATGCAGCGAGTTGATGAAGATGTGGATTGATTGTTGTTCATGGGGGGTAAACTATGATGAAAGACGGGGTATGAATTTTGATTGAAATTTCAACAGTTGGTGTGTTTTTTGCTGGGGCACTCTCTTTTTTGTCACCATGCGTTTTGCCGTTAGTTCCTCCTTATTTGTGCTATATGGCAGGGGTTGGTATTGATGATTTTCGTTCAGAAAAGCCTGATGAGAAAGTCTTTATCCGGTGGGCTTTATTATCTTCTGTTATTGCTTTTGTTCTTGGGTTTACGACTGTTTTTGTTGCTTTAGGTGCCAGTGCTAGTACAATTGGGAAATTCATCGGTTATTATCGTGATTGGTTTGCCCTTGCTGCTGGAATTGTCATTATTATTTTTGGTTTAAATTTTTTGGGGATTTTCAAGATCGCTTTTTTATTTCGTGAGGCGCGTTTTCAGACCCAAAAAACACCTGCTGGTCCTTTAGGCGCGTATATTATCGGTTTAGCTTTTGCCTTTGGTTGGACACCGTGTATTGGCCCTATTTTAGGTCCTATTATAACGCTTGCTGGAACAAAAGAAACTGTGGGAGAGGGAGCTGTTCTCTTAGCGGTTTATGCATTAGGTCTTGCTATTCCTTTTATGTTAGCAGCTTTATTTTCGAGCAGTTTTATGCGATTTTTAGGAGCTTTTCGTATTCATTTAGGAAAAGTTGAAAAAATCATTGGTGTTTTTCTTATTCTTACAGGGATTTTGTTTTTAACAGGTTCTATGCAGGATCTTTCATTTTGGCTTTTAGAACATTATCCTTCGTTGAGTTATATTGAAGATATTCGTTGGCACAATATTATGATTTTTTTTGGATTTTCTCGTTAGTCTTATGTGTTTTTATGGTTAGAAGTTGTCTTTCTATTGTTCTTGCCGCAGGTGAGGGGACGCGCATGAAATCGTCTCTGCCTAAGGTACTTCATAAAATTGCTGGATTGCCTCTTATATGCCATGTTCTAAAAAAAATAGAATTGGCAGGCTCTTCACAATTAGCGGTTGTTGTGGGATATGGTGCTAAGGAGGTTACGCACGTTGTTCAGTCATTTGTAAAAGATGTAATGATTTTTGAACAAAAAGAGCGTTTAGGAACTGCTCATGCTGTTTTGTCTGCTCGTTTAGCTTTGCAAAAGGAGGTGGATGATGTGCTCATTGTTTTTGGGGATACTCCTCTCATTCAGCAAGATTCATTGCACCAAATGCGTGCACAGCTTGCTGATGGAGCAGATGTTGTTTTTGCAGGTTTTCATACCAAACATCCAACAGGTTATGGGCGTCTTCTCGAGAAAAATGGTCAATTGATTGCAATTGTAGAAGAAAAAGACGCTAGCGATGAAGAAAAAAAGATTTCTTTTTGTAACGGTGGAATACTCGCTATGCGTGGAAAACATGCACTTTCTCTTTTAGAGAAAGTTGGTAATAATAATGTGAAAAAAGAATATTACTTAACAGATATTGCTTCTCTTGCAACACGCGAAGGATTAGATGTGCGTGTTGTTGAAGTTCCTTTTGAAGATATTGTAGGAATTAACAACGGTCTTGAGCTTTCTGAGGCTGATTCTTTGTGGCAAAAACGTAAAGCGCGCGATTTAATGTTATCGGGTGTTACACTCTTGAAGCCAGAAACACTCTATTTTTCTTATGATACAGAAATTGCACCAGGGGTGGTGATAGAACCAAATGTTTATTTTGGGTTAAACGTAAAAGTACAATCTGGTGCGGTTATTCATGCATTTAGTTATCTCGAAGGTGCTGTGGTTGGTAGAGATGCACAGATTGGTCCCTATGCACGTTTGCGTCCTGGAACAGAGTTGGCTAAGTCCGTAAAGATTGGAAATTTTTGTGAAGTCAAACAAGCTAAGGTAGGAGAATCTTCTAAAATCAATCATTTAAGTTATATTGGTGATGCCGAAATTGGTGCACATACCAATATTGGAGCCGGTACGATTACTTGCAATTATGATGGATTTAACAAATATAAAACCATGATTGGTGATCATGCTTTTGTTGGGTCTAATACGGCACTTGTTTCCCCATTGGTAATAGGGGATGGCTCTTATGTTGCTTCAGGAAGTGTTATTACTGAAAATATTCCTATGAACAGTATGGCTTTTGGGCGTGCACGACAGGTTATAAAAGAGGGCTATGCGACAAAATTTCGAGAGCGTTTGTTAGAAAACAAACAGAAAAAATGATTATTTTCAGCTTATTCTTTTGTTTCGTGTTAATCTAACGATGGATGGAAGATTTATTCTTAAAGATTGCCGTATTCCATGTTTGAATTATTTTTATTATTTATAGTTTTAAATAAAGGCTGTTGGATTGTTTTGTAAAATTTGAATCTTAAGATGTGGGTTGGAGCTTTTTAATGTGTGGAATTATTGGAGTTCTTGGAAAGAGGTGTGTTACGTCCTCTTTGGTTGAGGGGTTAAAACGTCTTGAATATAGAGGGTATGATTCATCTGGGGTGGCAACGGTCCATAATGGGCATCTTTATCGTGTACGTGCTGAGGGGAAGCTTGTTCATTTAGAAGAAAAATTAAAAAAAACACCTCTGGAGGGAAGTTTAGGGATTGGTCATACCCGTTGGGCTACGCATGGAATTGCTGTTGAACGCAATGCGCATCCCCATGTGACTGAAAAGCTTGCGATTGTTCATAATGGTATTATTGAAAATTTTGTAGAACTGCAAAAGGAACTCATAGAGGATGGTTGTATCTTTGAAACAGAGACGGATACGGAAGTTATTGCACATTTAATAACGCGTGCATTAAAAGATGGTCTTTCTCCGCAAGAAGCCATACGTACCAGTTGGAAAAGGCTGCAGGGGGCTTTTGCTATTGCTCTTATTTTCGAAGGTGAAGATAACCTTATGATTGCGGCTTGTTCTGGTCCACCTCTGGCAATTGGTTATGGAAAAGATGAATTTTTTGTGGGGTCAGATGCCATAGCTTTGGCACCATTCGTTGATTATATTAGCTATATGGAAGATGGAGATTGGGCTGTTCTCACACGGGAAGGTGTTACAATTTATGATGCTAACAACCAACCGGTAAAACGTCCTGTGACGACATTACTCGAAGGGGCTTTATTGATTTCTAAGGGTAATCATCGTCATTTTATGCACAAGGAAATGTTTGAACAACCTGAAGTGATTTCTCATAATTTGGCGCATTATCTTGACCTTGGAAATTATGCGGTTCGACCGCTTGAGAATTTGATTGATTGGAAAAATATTCATCGGCTTCTTTTTGCGAGTTGTGGAACGGCATATTATTCAACCTTAGTTGCGCGCTATTGGTTTGAGAAATTTGCCGCTTTAAGTGTTGATAATGATGTTGCTTCCGAGTTTCGTTATCGTGAACCTCCTATAACGTCTGATGTGTTATCGCTGTTTGTTTCTCAATCTGGTGAGACAGCTGATACATTGGCTTCTTTGCGTTATTGTCGTGAGCGGGGTGTAAAAACAGCAACAATTGTGAATGTAGAGCAATCAACAATGGCAAGGGAGGCTGATTTTATTCTCCCAACACTTGCCGGACCGGAAATAGGTGTTGCTTCAACAAAAGCTTTTACCTGTCAATTGGCAACGCTTGCTTCACTCGCTCTTAGTGCGGCTAAACAACGTGGCTATCTCTCGGCTCAAATAGAAAAGCAACTGGTTCAACAGTTGGCAGAAGTTCCACGTATTTTAAATGAGGTCTTAAAATTAGAGAGAAAAATTGAATGTATTTGTCGTGATTTGGTGAATGCAAAAAGTGTTCTTTATCTGGGACGTGGAACTTCTTATCCGATTGCTTTGGAGGGAGCTCTTAAACTGAAAGAGCTTTCTTATATTCATGCTGAAGGTTATGCGGCAGGTGAATTAAAGCATGGACCAATTGCTCTGGTGGATGAGACAATACCCGTTATTGTTGTTGCACCTTATGATCGGTGGTTTGAAAAAACTTTTTCTAATATGCAAGAAGTGGTAGCGCGTAATGGTCGTATTATTTTAATAACCGATAAAAAGGGAGCAGAAGTAGCTTGTCTTAAGACTTTATCAACGATCACTTTGCCAGATGTTCCAGAATTTATTTCTCCTATTATTTATGCACTCCCTGTTCAGTTAATCGCTTATCATACAGCTGTTTTATTAGGAACAGATGTTGATCAACCCCGTAATTTAGCAAAATCAGTCACGGTTGAATAAAAGTATATTTCTGAATCTTTTGGAGAATAATCAAGTGTAAGAAATTGATTTATAATGAAACTTATTTTTTCATTTTTCTCTGTTGAACGAGAATACTGAAGAAAGGTTTTTTATTCCTAAATCCTTTACGATAAAACAAAAAATATTTTCTTACCTATCAAAAAATAGATCAGTTATGTGAATATAATGGTAAAAAAAGACGCAATATTGCTTCTACTGTTTTAATGCAGTTGATTTGTTATTCGTTCATGAAGCATAAAGATGGTAAGAGACTGCGTAGATCATTTATGGGTAATTCTAAGAGAAAATCATATTTGAACAGAGAGGTATTTAAGTTTTTTATTAGAGGGTTTTTGTTATCCTGCTCGTAAGAGGCGTGCAGCATCGTTGTGTCCGAAAAGATAAAGGAGCAACCGTAAAGCTTGTCCTTGCTCAGAAGAAAGATGAGGATCGCGTTGTAAAAATAAACGAGCATCTTTTCTTGCCATTGACAAAAGATCGCTATGAACTGCAAGGTTTGCTATATGAAATTCAGGGACTCCGGATTGTTTTGTACCTAAAAGTTCTCCTTCGCCTCGTAGGCGCCAATCTTCTTCAGCAATTTCAAAACCATCTTCTGTATTGCGGATAATATTAAGGCGTGTTGCTGCTGTTTTAGTCAGTGGATCTTTATAGAGCAAAATGCAGGAAGATTTTTTATCGCCTCGTCCTACACGTCCACGTAATTGGTGCAATTGTGAAAGGCCAAAATGTTCCGCGTGTTCGATGATAATGATCGAAGCATCTGGAATATCTACTCCCACTTCAATGACGGTGGTTGCAACTAAAATACGTGTATTTCCACATTTAAAAGATGCCATAGCGGCTTCTTTTTCTGCTGTAGACATTTTTCCATGGATCATACCAACGTGTGCTCCAAAGCGCTCATGGAGAAATGCAAAGCGGTTTTCAATTGAAGTGAGATCAAGAGCTGTCGATTCCTCTACTAAAGGACAAATCCAATAGAGCTTTTCTCCTTTTTCTAATGCAATTGCGATTCTCGCTATAAGCTCATGAAGACGTTTCAAAGAAAGCGTTGCTGTTGTAATGGGTTGTCGTCCCATTGGTTTTTCGGTAATTTTAGAGACATCCATATCACCAAAAGCTGTTAAGACAAGTGTGCGCGGAATGGGCGTGGCGGTCATAACCAGCATATCAGCTTTATTGCCTTTTTCTGTAAGAGCGATACGTTGATGGACACCAAAACGGTGTTGTTCATCGATAATGGTTAAAGCGAGATTATTATAAGTAACGCTGTTTTGTATGAGAGCATGAGTTCCGATAACAATAGAAACTTGACCTGACAGAATATCATTCACGATATTTGTCCGCAATTTTCCTTTTTCTCGTCCTGTTAAAAGCGTTGTTTGTAATCCGACCTTTTCGGCAAGAGGAGCGATGGTGGCAAAATGTTGCCTAGCAAGCACTTCAGTTGGTGCCATTAAAGCTGATTGTCCTGAATTTTCAGCAATTTGTGCCATTGCCATCAATGCAACAACAGTTTTTCCTGCGCCTACATCACCTTGAAGTAGTCTTAGCATCGGTTCTGGTGAAGCAAGATCATTTGCGATATCTTCTACTGCTTTTTTTTGTCCGGTTGTGAGTTGAAAGGGGAGGATATTGAGTAATTTTTTAGTATAAATTCCTGTTGATGGTCGAGAAGTGCCAACAAGAGATTTAGTTTTCAAACGCACGAGTCCTAGTGCCAATTGACAAGCGAGCAATTCATCATAGGCAAGACGTTTGCGTGCTGTACTTTCTAAGGATAGATCATTGGGGTTAATGGGTGCATGGATACGGCGTAAAGCAACGGAAAAAGAAGGAAAATTTTGCTGCTTTTTTACATTTTCATCTATCCATTCTGGTAGAAGAGGAATAAAATCAAGAGCGTTTTGTATGGCGCGTCTTAGTGTCTTTACAGTTAGTCCGGCAGTAGAGGGATAGACAGGTTCGATCAGAGGTATCTGATTTGATTGTTCGCTTGGGGCAATATAGTCTGGATGCGCCATTGAAAGCTGTCCATTAAACCATTCAACTTTTCCTGATATAATGACTTTTTTTCCTTCGGGGAGTTGTTTTTTTAGCCAAAGAGGTTGAGCATGAAAAAAGACTAAATTTATTTTTCCTGTGTGATCATGGGCAATAACACGATAGGGAATTCGGTTGTGACCACGGGGTGGTGGTTGATGTTGATCGATGATAATTTCGAGCGTAACAGTATCTCCTTCTTTTGCAGAAGCAATGTTGGGACGCATTCTGCGGTCTATAACGGAATGGGGCATTAATTGAAGAAGGTCAATAAGGGTTGCTTCGCGTTGTGTGGGATTAACATCTAAGAGTTTGGTCAATAAACCATAGACTTTAGGTGTAATACCAGAAAGAGTTCGGATAGAATTAAAAAGTGGGGTAAGAAGACTTGGAGGCATGAGCAAATTTAACCTGCCCTTTTTGTTTTTTCTAGACCTTTAGAAGAGCTTTTTGGGGATAAAGTCATAAAGACAAGGTTGCTTTATTTACACATTGAACTTTAGGAAGAGAAATTAATATTTAAAGAAAAATACAATTAAATGGTCAAAAATTAAAGTACTTAGATGAGGTATATTGTTTTTCTTTTTATTTTAGGTGTTTATTTGCTGTGAATAGAAGCATTTTCTTGATAGAACTCTCTTATAAATATTAATAAAATTGGGATATTGCTCCTATGTAGGATGATGAATTTATAGCTTTAAAGTTTGATGATGAACAGAAGTTTTTTCTTTTATAAGGGGTGCTGTTTAGCATTTATTTTGTAGTGGGAAATTGTGAGAGTGGTAAAAAATAAAATGCAAATGCAAGAGAACAAAAATTCTCTTCCTCGCTTTATTCATTTGAGAGTGCATTCAGCTTATTCCTTGCTCGAAGGGGCTTTAAAAATCCCCCAAATTATTCAACAGACGATTTTAGATCATGCACCAGCGGTTGCTATTACCGATACCAATAATTTATTTGGTGCTTTGGAATTTTCACAGCATTGTCTTTCTCATGGGGTCCAACCTATTATTGGTTGTCAGCTTACTGTTGATTTTTGTGATGAAAATGATCATTCACGTTTGGCTAAATGGCGTAATCCTTCTGATTTTTGCTCTATTGTTCTTTTGGCTGCTAGCGAAACCGGTTATGCTCATTTGGTTCGTCTTGTGAGCCGTGCTTATCTTGATAAGTGTGATACTGATCCTCCTCATATTAAAGCTGATTGGTTGTCAGAACACAGTGAAGGCATAATCGCTTTAACGGGTGGAAAGGGAGGACCTATTAATCTTTCTTTGGCAGAAGAGAAAAAAGAACATGCTGTTGAGCGCTTAATTTATTTGAAAAAATCTTTTGCTGATCGTCTTTATGTGGAGTTACAACGGCATGGCTCTTATGACCGGAGAGTAGAAGCTGATCTTATTGAATTGGCTTATGCGCATGAAATTCCTCTTGTAGCAACGAATGAAGCTTTTTTTCTGCAAAGAGAAGGGTATGAAGCGCATGATGCGCTGATGGCTGTTTCAGAAGGACAAATTGTCTCTAATCCAGATCGCAAACGTGTGACACCAGATCATTATTTGAAGTCACAAGATGAAATGGTTACACTGTTTTCTGATCTTCCAGAAGCTTTGGAAAATAGTGTTGAAATTGCATTGCGTTGTCATATTGCCTCGCCTCTTCGAAAACCGATATTGCCTCGTTTTATAGAACAATCTGTTAATTCAGAAACTACTTTAGAAATAGAAGATAGTGAGTTATTAAATCAGGCTAAAGATGGTTTGAAGATTCGGCTTGAAACAATAGGGTTGGCTGAAGGGTATACGATTGCAGATTATGAACAGCGGCTTGATTATGAAATTTCAGTTATTACGCGTATGCAATTTTCTGGATATTTTCTTATCGTTTCAGATTTCATAAAATGGGCAAAGGTTCATGACATTCCCGTTGGACCAGGCCGGGGTTCTGGTGCTGGTTCACTTGTTGCTTATGCATTGACGATTACTGATGTGGATCCCTTGCGGTTTTCTCTTCTCTTTGAACGTTTTCTGAATCCAGATCGTGTTTCGATGCCAGATTTTGATATCGACTTTTGTCAAGAGCGGCGCGAAGAAGTTATTCAATATGTTCAAAAAAAATATGGACGTGATCAAGTTGCTCAAATTATTACTTTTGGTAAGTTACAGGCACGTGCAGTTTTGCGTGATGTGGGGCGTGTTTTAGAAGTTCCTTATCGTCAGGTGGATTATCTTACAAAATTAATTCCTGCCACCCCAGGAAGTCAGGTAGAATTAGCAGATGCTATTAAGGATGAACCTAAATTTGAAGAAGAAAAGAAAAAAGATCCCGTTGTTGGACGCGCATTAGATATAGCGCTTCAGTTGGAGGGACTTTATCGTCATGCTTCAACTCATGCTGCTGGGATTGTTATCGGAGATCGTCCACTTTGGGAGCTTGTCCCGATGTATCGTGATCCTCGTTCTGATATGCCTGTTACACAATTTAACATGAAATATGTTGAACAAGCGGGGCTGGTAAAATTTGATTTTCTTGGATTAAAAACGCTTACTGTTTTGAAAATGGCAGTCGATTTTGTTGCCAGAAAGGGGATTAAAATAGATTTATCAAATATTCCTCTGAATGATGAAGCAACCTACGCTATGATGGCACGTGGTGAAACGGTTGGCGTGTTTCAGGTGGAAAGTTCTGGTATGCGCAAGGCGTTGATTGGAATGAAGCCAGACCGTATTGAAGATATTATTGCGCTGGTTGCACTTTATCGTCCAGGTCCAATGGAGAATATTCCAACCTATAATGCACGTAAACATGGGGAAGAGGAAATTGCTTCTATTCATCCTAAAATAGATCATCTGATCAAAGAAACACAAGGTGTTATTGTTTATCAAGAACAGGTGATGCAGATTGCTCAGGTGCTTGCTGGCTATTCGCTTGGGGAAGCCGATTTATTACGTCGTGCTATGGGGAAAAAAATTCATGCTGAAATGCAAAAACAGCGTACGCGTTTTGTCAATGGAGCTGTTGCAGGTGGCGTGGATAAAGATCAAGCTGATATTATCTTTGATCTTTTAGCGAAATTTGCCGATTATGGTTTTAATAAATCGCACGCTGCTGCTTATGCAATTGTTTCTTACCAAACGGCTTATATGAAAGCAAACTATCCCGTTGAGTTTTTAGCTGCTTCAATGACATATGATATGACGAATACAGATAAGCTCAATGATTTTCGGCGTGAAGCATTAAGGTTGGGTATTGAAGTTATTGCACCCTCTATACAAACATCTCATCGTGTTTTTGAGGTTGGTGATAATTGTATTTATTATTCTCTTGCTGCCATTAAAGGTGTGGGAGAAACTGTTGTAGATCATATTGTTTCTTGTCGTGGGAGTAAGATTTTTAAGGATTTGGAAGATTTTTGTGCGCGTGTTGATCCTCGTATTGTTAATAAGCGTGCGATGGAAAGTTTAGTTTGTGCTGGTGCTTTTGATTGTTTTAACATTGCACGTGAGGTTTTATTAGCCAATCTTGGAACCCTTCATGCGCGTGCACTTCGTATTCTCGATGACAATTCTAGCGGGCAGGTTGATATATTTGGAATGGCAGGCGGATTAAAAGAACCATTGATTTTATCGCAAACAACCCCTTGGTTGCCGGCTGAGAAACTTTATCGAGAATTTCAAGCTATAGGTTTTTACTTTTCTGCGCATCCTTTGGAGGAGTATCAAGCTATTCTAAACAAAAAACGCATTCAGACTTGGGGTAATTTTGCCAATGCCGTTAAAGGGGGAGCAACGGCTGCACGGCTTGCTGGAACTGTTGTGGCAAAAAACGTGCGCAAAACAAAATCTGGTAAAAAAATGGGAATTATTCATTTTTCTGATACAAGTGGACAATATGAAGCAGTTCTTTTTTCTGAGGCACTCTCGGATTATGAAGAGATGCTAGAACCCGGAAAATCTTTTATTATTACGGTGAGCGCAGAAAATCGTTCTGAAGGAGTTAGTTTGCGAATTGAAACAATTCAGTCTTTGGAAAATGAATCATTACAACAGCATAAAATGATGCGTCTCTTTATAAAAACAGTTGATATGCTTCCACAAATTGAACAAAATTTAAATCTTGGGGGGAATGGAGAGGTTGGGCTTATTTTAATTCAAGAGGATGGATTGCGAGAAGTCGAAATTGCGCTTCCTAAGCGATATAAGGTAAATTCACATGTCGCAAATGCTATGAAATTAATTCAGGGTGTTGTTGATGTAGAATTGAGTTAAAGAAAGATTAATGTAGTTTGACACTAGGTTTTATACTAAGTGGGAAAAGGTGGGATTAGGTAGGAATACGTGATAATTTGTTGTTTTTATGTATAAAATTTAGCATTAAAAGCGCGTTTTGTCAAAATAGATTTTGACACCTAAAATTGTAAAAAAGAGCTAAAAAGAGCGAAAATCAGAAAAAAGTGCATTTTCATGGTAAAAATGAGAGAAGGCTTTGAAAGGTCTGTGAAAACCCTGTGAAAAATTTTGAAAAGTCTGTGAAAGCCCAGAAAACCGCCTTTGAAGACCCTGTGAAAAAAAATTCGGTAAATTGTGAAGCTCACTCCGAAATTAGCCAAAAATAACCAAAAAAGCAAAAAAGATTTCCATATATAAGTGGAAATCTCTAAAAATTGAGTAAAAAGTATTTTTTATCAATAATTTATATAAATTTTTTAATGTAAAAAGATTTCCACTTTCATTTTTCATTTTAGAGAGGCATTAAGCTATATCTTATGTAGTTTCTGGATGTGCATTTTTAGCCTCTATTTGACGCTTTAAATGCAATTTTAGAAGAGGTAAAATAAGCTCGACTTCTTCCGTGTCGTTGATGTCTTGAACAAGCTCTTGCAGTTTTTTATAAAGTTCCGCCGCGAGTTCCGCTATATCTTCAGGAGGGATCTTTATATTTGCATCGCGATAGGTTGTATAAGCTATGCGACCAAGCTTTTTCATGAGACCAGCAGGTATGGTTGGTGCTTTAAAACCTGCTGCTTTCGCTTTTGCCATGTCACTAAACATTTCGCCTTCACCTGTAATTAGCCAAGTTAAGTTGATATTTAATTGCTGTGATAAAGCAGTCAAAAATTTTACATTGGGAAAAGTGGTCCCTCTTTCAGCATGGTCATAAATTGCTTTTTTAATACCTAAACGGGTAGCTATCTTATCTCGATTAAGCTCTAAGCTTTCTCGTATCAAGCGTAAGCGCTTTGCTAGTTCTGTTTTAGGTTCTAGTTCGGGGCGTGCCAAAAATGCTCCTTATTTATATTTAGGTTAGCTTAAATTACAGGATTTTAAAAAGAGATTCCCCATTCATCTTAGAGAGGCATTAAGCCGTATTTTGTGTAGTTTCTGGATGTGCATTTTTAGCCTCTATTTGACGCTTTAAATGCAATTTTAGAAGAGGTAAAATAAGCTCGACTTCTTCCGTGTCGTTGATGTCTTGAACAAGCTCTTGCAGTTTTTTATAAAGTTCCGCCGCGAGTTCCGCTATATCTTCAGGAGGGATCTTTATATTTGCATCGCGATAGGTTGTATAAGCTATGCGACCAAGCTTTTTCATGAGACCAGCAGGTATGGTTGGTGCTTTAAAACCTGCTGCTTTCGCTTTTGCCATGTCACTAAACATTTCGCCTTCACCTGTAATTAGCCAAGTTAAGTTGATATTTAATTGCTGTGATAAAGCAGTCAAAAATTTTACATTGGGAAAAGTGGTCCCTCTTTCAGCATGGTCATAAATTGCTTTTTTAATACCTAAACGGGTAGCTATCTTATCTCGATTAAGCTCTAAGCTTTCTCGTATCAAGCGTAAGCGCTTTGCTAGTTCTGTTTTAGGTTCTAGTTCGGGGCGTGCCAAAAATGCTCCTTATTCATATTTAGGTTCGTTTTAAATTACAGGATTTTAAAAAGAGATTCCCCCATTCATCTTAGAGAGGCATTAAGCCGTATCTTATGTAGCTTCTAGATGTACTCTTTCAGCTTCTATTTGACGCTTTAAATGAATTTTAAGAAGAGGGAAAGTCGCTTCTACTTCTTCCGTGTCGTTGATGTCTTGAACAAGCTCTTGCAACTTTATACAAAGCTCTGCCGCTAATTCCGCTATATCTTCAGGGGGGAGTTTTATATTTGCATCGCGATAGGTTGTATAAGCTATGCGACCAAGCTTTTTCATGAGTCCAGCAGGGATAGTTTGTGGTTTAAAACCAGCGGCTTTCGCTTTTGCCATGTCTGTAAACATTTCACCTTCACCCGTAACGAGCCAATGGGGGTTAATGTTATAGACTCTATGATAGGCGTTAATTGCTGAGGATGTTGGCTCGTGTACTCCGATTTCATAATTGGCAAGAGTAGTGCGTTGTAAATTAAGGCGTTGCGCAAAAATGCCCCGTTCTTCGTTTCCGAGCATTCGTCGTACTTCACGTAGGCGTTTTGCAAGTTCTGTTTTAGGTTCTTTTTCAGGGCGTGCCAAAAAAAAATACCTCCAAATGACAAAAAACTGTTTACAAAGACAGATATTTGGCATATACCTATTATTACCGCCCGATATTGAGGGCAGATATTTTACAATTAACCCCACAAAAAACGGATGTGGGAGCATCCGTTTGAAGCAGGAGCGAAGTTTATGACTATCACACAAGTATGGGATCGCCATAGTATTTTAGCCGAGCTACGCCGCCGTAACATGACCTTGGCGGAGCTCGCGAAAGCTTATCAACTATCGTCATCCAGTGTTCAACACATTTGGACACGGTCTAACGAGAAAGCCGAACGCGCTATTGCCGATTTTATCGGTTTGCCCGTCGAGCAGGTTTTTAGCGACCGCTACCCCAAAAGTCGCCGTCGCATTTTTAAAGCAGCAAAACATGCCAATACAGATTCGCGTGCGCATTCTGCTTTGCGTGGGAATGCTGCTTGAACTTCGTTACACGGCTTTGCGTTTTTGCGCATTTGCCATGAATTTAAATACCATAAGATAAAAAGGTTTATCAATGTCTAAAGATCAGTACGAAATAGGCAAGATAAATTGCATAGAGTTGCATCATAGAACAGCCGTTTGCATGGGTTGGTTCTGGCGATTAGATGGTGGTCATATTGTTTTTATAGGGGGTGGTTATGGTTGCTGCTTGTAATTTATGGACCCCAGATGTCAGAAACGATATCGTTAATCCTTATTCAGAAGTTGAACGTTTACAGGTGATGCTTTCCTGTTCTTTAAAAGCCGTGAGTAGTGGATTTAAGCATCTGCCGATCCGGTATATTATTGACCCCCCGCATGGCTTATTTGATGCGGCGTTAGCACGACAGATTGTTATTCATATTTTGCATTATCAGTTTGAGGTGCCACGGCGGCGTATTGTTGCGATACAGGCACGTCAGCGGACTTCTATTTCTCTATCTATGCAAGTGATTAACCGGCGTTTGGAAGAACCCGTTTTTGCGAAAGCTTATCGAAGATGGGCAGGGCGTGCGATGGATTTATTCTTTAAAGAGATCAGAAAGGCGGCGGCGTGATGGCACAGTTTCAAAAGCTTGCTCTTGATGTGATTGTGGTACCGGAGCGTATACGCCCTGTGGATGATGAGCATGCCAAGGCACTTGCACAATCAATGGCGCGGGAGGGATTGATGAATCCGATTACGGTGCGCCATACCCCCAATGCTAAGGAAGGTAATTACACACTTATAGCTGGTGCGCATCGGCTTCGTGCTGCTGAGCTTTTGGGCTATAGTGATATTGATGCCGTTGTGGTGCAGGCTGATAAGGACAATGCCGCGCTTTTAGAGGTTGCTGAAAACCTCTTTCGCAATGAATTGTCAGTGATTGATCGTGCGCTTTTTGTCCAGACTTACCGCGAATTGTGGGAAAAGAAGTATGGGGAGATTAAGATTGGTCGGAATAAAAAATCAAAGGTGCAACTTGCACCTTTGATCGACGGTGATGGGCATTTAGAGCAATTGGGTCAAGTTGACCCTATTGCTCAACCGAGCAATAGTGCAAACATTGCACAATTGCATGATGAAAAAAAATTCGGTCAAGTTGACCGAATTTCTCATACCGATGAAGATAGTGGCAAAGAGATCGCTTTCTGCTTTGCTAAACATGTGGCAGATCGCATTGGTTTATCTGAAGAGTCAGTGAGACGACTTAATCGTATTTCCAAGTATTTACAGCCAGAATTACGCTCTGTTTTGCGGGGGACGGCATTGGCGGATAATCAAGCGCAATTGTTGAAGCTTGCCAAGATGGAGCCGGTTGCGCAACGGCGGGTGGCGATTGCTTTGCAACAGGTTGATGGAGATTTACGGCGGGCTGTTGATTTGGTCAATGGGATTAATACGCCGCCGCAAATTAATGAACAAGAGCGGGTTTTTGCTCAGTTATTGGGTGTTTGGCAGAGAGCAGATGCGCAGACAAAGGCGCGGTTTTGCGCTTATCTTGCAAGAGAACGGGGGGAGGTGCTGTCATGAAGAGGCATGGTTGCGGGCAGCTTGATTTTTTCCAAAAGCCGGTTTTTCCTTGTCGTGAACCCGTTGCGCAGATTGATTTAGGGCGGTTTCGCTCACGCATTAAGCGAGCGATGGCGCGGGCTTTGAGAGAATGCCGGCATGAGCGCAGTGTGATTGCGGAGCGTATGGCGCATTATTTAGGGATTGGGTGTTTAAGTAAGGCCAGTTTGGATGCTTATGTTGCGGAAAGTAAGCAGGTGGATATTTCCCTGCCGCGGTTTAAGGCATTTGTGCGGGCGACAGAGGCATTTTGGCTTTGGGATGAGGTGGTGAGTGAAGATGGATTGTTGCTGTTGCAAGGGGATGAGGCGCGTTTAGCAGAGATTGCGCGGCTTCAGCAGGAACAGCGGGAGATTGCAGCGCAATTGAAAGCCATGCGCGCAACGCCGGTTCGCATTAAAAGGGGGCAGCCATGAAGGAATGGTTTAGTATTGCCGAATTGGCTGAGGCAGCTTTGCCAGGGTTGCCGAAAACAAAGATCGGTCTCAACAATCTTGCGCTTAAGAAATGGCGTTTGAATACACAATTGTTTCGCCAAACATTAGGCAAAACCAAGCCGGTTTGGGAGTATCACATTTCTTTATTGCCGGAGGGGGCGCGGGCGGCGTTGTTGGTGCGGGCAGGTGGGGTTTGTGTAGAAGAAAAGACAGAGAAAAGCGATCAAAAGACAAGTATTTGGGTGCGTTATGAGGGGCTTTCAAAGGCGCATAAAAGGCGCTGTGAAGAGCGTTTGAAGGCACTTTGCTTTTGGGAAGATTTGCTCCATGCCGGTATGGGTGTGCATGATGCGGCAAGTTTGAGTGCGGTGCAATTTGGTGTGAGCCGGATGTCGCTTTTTAATTGGCGGCAGATGGTGGAGGGGTATGAGCGCCCTGATTGGTTGGCAGCTTTAGCGCCTTGTTATGGTGAGGAGAATGTTTCGCAATTTGCGCCGTGTCATGAGGGGGCGTGGGAGGTTTTTTGTTCGGATTATTTGCGCCCCTCTAAACCTGCTTTTTCAGCATGTTATCGGCGGATGGTTTCGGTTGCGCAGGAGCGGGGTTTTGAGCCCATTCCTTCAGAGCGGGCTTTGCGGCGTCGTTTTAAGGCGCAAATTTCCAAAGCGGTTGTGGTTTTAGCACGTGAGGGAGAAGAAAAGGCAAAAAAGCTTTATCCAGCCCAACGGCGTGATCGCTCAAGCCTGCATGCACTGCAAGCTGTGAATATGGACGGGCATAAGCTGGATGTTTTTGTGAATGTTCCTTGGACAGAAAAGCCTGTGCGGCTTTATCTGATTGCCATTCAAGATCTTTATTCGGGCAAGATTTTATCGTGGCGCTTGTCGGATGCTGAGACTTGGGAAATCGTTCGTTTGGTGATTGGGGACATGGTGGAAGCTTATGGCATACCGGAGCGTATGACCTTGGATAATGGGCGTGCCTTTACCAGCAAGTGGATTTCTGGAGGTGTGCAAAACCGTTTTCGTTTTAAGATTAAGCCGGATGATCCGCAAGGGCTTTTGACGAGTTTGGGGGTGCAATTGCAATGGACCACCCCTTATAGCGGACAGTCTAAACCGATTGAGCGGGCATGGCGTGATCTGGCAGAAGCGATTTCCAAACATCCCTTTTGTGCGGGGGCTTATACGGGCAATAAACCGGATGCCAAGCCTGAAGATTATGGCAAGCGCGCGATAGGATTTGAAGCGTTTAAAGCCCATGTTGGGGCGCAAATTGTGGCACACAATGCGCAAGCAGGGCGTAAGGCGGTTAATTGTGCGGGGCGCAGTTTTGATGAGACCTTTACTGAGAGCTTGCAAGCCGAGGGGACGATTATTCGGCAAGCAACGGCGGCACAACGGGCTTTATGGCTTTTAACCTCTGAGGCGTTGCGTGCGCAAAAGGGTACGGGGGAGATTCATTTTTATGGCAATCGTTATTGGGCGCGGGCGTTGAATGAGCATGCGGGGAAAAAAGTGATTGTACGCTTTGATCCGGATAATTTGCATCAAGATTTACGGGTTTATGATTTGAACAATCGGTTGCTTTGTCTGGCACCATGCCTTTGTGATGTAGGTTTTTATGACCAGCAGGCGGCGCGCTTGAATGGGCGTTTGCGTAAAGAATATGTGAAGGCTGTTAAAGCAGAAAAACAGTTGGCAGCAAAGCTTGCACCTGATCACTTGGCCGATGTTTATGGGCGCCTTGAGAAAAAGGATGAAGCGTTCAAATCTAAGCTTCCGATAAAGCCAAAGGTGAGCCGCTTGATGCCAAACAATGTGGGGAATTTAGCTTTGAAAGCAGACGATGATGAGGTTTTGGGGGAGGAAGAATTCAGTCAACACTTGCATAAAGCTTTGAGAAAGCTTTCCGCCTCTGATGAGGGGCGTGAGGTGATCAAGTTTCCTAAACGATAGGAAAGGAAAGAGGGGGGATTTGTAAGAATTCTCAAAAGGAAGCTGGTTTTGTATCGCGTACCAGGTTGAAGCGTTAACAAAGAAAGGGGGGAGGAATCTTATCCATTTCATAGTCTAATCAATACATGAAGTTTCTAGGTATCTTTGCCTGATCGGGTGAGATGCGTGGAGTTAGCAAGTTCCCCGATGTGTGAGAAAGAGAGGGGATTTGCAAGGTTAGCCGTTTTAGTATCGCGTACGGCTTTTAAATGTTCATTCTAAAGATAAAAGATAAGGGGCGGGTGGGAGCCCTTCCCCTTATCAACAGTCTAAAATCAATACGAGAGGGGAATATACATGAAAAACGCGATAAATGCAACGGTCGATAAAAATCCTTGGGCGCGACCTAAAATCCAGCCCAATGGAACAGCACAAAACCGCAACAGTGATGACATTGCTTTATGGAATGAGCTTGTGGATGCAGTGAGAGCTTTGGGGCAAATGAATGATTGGTCGAAAGCAGAGGTGGCGCGGCGCATAGGCATGCCGGATGGGACGTTTTCGCAATGGTATGCGGGCAGTTATGCGGGACAGTTGGGGAAGCAAAATGCAAAGGTTCAACAATGGGTTGAGGTTTTAAAGGAAACGGCGGGGTTTTTGGAGAAGATCCCTGAAAAACCAGCCTTTCAGAGGAATCGAATTGCCAGTGAGATTATTGATACTTTAACACTGGCACAAAGTACGGGGGATATGGTGATGATTACGCTTGATGCGGGCAGTGGTAAGACCGAAACTTGCCGTCATTACCGCGCGACCCGCCCGCATGTTTATCTGGTGACAGCCAGCCCGCATACGCGCAGTGTTCACGGTATTTTGAATGATATGGCAGCAGAATTGGAAGTGGTGGAATATAATCCCACCCGCTTAACGCGTGCGATTGGCAAAAAGTTAGAGCGTGTTGGTGGCGGAACATTGTTGATTGTTGATGAGGCGCAAAATTTAACGGATGAAGCGATTAATCAGTTGCGCCACTTTGTTGATATCAATGGTACGGGGTTGGCTTTGGTTGGCAATGATGAAATCTCTGGACGGTTGGTTCATCGTCAAAATGGTCCCTCTTATGCGCAAATTAAAAGCCGATTGGCGATGCATCTGAAACGGCGCAAGCCCTATAGTGAGGATATTGCAGCGCGCATTCATGATTGGGGGATTGAAGATGTTGGTGCGATAAAGTTTTTGACAGGGATAGGCTTAAAGGCTGGAGCTTTGCGGCAAATTGACAAAACCATGATGTTGGCACGCATGGCAGCGCTTGGAGATGGGTGTGAGGTGACTTTGAAACATGTCAAAGCGGCATGGAAAAACCGTGACGTGGAGGAATTGGCATGATCTCTTTATGCGACAAAGAATTATCCGATACGCTTGTTGGTCTTTATGATGATTATCAATGCGGTTTTGATATTGGAGAACAGCTTAAATTGTGTGTTGATTTGGCGTTATTGCTTGAATTGGAGTTGAGTGTTCACCGTTTGGGGGAAGCGGATGCGGTTTTGGAAGGCCAAGTTTCAGAAGTTTTGGCTGAGTGTGACAGCTCTGATCGAGATGAAGATAAGAGCAATCGTGTGATTTATATGGATTTTGGAGGAAGCAAATGATGGAACGTAACCCTTATATGGTAAGAGATAGCTTGATTGCTTTGCGCTCTGCCTTTTTACAGTATGAGGTGAATGGCATTTTTATGCATGGACAAGATGTTCGAGAATTGAATGAGTATTTGCGTCGTTTGGCAGGCTATAACCACGTTTTAAGTCATGAGCTTATGCGGTGTCGTTGGCAATTGAAAGCGGGATGTGCGCCTTCTTCAGGGGATGTTGTGCCATTTCGTCGTTTTCAAAAAACATAAGGAGGAAGTTGGTGATGAATCCACAAATTGAACTTGAAGGTACGCGTTATATGAAGGATGCAAAAGGGGCTTTGGTGCCGGTAAGTTTGATCCGCCCTGCGGATTTGTTAGAGGATGAAACGGTGCGCAAAATTATGGGTTTTGCGAAAGAATTATCGGCAAGGATTGCACGTTTTAACAACCATACGATTGCGGATTTGAGTGATTTTGATAGCTTGCTTGCGCAAGAATATGGTGTGGAGCGGCGTGGCAAAAAGGGCAATTGTACTTACACAAGCTTTGATGGTTTGCAACGTATTAAGGTGCAAGTTCAGGAAAGTGTTGATTTTGGACCGCAATTGCAAATTGCCAAAAGCCTTCTTGATGAGTGTTTGAATGAATGGTCTGCGGATGCACGCCCTGAAATCCGTGCGATTATTACGCGTGCTTTTAATACGGATAAAGAAGGCAAGGTGAATCGGGGCGAGATCTTTATGCTGTTGCGTTTGGATATTGATGATCCACGCTGGAAAGAGGCGATGCGTGCCATTCGTGAAGCGATCCGTGTGACGACATCTAAGGAATATGTGCGTTTTTATGAACGCGATACATTAGAAAGCGCTTGGCGTGCTGTGACCATTGATCTGGCGAAGACATGAGGGGGGAGAGATGTCTTTAGCTGTCCTTCATATGGGAAAACGCGCGTTAGGTCTTGATGATGAGACCTATCGCGCACTGCTCTATCGCTTGACAGGCAAGCAATCGGCGAAAGATTTGAATTTTTCAGAAAAGCACTTGGTTATCGCTGAAATGAAAGCGTTTGGTTTTAAGCCGAATGGGAAGCGTTTAGAGGGGAAATATGCTAAGAAGCTCCAGGCGCTCTGGATTGCTGGGTGGAATCTTGGCATTATTCGTGATCGTTCAGATAAGGCGTTGCTTGCCTTTGTGAAAAGACAGACAGGGATTGATCATATTCGTTTTTTACGCGATAGCGATGATGCATGCAGAGCCATTGAGGCGTTGAAAGGTTGGTTGCAGCGGGAGGGTGGGGTTGACTGGAGAGGAAAAAACCGCGAAGATTCATGGAGGAAGAAACCAAGCATTTCCATTTTGTGTGCCCAATGGAAGTGTTTGAATCCCGATGCTATGTTTGAGCTTGGGGCTTTTCATCAAAGTGTTATGGCGTTAAGTGGTAAAGCTTTGGGTGAGATGAGTGGGGGCGACTTTAGAGAAGTTATGAATGTTTGGGGGCGGAAAATCCGTAAAGGTGTTAAAAGCGAGGGGTAAGCATGTATGCAAGAGGAAATCTATAGCGATTTTCCTGCCTTATTGCGTGAAATAGCTGATGTTGCGGGCAGTGAAGCAGCATGGAATATGATGCGGGCTTTTGGTGGACGAGAAGTTTATATCCCCGGGCGTCTTGAGAGTGCGGATTGGTTGATTGAAATTGTTGGGTTTGAAGAGGCGCAGCAACTCATCAACCATTTTTGTTTTAATGGTTCGGGTGTGCGCCTTCTTATCCCCCTTGGCAGAGATGCTGAACGGCGGCAAAAAATGATGCAAGCGTTGCAAAAAGGCTGGTCGGTTGATGCTGCAGCTGCTGTTTCTGGTATGCATGTGCGCACAGCCTATCGCTTGAAGAAGAAAATTTCTTTGCAAGAACCACAAGGTTCGTTATTTTCAGAGTTTTATGAGTATTGAGAGTTTTGACTGACAGTGTCAGGCTTATATTGGGGGTTTGAAATCCGATAAACTGCGAATGAATTTTTATTCATTGAGTGGTTTGTTATGGTTTCAATAGATGCTTCTTTTCTTCATCGCCTTGCGCCTAAATTGGCGCATCATGCGCGCCAAGATTTTATTATTGTTGAAATGGCACGCGTGTTGCCTAAAGCTTTATCTTATGGGGCACTCACAACACCGTTGCGTATTGCACATTTTTTAAGCCAATGTGCCCATGAGAGTGATGGCTTTTTTACTGTTTGTGAATATGCCTCAGGGCGCGCTTATGAGGGGCGGCGTGATTTAGGCAATGTCAACCCTGGGGATGGGGTGCACTTCAAGGGGCGTGGTTTGATCCAGTTGACGGGGCGCAATAATTATCGTCGTTTTACGAAGTTTTGGCGCCTAGTCGATGAACAAGCGGTTGATTGTGAGGCATTTCCGCAAGAGCTGGAAAAGTTTCCAGCAGCGCTTTGGTCTGCTGTTTGGTTTTGGCAAATGAAAGGCTTGAATAGGCTGGCTGATCAAGATGATTATCTAGGGATTACCAAGGCGATCAATGGGGGAAGAAATGGACTTGTGCAACGTTTGATTTATTTGAACCGCGCCAAAAAGCTTTTGGGACTTGGAGGCGAGGTAAAGGCATGAAGCCCTCTTATCGTGGTTCTAGGCTCTATTTATGGTGGTCTTTTTGGTTTGCTTGGGGGGTTATTTTTTTGCTTGTTTCTGGTGGTTTGTGGGGGGCTCCGCATATTGTTGATATGGCGAGCATTTCTATTCCTTCGATGGTGGCGATTATTGTTGGCAATCTGGGGGTGCATCGTGGCTTTGGCTCGTTGGATTTTTCTAATAGGAAACATTCCCATAAGCGGCATAGCAGCTCCTATGATGGGGTGGAGATAACGAGGTGGGGAGATAAAAGCAATGTTTAGCCCACTTTCAAAACTGTCTTTTGGTCTGCTTTTTTTGGTCAGTGTGATGTTGGCGGCTTTTGGCTTTATGAAAGCGCAAATTTTAAAGGCGGAAAAGGCGCGTGATTTGTATTGGCAGTTGGAGATTGCCAAGGCTTCAGCACGTGCACTGCTTGTACAAGAGCGACAAAGACAAGCAGCGTTGGAAGCTGAGCATCAAGCGCAAGGGGTGATTTCGGCTTTGGAACAAAAGCTTACAAAAATGGAGGAAGTCAATGGGAAGTTGCCGGTTACTGGCGGTGGCATTGGGCTTGAGCGTGTGCGCTTGCTCAACACACAAGCCGGTGGGTAGCCTTTCTTATCATTTTTTATCGGTTGAATTGCCGCCTGTTGTTCGCATGGCGTGTGCCCGCCCAGCTTTATTGCCAGAGCGTGCTTTGAATGCGCGCGAAGTGGTGCATTATTGGAGCCGTGATCGTGCTGCTTTATTGATTTGTGAACAGCGTAGAAAAGCTGCGGAGCGGGCGATTTTAGGCAAAAGAGAGGGGACTTTTAAGTGAATTTGGATATCAGTGTTGCCAATGGCTGGTTGTCTTTATTGTTATCGGTTATTGCGATTTGTGGGGTTTTGAGAGCCTATTTTTCTTCCGGTGCGCGGGAAATGCTGAAAGATATCACGGCGCTTAAAGAGCGTGTGCAAAAGTTAGAAACAGAGATGGACTTTTTGCCTGATCGTGATGCGCTGCAAAGATTGGAAGTGAATATGGAGAAATTGAATGGTCGTCTCAACACGCTTTCTGCACAATTACAACCGGTGGCAGCCATTGGTGAGCGCTTGCAAGAGTTTTTGTTGGAGAATGCCAAGAAATGAAAGCAGATATGGATAAAATCATCCGTGAAGAAGCGCGGTTGATTATTTTAAAAGGGCTTGCTTGTGAGCGCAGTGAAACTTTATCGAGTGCGATGATTGAGCGGCTTTTATACAGTTATGGCATCAGACGCGATCGCGATTTTGTGCATAATGAACTGGCATGGATGGAAGATCAAGGTGCTGTTACGTTAAAATGTGTGGGTTCGGTTTTTCTTGCGGCATTAACAGAACGGGGAGCGCGTCATTTAGACCGAAGCTTTTCCATTGAGGGGATTAAGCGGCCTAAACGTTCATCAATAAAAGACGAGGTGAAGGATGCGCAAGGTCGGGCGTGGACGTTTAACGGCGATTGATTTATTGCCGCAAGCTTGTGATCAAATTATTGCTGCTGCTGCTGAGGCTTTAAATGGGCGTGAGAAGACGCAAAAAGCCATTTATGATGAATTTAAAGCAGCTTTGAAGGCTTTAAAAAAAGAAATGGGTTTAAGCTTTTCTATACCCTCCTTTTCCAGTTTTAATCGGTATTCTTTGCGGCTAGCCGTGATGTCACGGCGCCTAGAACAGACAAGAGAAATTGCAGCAAGCCTCTCGCAGCGCTTTGATGCTAAAGCTTCTGATAATATCACTCTTTTGACGGCGGCAGCGATTAAGGAGTTGATTTTTTCCACGTTGAGCAGTGGGAAAAACCTTTCGCCAAAGGCAGCACAAGAATTGGCCAATGCGCTTAAAGGCGTGTTGGCGGCTGAACATTTGTCGACCACCAGACGGCAAAAGTTGGAAAAAGATTTTACCAGCAAAGCAAGCAAAGCGGTTGACGCAGCAGCAGCGGCGGCGGGGCTCTCAGAAGAAACAGCGCGAGCTATTCGTGCGCAGGTGTTGGGGGTAAAACATGGCTGAACAGCCCTTTTCAAAAAGTCATGTCTTTGATCATCAAGGTGGTTTTGATATTTGGCGGAAAAGTACTTTTCCCAAAGAGAGTGATCCCTTAGCGGAAGGCGTTTTGATGGCGCATCAACGGGCATGGATTGAAGATAAGTCCCCATTAAAATTGGTGGAAAAGGGGCGGCGGACCGGCATTACTTTTGCAGAAGCTTTGGATGATACACTGATTGCAGCGGCGGCACGTGAAGCGAGGGGCGATAATGTTTTTTATATTGGTGACACCAAAGACAAGGGGCGGGAATTTATTGGCTATGTGAGCCATTTTGCTTCGGCAATTACGAGCCATAGTGGGGATGTTGAGGAATTTTTATTCTCTGATCAAAGGGCGGATGGTTCAACGAAATATATCTCTGCTTATCGGGTGCGTTTTGCTTCGGGGTTTCGGATTGAGGCGCTTTCTAGCCGCCCTGAAAATATTCGCGGACTACAGGGCATTGTGGTGATTGACGAGGCGGCGTTTCATCAAGATGTGCGCGCTGTTTTGGATGCTGTCAATGCTTTGCTCATTTGGGGAGGCAAGATCCGTGTGATCTCCACCCATAATGGTGTGCTCAATCCTTTCAATGAATTGATCCGTGAAGCACGAGCAGGCAAAGTGCCTTTTTCGGTGCATTGTTACCCCTTTGGTGTTGCTGTTAAAAATGGCTTGTTTAAACGGGTTTGTGCCATGAAGGGGGAGGTGTGGAGTTTAGCATCTGAGCAACAATGGGAAGAGCAAATTCGTGCCTCTTATGGGGTGCGTTTGGCTGCGATGCGCCAAGAATTAGATGCCATACCAGCCGATCAAGAAGGGGCGGCTTTAACACGTTTGCAGATTGAAAATTGTTGCGCGCCTGACATTGCATTGTTGCGTTTTGCTTGTGTGGATGATTTTAAAAATCAATCGGAACATCAACGAAGTGTTGCTGCTTTTGCTTGGTGTGAGAAGCATATAAAACCTCTTCATGCTGGGCTTGACCGGCGGCGCCAACATGTTTTTGGTGTTGATTTTGCGCGGAGTGGCGATGCGACATCGATTGTGGTGATGGAGGTGGGACAAGATTTGGTGCGCCGTGTACGGTTTATGGTGGAATTGCGCAATACGCCGTTTGATCAACAAAGAGAGATTTTATTTTATGGGGTGAATGGTTTGCCGCGTTTGATGGGCGGCGCGTTAGATGCGCGGGGCAATGGGGCTTATTTAGCCGAAAAAGCGGCGCAGCGTTATGGGGCTTGTGTGAAGGAAGTGCCCTTGTCACAAAGTTGGTATGGCAAGGAAATGCCGGCTTATTTAGAAGCTTTTGGGGATGGGACGATTGTTTTGCCGCGCGATAGTGACATTGTTGCCGATCATCAAGCGCTTGCTTATGTCAATGGCATTGTGAAGATTCCAGACAATCATCGTTTTAAAGGCAGTGATGGTTTTATGCGTCATGGTGATAGCGCGATTGCTTGCGCTTTGGCTTATTTTGCCAGCCGCCAAACTCCTGAAATTTATGATTATACTCCTGTGAGAGAGGCTTATCGTTTTGATGAAAGCTCGCTCTTTTCAACGCCTTTTTTTTCAACAATGCGATCAAAGATTTATTGATGGGATGATGAGATGGTAAAACTTTTAGATCAGTGGGGCAGGGCGCTTAATATCAAAGGGTTGGAGCGAGAAGTTGCAAGCCCTACCGTTAATGGTATTCGTGATGTGTGGTCACAAACCATTGTCAGTGGTCTCACCCCTGCGCAACTTGCTGATATTTTACAACAGGCAGCAGAGGGTCATCCAGAGCAGTTTTTCCAACTTGCCGATGATATGGAAGAGCGTGATTTGCATTATCGTGCTGTGCTTGGCATGCGTAAAAATGCTCTCACAGGGGTGGAGCCTGGAGTGATTGCCGCAAGCAATAGTGCACAGGACAAAAAGATAGCAGATGCGGTGCGGGAAGTGATTAGTGCGCCTACCTTTGTTGATGATTATGTGACGGATTTATTGGATGCTTTGGGAAAAGGCTATGCGATTGTAGAAACCTTGTGGGACAAGAGTGCCAAGGAATGGTGGCCGGTTGCTTGGAAATGGCGTGACCAGCGGTTTTTTCAATTGGATCGGCGGGATGGTTTTCATTTGCGTTTAAAAGAAGAGGGCTCTTTGCATGGAAGTGAATTGCCTGCTTATAAATTTTCTATTCATCGCCCAAAGTTAAAAAGCGGTTTGCCTATCCGCACGGGGCTTGCGCGGCTTGCGGCTTGGGCATTTCTCTTCAAGTCTTATACACTGAAAGATTGGATGGCATTTTTAGAAGTTTATGGCATGCCTTTGCGTGTGGGTAAATATGGGGCAAGTTCTTCTCATGAGGAACGGCGGGTTCTCATTCAAGCTGTACGTGATTTATCCAGTGATGCGGCAGCAATTATTCCCAAAGAAATGGAGATTGAATTTATTGAAGCGGCAGGGGGCAGTGGCAATGCGGTGTTTGCTTCTAAGGCGGAATATTTAGATCGACAAATTTCTAAAGGTGTGTTGGGGCAAACCATGACGACGGATGATGGTTCGTCCTTTTCGCAAGCGCGCATTCATGAAAATGTGCGCCATGATATTGCCAGAGCTGATGCACGCCAATTAGCTTTAACGGCTAATCGTGATTTGATTGTGCCTTTTGTTGAGATTAATTTTGGACGCCAAGAGCGCGCCCCCCTTGTCTATTGGCCGATTTCGGAAAATGAAGATATTAAAGCGATTAGTGATGCACTGGAAAAACTTGTGCCCTTGGGTTTGCGTGTTGGGGCGCAAGAAGTGCGCAATAAGATTGGTTTTTCGCAACCAAAAAAGGAAGAGGATGTTTTAAAGGCTCCTGATAATGCGCTTGATGATGAGAGGGGAGAAAAGGCTCATGTTTGTGCTGATTGTGGAGGTGTTTTTGATGTTTCTGTGACAAGAGAGGACAAGGGTGCAAAAGAGCAGGGTGGGAAACATCACGACGAATTGGACCGACTTTCACAAGAAGCTTTAAGCGACTGGGAAGAGGACTTAGAACCCCTTTTAGAGCCTTTTAAAAAGCTTGTGAGAGAAGCAAAAAGTTATGAGGATATCCTTAAAGGCTTAGATGAATTGCTAGGTGAGATGGATCATCACGCATTAGCAGCGCGCTTGGCAAAAGTACAAATGATTGCACGTGGGCTTGGGTATCATGGATGAGGAACTTTTTAAAACCGCCCCTAAAGAGGTCACCCGTTATTTTGAAGCCAAGGCACTTGTTCCAAGCTTTGATTGGCGTGATATAGCACCAGAAGAACATGCTTTTTCCTTTACGGTGGCAAAATCGCTAGGCTATGATATTTTGGAGGATTTTAAGCGAGCGGTTGGAGAAGCCATAAAGCATCAAGTTCCTTTTCAAGATTTTCAAAAAAATTTGATGCCGATTTTACAGGAAAAGGGTTGGTGGGGTAAAAAGACCAGCATTGACCCCAAAACTGGTGAAAAGAGCGTGGTGCAATTGGGCAGCCCACGGCGTTTAGAAACGGTCTATTGGGCCAATACCATGAGTGCGCATGCAGCAGGTGAGTGGGAGCGCACACAAAATAATAAAGAATTTTTGCCCTATCTCACCTATGCTTTGTCGAGTTCAGAACATAAGCGTTTAGAACATGAAAGTTGGGTGGGGTTTACGGCACCTGTTGATGATCCGGTTTGGGATTGGCTTTATCCGCCCAATGGTTGGCGGTGTAAATGCAGTGTGCGACAGGTAAGCCGTTATGAAGCAGAAGATTTAGGCTATGAAGAGGGGGCAGAGCCACTTCATGTTGAAAAGCAGGTTTGGCACAATAAGCGAACGGGGAAAATTGAGAAGATACCAAAGGGGATTGATCCTGGTTGGCATTCTAATCCTGGGAAACATCGCGCGCAAAATTTAAGCCGTTTTTTGAGTGATAAAGTCTCTGTGATGGGGGACAATGACAAACGCATTGCCATTGAAGATATTGTGGGTTCACCACTTTTGGAAGCCATGTTTGAAGGACGGATGCCTCGCGGGTTTATACCCATTGCACCGATACCACAAAAGGTGGGTGATGTTTTTGCAGCGGAAAATTCTCTTATTCGCTTATCCGCAGACAGTGTGAAACATATTTTGTTAGAGCATCAAGCGCGTGATCTTCGCTTGGATGATTTTCGGGGCGCCATTCAAACCTTCATAAAACCCCATGGCATTATCAGGCGAAAAGGTGTACCGAGCGTTGTGTTTTTGGGTGAAAATGATGGGGTATGGTGGCGCTTAGCAGTTAAATTCGTGGCAAGCAAACAAGAATGGTGGTTGACCTCCATGCATAAAAAAAGCTCTAGAGAAATTGGACGCTTATTGGATGCGGCTGAAAAAAAGGGCGAGAGGTTGTTGTAAAGAGAACAACAGGAAGAAAGTCTTTTGTTCTTAATGGAAAAGAGGCGAGGAAAATGAGAAGGCGTGGAGGGCGGTCAACTCCTCGCAGATCCGGTAAAACCGTCCTGGTATAACTGGCTCACGCCTCGCGGGTAATCTAACAGTTTCAACGTTCAAAAGCAATCTTTAAAAAAACGGCTTGAGAGAGGCTTTTTTTGTATAAGACGATAAATTGTACCTCTAACTTCACAACGGCGCTCTATCGCCTTTGAAGTGCCTTTGAAAACGATTTTATGGGATGGTTTGGCACGGGGGTTTCTCTCACAAGGAGAAGAATAGGGAAAAGAGTGCTTTTTGAGAAATGCTCTTTTGACTGACAGTGTCAGACTTATGGTGGGAGTAAGTTTCATGCATTGTATTGCCAATGACAATTGTAAAGCAATAGGCAATGTATGGAACAGGAATTTCACGAAGATCAAAAAGATGGGGATGCAGAAACATTTCATGCTGCGTTAATAGATCTCTGTCCAGACGTTTTATGCCAAGACATTTCATGTGAAGACGCCACCGTTAGCCAAGCGCCTGAATGGGTAGAGCTTTTGCCCAAAGCGCCCCATGTAAAGGCACGTGATGGACGACAATGGCATTATAACCCGCAAACTATTTTAAAAGCCTTTGCAGCCAATAAAGGACCGCTTGTGATTGATTATGAGCATGGGCAACATCACCGTGCGAGAAATGGTTTAGAAGCACCTGCCAGTGGCTGGATTGAAGAATTAGCAGAGCGGGATGGTGCGATTTGGGGGCGTGTTAAATGGACCGATATGGCTAGCAAAAAGATTGTTGCCCGAGAATATCGCTATCTTTCGCCTGAGTTTCGCCATTCCAAGAAAGGTGAAATTTTGAATTTAGCAGGTGCTGGTTTGGTGAACCGTCCAGCCCTTGTCATGACGGCTTTAAGCCGTGAACAGCCTTCCCCTATAACTTTGACGGAGAAAATGATGGATTTGACAGCCATTGCCAGTGCACTATCGCTGGCAGAAGATGCTAAAGCGGATGAGGTTTTAGCAACGCTTAAAGCGCGCGAAAAGGAACGCGTGGAATTAAATGCCCAATTAATAAAAGCGCGAGAAGATTTAGCGCTTTTGCAAGAAGAGCAAAAAAACAGTGCCATTGAGAGTCTTTTAGATAAGACCATTGAAGAGGGCAAGATTTTGCCGGCTGCTCGCGAGGAATATCGTGCGCTCTGTAGCCTTGAAGGGGGGATGGAGCATTTTAAAAGTTTGGTCGAGAAGTTGCCGGCGCTTGCCGCTAGGAGTCCTTTGGAGACCTCTTGTCTCAAGCAAGAACCAAAGCTTGCGCCAGAAGAGGTTGCTGTTGCGGCACGCCATTATAAGGAAGAGCAGAAGCAAAAAGGTTTCGACATCACCATTAGCCAAGCAGTTGATTATATTTGCGAACAAAAGGAGCGCCCATTATGAGTACGATGATTTTGATTAAATCTTTTCGCGCCATAGATGTGATTTCACCTTATTGCATTGTTGCAGCGCGCGGTGATGGAATGGTGGCAACGGCTTCTGGTAAGGGTGATAAATTATTAGGGACTGCTGGGTCATTGATTGCCAAGGCTGGTGAGATGATTGATGTTGGCCAATGTGGTTGGGGCGAAGTGGTTTGTGGAGGCAATGTTTCCTTTGGTGATTTTTTGACCTCTGACCCCAAAGGACACGCCATTAAAGCGGAAGCCGCAGATCGCACCATTGGTATTGCCATGAGTGATGGTTCTGCTGGTGATGTTATTTCTTTTAAAATTAATTAATCGAGGCATAAAATGAACAGACCTTTTCCCATTGATCCAACACTCACCGCTATTGCTATTGGTTATCGCAATCCAGCAGGTTCTCTTATTGGCGATAGAGTTTTGCCACGCGTTTGTGTTTTAAGTGAGGTGTTTAAATATAGTGAATTTCCCTTAGCGGAAAATTTTACCGTGCCTGAGCTTGAGATAGGGCGGAAAGGGCGCCCGAATGTGGTGGAATTTTCTGCCTTTGAACGGGAAGCCAGTGTCAAAGATTACGGACTTGATGATCTTATCCCCAATTCAGATATTGAAGCAGCGGCACGCGCACGAGCAGAAAAGCGCTCTCGTTATAACCCCGAAAAGACAGCTGTAGAGGGACTTGCCAATTTGCTAGAATTGGGGCGTGAAGTGCGTGTTGCAACGCTTGTGCAAAGAAGTGAAAATTATGCACCAGAGCGGGTGATAACACTTAAAGGTGAGAATAAATTTAGCGATTATGAGAAATCTGATCCTTATGCTGTTTTAGATGAGGCCATGGATAAAAGTCTCGTCTATACGCCCAACACCATTGTTATGGGCAAAGTTGTTTGGTCAAAACTCAAACGTCATCCCAAAATCATCAAAGCTGTTAAAGGGGGTGGCACTGCTGATGGTTTTGTCACCAAGGCGCAATTTGCTGATCTGATGGAAATACACCCCGATCGTTTACTCATTGGTGAATCGCAAGTGAATTTGGCACGTAAAGGGCGTTCGGCACAATTGGCACGCGTGTGGGGCAATAAGATTGCACTGCTTTATATTGACCCTACCAAACAACAGGCAGATGGTTCGGTGATCAGTTGGGGTTTTAGCGCCCAGTTGGGCGAACGTTTGTCTGGAGTGATCCAAGATCCAGATATCGGCTTATCAGGCGGCAAACGGGTGCGTGTGGGGGAACGTGTGTGTGAATTGGTTGCCGCAAAAGATGCCGGTGTTTTGTTGCAAGAAGTTGTCTAAGGGAAACTTTTAAACATGGCTTATGCAAGCAAAACATTGATTGAAGAGCTCTGGGGTGATGACTTCTTGGATGATTTGTGTGGGATGGATGAGAACTCTGATCCAGTTTTTTCAGAGCAAGCCATTGCCCGCGCGCTCGAACAGGCAAGTGGTGAGATTGATGTGCATTTGTCTCATCGCTACTCAATCCCCATTGCTGGACAGCCAGCGGCTCTGGGTATGATCTGTGTCAATATTGCTGTTTATAATTTAGCCATACGCCATACGGCACTGACCACGACTATTGAAGATCGTTACAAACAGGCGGTTGATTTGCTGAAACGTATTGCCGAAGGCAAAGCGGGTTTAGGCATAGATGAACCTAAAATTATGAGCGAAGATGGTCCCGTGCGTGATGGGGCTTTCTTCCATGCCAAGCCGCGTTTGATGGGAAGATAATATGTCTGTTGCAACCCATATTGAGATTAAAGAGACAGGGCTTGAAGCGGCTTTATCCTTTTTGCAAAAGGGCGCTGATCGCTCGATGGGGACTTTGGCACAAGGGGTTGGGCGTCTCATTCAAGAAAGCACAAGGCGGCGGATTCAAAGTGAAAAAATGTCTGCTCAAGGAGAGAAGTGGAAAAACAATCATGCCCGCACCTCCATTCTTTATGCCAGTGGGGCGCTTTCACGCTCCATTGATATGAAAGCTTCACCAGAACAGGTGATTGTGGGCTCTGGGTTGGTTTATGCGCGGATTCATCAATTAGGTGGGGTTATTCACCCGAAAAATGGCAAGACACTGCGCTTTTTTCTTAAAAGCGGCAATGCACACCGCTTTGTTTGTGTGCATCAAGTGACCATGCCCGCACGCCCTTATTTGGGGCTTTCAGAGCACAATAAAGTGGAAATTGTCAAAGCGACAGAAGACTGGCTGGAAAGGGTCTTTGCATGAGTCAAACGATTAAAAATGCTGGGCGCATTAATCAGTTTCGTGAAGCGGTGATAAGAAGCCTTAAAGGCGCTTTACCGGATGTGCGTGATTGCGGCTGTCAATTTGGACGTTTTAACTTAGAAGAGCTTGAAACACAGATGCTGGTGGCTCCAGCAATACGGGTTGCGGTGTTAGAAAGCCGTTTGAATCCTGTAGCAAGTGGGCACATGAGTGCGGATCTTCATTTAGGGGCTTTTATTATTACCACAGGTAAAGAGCGTGATGTTTCCAGTTGGCTTTTAGCAGAAGCCATTGCGGTGCTTTGTCATAGCGGGCAATTGTGGGGACTAACGCATTTGAGTGCCCCGCGTGATGTGCAAATTGAACCGATTATCTCTGCGGCGATTAAGCAGCGTGGTGTATCGATAAGCGTGGTGGAATGGCACCAAGATTTGCATCAGTTGGGACAGGATATTTTTTGTGATGAAGGACAACTCAAAAGTGGTTTGATTTCATGTGATGATGAGGTGTTGCCATGAATGATGCGCATTTGTTGAGTGATACCTTTCGACAAATAATGAAGCGTCTTGATGCGCTTGAACGCTGTCTTGCCAACCAGCACATGATCGGGCGGGTTGTGCAAGTTGATGGTCATAGGGTGCGGGTGAAACTTTGCGAACAGGGTTCTAATGGACAAGCGGTTTTATCGCCTTGGTTGCAAGCGCAAGAAGCTTCTGGCGCTCTTTCAAGCAATATGCCCCTCCATGTTGGTGATTCGGTGCGGTTGTTGAACCCCCATGGCGAAATTGGTTCTGCCTCTCTGGTGGTGCGCGATAGCTATAGTGAGGATGCGCCTAATCCCGCACGCTCTTTCCAAGAACTTGCTCTGTGTTATGCCGGTGGCGCTTTGCGGATGACAAAAGATGAACTTATTCTCTCTCATGGGGAAAATCAAATTCATTTGAGTGCACAAGGTTTGGTGCTTTCTCATCAATCAACCCGTGTTGAATTAACGGGCAGTGTGCACATTCAAGCAGAAGATTTACAGCATAATCAAAAATCTGTTGGCGCAAGCCACAAACACGGTGGGGTCAAAATGGGTCCCTCCACAACCTCTTCCCCTCTTTAAAGGAGTTTTATCATGCGTGAGAACACTTATGTTATTTTAACCAATGCCGATTTTGTTGCAGGCAAGCGTTCACCAGGCAAGGGTGAGGAAATTTGTTTAAGTGAGGAAGCGGCTAAATATCCGTTGCTGCTTGGTCAGATCGCTGAAAAACCAGCACCTGTTGTTTCTGCGGCCCCAACGGTCTCTACCACAAAGACAAGCAAAGGGGCTTAAAGCATGCGGTGCGGGATGAGCGAAAAGGATGGCTCTCTCTTGTATGGTTGGGCACATTGCCAACAGTCACTTCGTAAATGTCTGACGACAAGAATTGGGACACGGGTTTTGCGTCGTCATTATGGATGTGATGTTGGAGCATTCCAAGATGCCAATGCTGATCCTGCGACGATGATGCAGCTTTATCAAGCAATTGTTGAAGCACTCGATGATCCAGAGTGTGGAGAGCCTGGGTTCTCGTTGCAGAGGATTGATCTGACAAAAGCAACGCGTGAAGGCACATTCCATTTTGTTTTAACGGGTGTTTTTTATCCCAATGGGCATTTGGGGGATTGGTCACACAAAGAGCCAATGAGCATCAATTTAGAGGTTGGTGATGACTGAGTTTGAACCTTTATCCTTTTCACAGATTCCCCCTCCACAACTCCCTCTGCCACAAATTATTGAAGAGCTTTCTGTTGAAGCAATTTTAGAGCAAAAGATCACGCGTTTGACTGAGCTTTTTGCAGCGCATCATATTCCTTATAATGTGGAAAAGACGGCTTATGATCCCGTGGTCATTCAATTGCAAGCGGCGGCTTATGAAGAGTTTCTATTGCGCCAGCGAATTAATGAAGTGGCGCGGGATAATTTACTCACATTTGCGCGTGGAACAAGTTTAGATCATTTGGGGGATTTTCATGGGGTCACGCGCCTTTTGGATGAAGATGATGAGCGGTTTCGCCGCCGCATTCGCTTGAATAGACAAGGACATTCCACAGGGGGCACAGCGCCACGTTATCAATATTTTGCCCTCTCAAGCGATATCCATGTCAAAGATGCTTTTGTTTATCGTGAGGGTAAAAGCCCGATTATTCATGTGGCTCTTTTTAGTGATAGCCCATCAGGGGTGGCAGATGAGGCTTTAATTGCAAAGGTGCAAGCAGCCCTTGATGCCCCCCATGTTAAAATGACCAATGACCACATCCTTGTGAAAAGCGCGGTACAGCGGATGATCAATGTTTCTGCTGATTTTTGGTTGTTACCGGATGAAGGCTCCTTTGTTTTGGAAAGAGCGGAGCAGAATTTAAGAGCAGAATGGGCGCGTGCATGGAGGCTTGGGCGTGATTTGTCTTTAAGTTGGATACTAAGCCGCTTGATGGTTGAGGGCGTTCACCATGTGAACATAACGCAACCTTGTGAGGATATTTTGGTCGCACCGGATGAAGCCGTCGCACTAGGGGATATTGTCTTGTCTGAACGGGGGCGTGCTTATTGATGCTTTCCTCACTTTTGCCCCCAAATTCGAGCTTGTTTGAACGTTGTTTTGCAGAAGCAATGGCTCTTGACCCTCACGTTAAAATGGCACTCGAAGAAATACCTCGCGCGAAATTTATCACGCGTCCGCCTTCTTGGTTGCCCTTTTTAATAGACGAATATGGCTTACAAGAATTAAACCCTTATTTCTCTAACCTTTATGATTTAATTGATCAGGGTCTTGCATGGCAAAATATTCGCGGCTCCCTTGCGGCAATAGAGATGGGGCTTGAATGGCTAGGGATTTCGGCACGCTTTCAACCCGCCTGGACGGGGCGAGCATGGTGGAATTCCTTTCAACTTGATTTTGATCAGTTGCCTGAACGCAAAAGCCTTGAAGCTATTGAAGCAATCACCGACCTTTCCAAAAGTTTGCGCTCTGATTTTCGCCGTGGGACCTATGGTTATGATGTGCAAGCTGTTGAATGCAATATGTCACGCCTTGATGACAGCATGTTGGAGTATGAAAGCGGTGTTCGTTTAACAGCTGGGGACACTTTGTTTTCCTTTGGACGCACAACAGAAATCAATCACACGCTCACAAGAGAAGAAGGCAGGCTTATTGGCAATTGGATAGATGATGGGGATGAAGAGTTAAGCTGGGACCTTATTGATTATCCATGGGATATGGCAAATTTTCCGTGGTGTTCGGTCAAAAAACATGAACGCGATATACTCATGGCAGAGTGGTTTAGCAACCGCACGCTTTATCTCGTGTTAAGAGACAGCCAAAATAGCGTGATTGGGTATCGCAGATGCTATGCTGTAGCGCCTGTCGAACAAGCTTTGGATGGTGTGTACAGCCATTGTGGCGTCAGGTTCCAGCCCTCCTCGATGGGCACGGCGCTTTTTCTGGCAGCACGCACAGACTTTCACGATGTTGATGGGAAACAAGCAGCATTTGTTTCTATTCTCGTTCACGGCATTCCCAAACAAGATGTCCCCCTTGGAAAGCTTTGGTGTGACGTCAATGAACTGAATGGTGGTGTAGAGATACTCAAAACACCCATCAATATTCCTTTGCGTGCCGATGTTCGCGAACAATTCAAGATTTTATTGAGGTTTTAATATGAAGCATGAAAGTGGTTTACCCTTTGCAATTGACAGATCTCGCGGCAAAGAGGAACAACAAAGCGTTGTCTTTTATGGCACGCGTCCCTTTATTCAAAGTGGTGAATTGAATGAGGTTCAAACCATCATCAGGGGGCGGCATGACCGCTTGGGGCGCCTTGTTGCAAAAGAAGGAGACCGCGTTGAACGGGCTGATGCTTTTGTCAACAAAGACACAAGGACCGTCACTTTAACGGATGGCAAGATTTATATTGCCGGTGATATTTTTCCCGTTGCACCAGCTGTACTCAACAATGTTGCCATGATTGGGCGCTTGGAAATTGGTGTGAAGCTGCAAAAAAAATGGATAACACACGAAGA
>NZ_JBHIRI010000006.1:0-121401 GCF_042197005.1 Bartonella sp. AA78NXGY
TTATTATTTAGATCTTCATTGAAGTTATTGAGTTCCTCCTCAACTTGTGAACTCCACAAACGACCATCTTCTAAACGAATGATGTATCCCTCTTCTAGCAAAACATTCAATGCTGTCTCAAATTTCTTTACTGAATAACCAGTGTAATGAGCTAAAACTTTAATATTATAAAAAAGAGGTTCACCAGTACGAAGCATGCGAAATCGCAATCTCATATAGATATTACCTTCTACAGGAGGTAAATAATCGACGACCACCGCCCATTTATCGGCAAACAGTCTCGTCCATGGTATTTTACTGGACATGTATATCCCCTTCTTTCATCAAATATAAAATTGCTAAAGCATCTGCTTCGTTGTCGTCTTTAGGTACATGTCCTTTTGCACATACCGCCTTAATCATTTCTTCTTTTGAGGCGTTGCCTTTTCCTGTCGTCGCCTTCTTAATTGTGCCAACAGGAATGCCTTCATATGGTATCTGATGATGTTCACATCACGCTGTTAAGGTTGCTAGAAAGCCCCCATAAATATGAGAAGCATCTGTACCCACATGCCGGCGCACCTCTTCAAAATACACCGCGTCAATTTCATCAACAGATCTCTTTAGTTCAGTAAGCCACCGTTTAAAGCGTAAATAACGCATACCACCGCCTTCAAAACGGCGTGATTGAAAATCTTCTGTATCGCTTGTTATATGACCATCCGCACCACGTATCGCCCAGCCTGTCTTAGTCCCTAGATCAAGATATAAAATGGTTTGTGCGTTAGTGATCATAATCCCCCCTTAAGGCTCTACGTGTTTATATGTGTGCTATGACAGAGCGTGTTGTGATTGCTTGTCTTGAAAAAATGTTTATGAAAAAGTATCCTCCCAGCGATTCTAAAAAATTGGGGGGAGTTATGATGCAAGAATGGGTAGTTGATAAGGTTGTATTTTTATTGCACCGGATAAATGATAGTGCTGTATTTTTGCTGCACTGGATAAGTGATAATCTTACGATTGCTCCTATCATTGCTACGATAGTTACTGGAATGGTGACACTTTTTGTACAACAACGAAGCTTAAAAAAACAACTTAAAATCTTCCAACGACAAACTATAGCATCAGAAACCCAGACAGCTATTCTATTAGAAGATAAAAAAGCACGGGATTTGGGACCATATTTGAAATTGAAGGCAGTATTCTTCCCACAAAAATATGAAGGCACTTCACGCGTTAGGGTGAAATTGTGCATTAAAAATCTTACTAGAGAAGATATAATGATAAGGAATATACGCATATCGAAAAAAGTCCCTTTAAGTTTGTTAAAAATGCTTGCCCTTTCGTTAGATGGCCATCTAAAACTTCAGGTGAACACCTCGTCATTAAAAGAACAACTCCAAAACTCATTGCGTTATGTCCCCAAAATATAAAATCAAATGCTTCATCAGAGTTCGCTTTGAATTTTTTTATTATACGTGCTAAATGCTACACTTTTTTAGATTTCATAATTAGCTGCCGTAAGCCTAATTCCCGCAACATTGCAAATTTTACACTTGACCACACTTCGATTGTTAACCCAGAGGAAACATTCACTGTTCATTTTTGGGCCTCATATCCACGCTCAAAAGATACATATGACGAATTTGGCCCTGAATATTCCTTTTTGGCTGATAATCCTCATTTGTGGTTTTTTTGATGCCAAAATTAAAAGCATTCTCCTGCAAAAATAAAATCGATCAATCTTGGTTCTTCTTTTTTGTTGATTAACTCAATGATTTTATTGTTTAATTCATCAATAACTTTCATCTGTGAAGCTAACTTTAGCCTTTGGCTGTATAGCGTTTCATTTTTTTGCTTAATTAAAGAGGATAGGTTTTCAAGTACTACTTGCTGTTGTTCAATTGACTTATCTCGCTCTGCAAGAGTTGCTTCATGCCATCTCATCCAATTATCAAATTGTGACTTATGCCATTCTTCTTGTTTTGCAAGAACTTTTGTATGAGTTCTATGTCGTTTTATAAGATCTTCTATGCTACAATCACGATCCGGTATTTGTATAAATTCTTTCACAAACTTATCTCCATTCTCAATTTTCATATTACAACCTATTAATCTACAAAACTGTGTGTAGAGTTTCTTTAATATTCCGTTTCTCATGATCTTTCTTCTTTAAGAGTGTGAATGATGCTGTGGGTGTTTGTTGTTATCTGTAGAATTATTCATACGAATTGCCCCATCCGATGTTGTAAATTTCTCCGTTAAAGAAATCGTACTTTTTCCTTGTTCTGTTATTAAAAGAGAAACACCATGAGATTTATTCTCATACATATGAAGAAACCAATCTAGTGTAACCCAAGGTGGACCTTTGGATTCAGACAATTGGATAATTATGTTCCAATATTTTGGAGAAATACTATTGCGATCGCGCATTTTACGTGCAGCTTCATAGCTACAACCGATTTCCTTCGCAAATTGACCTATAGATCCCCAAGACTCAATCAAATTTTTGACATAAAAATTATTAACCATGATCAAAATAGTACATTACGTACAATTTTAAATCAAGATAAAATCGTACACAATGAATGAAAAAAATAGTGGATAATGTACGAATGAGTTATTTGCCAAAAGATAGACTTAAAATAGCGCGTAAAAATGCTGGGTATGCAACACCGAGCGAGGCTGCGCGCGCTATATCAGCTCTTAATCAAAATACTCTAATTAGTCATGAAAATGGAAATCGTCCTGTTTCTCGACAAAAAGCCGAACTCTATGGACAAGTATTTAACGTCGATCCGGGATGGATTTTATATGGTGAATCTCCTCAAGAAAATCCTAGTCTTAATATAAGTATTCCTCTTATTTCATGGATTAGTGCTGGAGAGTTAAGCGAGCAAGATGGGATAATGGATTTTTCAGATTATCCTATGACAGAAGCTGTTAATCTTCCTGCCGGTGAATGGATTGCATTGCGTGTAGATGGTGCATCCATGAATAAAATTAGTCCTCCAGATTCCATAATACTTGTAAATATGCGAGACAAAAAGCTTGTACCTAATGCCTGCTATGTAATTGCAGATGAAACTGGGCAAGCTACATATAAGCGATATAGACCAAATGATAATCCTCCTTTTCAGCCTGCTTCGTACGATAAAACAATAAAAGCTCCAAAACTTGAAGGTGCCATTTCTATAATAGGTCGTGTACGACGCACTATTCTTGACATGTAAGTACAATTAAGATTCTCTATTTAAGTTATCAATTAGATGCCATCAGCAAGTCATAGCAGATTATTGATTCTACAATAAACTGCATGCTTATTGATTCTTAAATTAGTCGATGATTCGTCATTTTTTATTTTTTTGAAAAAATAGTACACTTTGTACTCGACTGTATTTCATTCATATTGTACTAATATATCCATAAACCACGCACAAACAATCGCCAAGAGGCGTTAGGGAGGAGAAATTATGGAAAATCCAATTCTTATAAATTCTGATGAAATCTTATTAGTTGTCTATGATGATGATCAAAACATTGGTCGGTCGGGACCACTGGATGAAAGCCAAGTTCTAAAAATTATTGACGAGGCAGATGATGCAATCCAAATCTTTCGCATCAATCCTTCTGAGAATAATTGTGAAGATATCTCTGAAGAAATTGCAGAAGTATATGTAAAAGAAAATATCGAACATCTCCATGATGAGAGTAAAGTTCATGACTTTGTACGCGAAAGTGATGCTTACCAAGAACTTTTAGACGAAATCGCAGACGAAAAATATAATGATGAGATTTACGGTACTTACGAACAACAACACCGTTTGCGTCCTTGTGATGTGCTTTAAATTCTGAAGGGCGCATTTAAAAGCGCCCCCTTTCATTCATCAATCCCATCAACATGAGGTTCGTAATGGAAAAGCTTCTTGCTACTCAATACAATATTATCCAGCATCAAAAGGTTCAAACTATTAGCGCTCGTGATTTATATACCTTTTTAGAGGTAAAAACCGAGTTTAGAAAGTGGATAACAAACTGTATTAAAGAACTTAGCTTTAGAGAAGATGTCGACTTTGTACTTTCTACTAAAGAATTATCAAACTCCTCACGTGGAAATCCTTTTAAAGATTATGCTCTCACTTTAGACACAGCAAAACACATTGCCATTTGTGAACCTGGTCTCAAAGGTAAACAAGTGCGTGAATATTTTCTGAAATGCGAAAAAAAAGTAAATTCAAAAATCGATTATTCAAATCCTGAAACATTAGAAGATTTCTTAAGACATCTAAGACAGCAAATCAAGCACAATGACAATGTTGTCACAACGAATGGAGTGAAGCATGCATAATTTTATCACAACATCTGAAAGAAATTTTCAAAACACAACAGTTCAAACGATGTCTAGTCGTGAAATTGCAGAGTTATGCGGTAAGCAACATGCGCATATTATGCGTGATATTCGACAAATGTTAGGAGAATTATATCCTGAAGGGGGGCAATCCAAATTTGGATCCACCTATTTAGATAAACAGGGTAAGCCCCAAAACTGTTACAACCTCCCTAAACGCGAATGCCTCATTTTAGTTTCTGGTTACAGCATGACATTACGTGCTAGGATTATAGACCGTTGGCAAGAATTAGAAAAGCAAGCAGCAATACCACAAATCGACTACTCAAGTCCTCAAGTTATGCTTGGTGTTTTAACGTATCTCAAAAATGAAAATGAACAAAAAGATAACATTATTGCAAATTTAAAACCAAAGGCAATGGCTCTTGAAAGCTTACAGCGCCATGATGGACTCTTCGGTCTTACAGAAGCCGCTAAAATACTCGAGATGCAACCAAAACAGTTCATTCTCTTCTTACAGCAAAAAGGTTGGGTTTACAGACGAGCAGCAGGTGGAAATTTGCTTCCTTATCAAGACAAAATCCAAAAGAAACTTATGGATTGTCCAACCATCACATTTCAAACCGCAAGTGGAATAGAAAAGGTCATTCCTTGCGCAAAAATCACAGCAAAAGGAATTGGTGTGCTGTCTCAAGAGCTTAAAAGACAAAGCATGCATTAAAAGCAACAATTATGGAAAAGAAATACGAATTTACTGATAAAATCGATATAGTTTATAAGCGCCGATTTTTTAATTTTTTATTTGACAAAATACTATCAGTATGTCTATTACCGAATCAGGTGCCTAGAAAACACCTTAAAATACCAAGCGGATTGGTTGCCGAAATAATCAGTCTTCTGAACATTAAAGATTTTGACTCATTATATGCTGTAGCATATAACGGTCTTGTCGGGTGTAGTTACACTATACAATACCCTCACGGGAAAGGTGTGACGACGGACTTGGTACCGTGTTTTCTAGCACCCGGCACTCTTTTAGAGTGTCAATAGAAAACCTCTATTACCAAGGAGTTCACAGTGAACACACTTATAGAAATTAAAGAAAGCACTGCTAATAGTGCTACCACTCAGACTATGTCGAGTCGTGAAATTGCAGAATTATGTGGTAAAGAACATCGGAATGTTATGCGGGATATTCGGCAAATACTCACTGAGCTCAAAATTGAGCTGAGTGAATTTGCAGGATTCTACAGAGATTCAATAGGTCGTACTCTTCCTTGCTACAATCTTCCCAAACGTGAGTGTTTAATTCTTGTTTCGGGTTACAGCACTGCTTTACGAGCAAAGATTATTGACCGCTGGCAAGAATTGGAAAGACAAGTAGCAACACCACAAATAAATCTTGCCAATGCTTTGGAAAATCCTCTTACGATTAAACAGCTCCTTTTAGAGAGTATCAATCAATTAGAAGACTTAAGAAATGAGGTGAGTACACTCAAGCCTAAAGCAGAAGCTTTGGAAGGTTTAAAACGCTCTGATGGTTTATTCGGTCTTATCGAAGCAGCGAAGATGTTGGAGGTGCGCCCAAAGGACTTAACCAATTACTTGCGTAAACATGATTGGGTGTATCGACGGGCTCCAGGGGCGCCTCTGTTACCTTATCAGGATAAAATCAAAAAAGGTTTCATGGACTGTCCTGCTATCACTATCCAAAGACCAGATGGTACAGAAAAGGTACTCCCTTCAACAAAAATCACATCCAGAGGATTGGCTTGTTTGAGAGAACAAATCTTTGGGGGTGTGCAATGAATACCAGTATCGACTTTTTATGTGATTTGTGGATAGCGTTGTCTCAGTTTATCAATTGTGAATACGTAGATGACAAAGACTGTAGTGACTTGGTTGACATCATGAGCATAGTAGAAAAAGCTTTGATTTTAAAACTTCAAGATGAAATTCCAAATATTACAAAGATTCTAGCAGTTTTAACGGATTTTGGAGATTCAGAGCTGCCCCATAGAATGGATTCTTTGTTGCGAGCTTATGATCCGAGTTTGCAGAAGCCCGTCACGAAAGCGGCTTAGTTTTAAACAATTGATTTCATCTCCTCGTCCTATAGGACGAGGAGGGGATTAAGTAACATAAAAAATAGAAAGGTAATGAGATGATATTTGATGATGGAGATAGATATGTAACGACACGTGAGTGTGCACAGCTTTTTAGTGTATCCACAACAACGATTCGCAATTGGGTGCTTCAGGGTTTGTTTCCGGAGCCATATAAGCTAGGGAGAGCAGTGAGGTGGAGAAAGAAAAAGATCTTAGCCTTCACTCCAAAGAAAAATAAGGAGCAAATTAGATAAAATTATATAAACTGTAGAAGGTGGTCTAAAAATGGTTATTTAAAGAAAAAACTGTATATTTCAATATTTTAAACACAAAAAGTGGTGCCCAGACGCGGATTCGAACCACGGACACGCGGATTTTCAGTCCGCTGCTCTACCAACTGAGCTATCTGGGCATGCTTCATAAAAAATATAAAGCGTTTGCGGTTATAACATTAAAATTTTCTCTGTCCAGTCATCAAAAGAAAAATAATTGATTTTTTAATAAGTTTATCTCCCTATTCTAGAGCGTTATCAATGAATCTTTATCATAAAATAAATTTGATAGGTATATTGGACACTTTAGTGTATTGTTATTAGAATGCTGTCTTATCGTGGTGGTGATACGAAAAAAAGTTAAGAGAATCAATCGAGAAGAATGATTAAGAAAGATTTTTTTATAAAGTTTCCCTAAATTTTAAGCATACGAAATAATAGACAACATTTTTGACTTTTTTCTAAAAAGATTATTGATTAGTCTTTATAATAATTTGTTTTTCTTTATAAAGAAAGAGAAACATCTAAAAGGGGAGAAATAATGATAATGTTACAAAAACCAAGTAATCGTCCCAATAATACTAATTTTTCTTCAGGCCCTTGTAGCAAACGGCCTGGTTGGACTCTTGATGTTCTTAAAAATGCATTAGTTGGGCGTTCACATAGATCTAGAGAAGCAGAATTAAAACTTGCTGAAGTTGTTAATTTAACCCGTGAGATTCTTGAGGTTCCTTCTGATCATCGTATAGGAATTATGCCAGGATCAGATACCGGTGCTGTTGAGGCTGCTCTATGGTCTCTATTAGGTGAGCGTGGCATTGATATGGCAGCGTGGGAAAGTTTTGGGTTTGGGTGGAATAAAGATGTTGTCGAGCAATTAAAGCTTTCTGATGTGCGTCGTTTTGAAGCTCCTTATGGTGAAATACCAGATTTAACACAACTTGACTTTGATCGGGATGTTGTTTTTACATGGAATGGGACAACTTCTGGTGTGCGTATTCCTAATGCGGATTTCATTCCGCATAAGCGGGCTGGATTGACCATTTGTGATGCAACATCGGCAGCTTTTGCGCAATATCTTGATTTTTCAAAATTAGATGTTGTTACTTTTTCATGGCAGAAAGTTTTGGGAGGTGAGGCTGCACATGGTATGGTGATTTTAAGTCCTCGTGCTGTTGAGAGGCTTGAGAATCATGTTCCAGCTTGGCCTATGCCCCAACTTTTCTATATGACAAAAAATGGAAAATTGAACGAAGATATTTTTAAAGGAAAGATCATCAATACACCTTCTATGCTTTGTATTGAGGATTTCCTTGATGGGTTGAAGTGGGCAAAATCTCTAGGAGGTGCAGCGGCATTAAGAGCACGGGTTGAAAAAAATTTTTCTGTACTTGATGCTTTTGTTCGCAAAACGCCATGGTTAGAATATTTGGCAAAAGATCCTGAAGTGCGTTCTAACACCGCTATTTGTTTAGATATTGTGGATCCAGTGATTACTGCTTTGGATACGGAAAGGCGAGTATCTTTTATAAAAGCGGTTGTGAAGCGTCTTGATGAGGAAGGGGTTGCTTATGATATCGGTTCGTATCGCGATGCTCCTCCTGGGCTTCGAATTTGGGCGGGTATAACAATTGAGGCTTCCGATCTTGAAATTTTAACACAATGGCTTGAGTGGGCGTTCCAAGTTGAAAAAGCACAGCTTTAAATAATTACTGTTGATTTTCACAACGTGTTTTTAAACAAAAAAGGATACGAGAGATTATGATGATCTTTCGTATTCTTGTATCAGACAAACAGCCTCTAAATATTACATGAATTGTAAAAGATTAAGACGGGGAATGAATGCTTTGTCAGGTGTTGGATACGCACAAATTAAAATCTCTAATGTTTTTACTTTTTGTAGCGAAAATGACAGATTTAAAATATTTGGGTATTTGCTTATCTTTATTATCATAAATTTGAAAATTTAATCACTTGAAGATTGAGAAAAATCTGAAATGAGGAGTCGCACTTGCTCTAAGGTTTCGTTATAAAGAAGAGTTTGTTTTTGAATGCTGGTTTTTTTGACCAAACACGACGGAGAAAGTTATGGCCAATGTAGTTGTTGTCGGTACACAATGGGGTGATGAAGGCAAAGGTAAAATTGTAGATTGGTTGTCTGAGCGAGCAGATATCGTGGTGAGATATCAGGGGGGGCATAATGCTGGCCATACATTGGTTGTTGATGGAGTCAGTTATAAATTATCACTTTTACCGTCTGGTTTAGTGCGTGGCAAGTTATCAATTATTGGTAATGGTGTTGTTGTTGACCCTCATCATTTTGTTGCAGAAGTAAAAAAACTATGTAATCAGGGTGTAAAAATCACACCAGAAATTTTGCGTATTGCTGAAAATGCTCCTTTGATTCTTTCTTTGCATCGTGATCTTGATGCAATTCGAGAAAGCGGTTTATCTGGTTTAAAGATTGGTACAACAAAGCGCGGTATTGGACCGGCTTATGAAGATAAGGTGGGACGTCGTGCTATCCGAGTGATGGATTTAGCAGAAAAAGATACACTTATGGCTAAGATTGAGCGGCTTTTGAGGCATCATAATGCTTTGCGTCGTGGGATGGGTGTTGCAGAGATTGATTCTCGAGCACTTTATGATGAATTGATGCAAGTTGCGGATAAAATTTTGCCCTTTATGGATTGTACGTGGCGTCTTTTAGATGAAGGTTATCGAGGAGGGAAACACATTCTTTTTGAAGGTGCGCAAGGTGCTTTATTAGATAATGATTTTGGAACTTATCCTTATGTAACGTCATCTAATACAGTTGCTGGGCAAGCATGTACAGGTTCGGGGATGGGACCTGATGCAATCCATTATGTTTTGGGTATTGCAAAAGCTTATACTACACGCGTTGGAGAAGGGCCGTTCCCGACAGAGCAGATAAATGATATTGGTGAATTTCTGGGAGTGCGTGGACATGAATTTGGTGTTGTAACGGGTCGAAAGCGTCGATGTGGTTGGTTTGATGCTGTCTTAGTACGTCAGATGGTAACAATTTGCGGTGTTCAAGGTATAGCATTGACAAAACTTGATGTTTTAGATGGTTTGGATGAAATAAAAATTTGTATTGGTTATGAGCTTGATGGTAAAAGGATTGATTATTTACCTTCTTCCATGGGAGCTCAGGATCGGGTGAAGCCTATTTATGCAACATTAGAAGGTTGGAAGGAAGAAACAGCACATGCATTGAGGTGGGAAGATTTACCAGTGCAGGCTATTAAATATATACGCTATATTGAAGAACTGATTAATACAAAAGTGGCTTTATTATCCACAAGTCCAGAGCGTGAAGATACTATTCTTATTACGGATCCCTTTGTTAATTGATTATTGTTTTTAGATTTCTATATATGTTCTCTGTTCGTTTTTGTATCTTTTTACAAAAAAAGTTTTTAAGAGCACGTAAAAGAAAGGTGCAAAATAGCATTGTTTATTTTTCATATTCATTTTACATTATTGCAATAGTTGTACCAATATTAAATGGCAACCAATTTAGAAGGCTAAAATAAAGTTTTTTGGCTTTACTATTGATTTTTTCTCAGTTTAAGAGAGATTATAGAGGAAATGGTAGATTTCGTTGGAATCTTAAAAAAGACAATTAATGCACAAAATAATATTACACCACAAGTGCGTAAGCGGATTTATAAGCGGGCTACCGAAACACTAGAACATCAATTTGTAACAGCAAAAATACCACAAGCAATAGCGGATGAACAAAGAAAGATTCTTCAAAGTTCTATTGCAACTGTTGAAGGAGAATATTTAGCAGTTGAAAAGAAACGGCTTTCTTCAGTTATTGGTTGGAATCCCACAAATATAAATGAAGATAAGAAATATACAAAAAAAACTATATTACCAAAGAATAATGAATTGTCAGAGGTAAACATAAAAAGAAAGCAAGATTTTGTTACACGTTCAAAGGATAACAAGGTATTTGTTGAGCTTTGTGTATCAGATATACCAGATGCAGAGCCTGTTAATATGGAGGCTGATGTGCCTTCTCAGCATGTTAATAGCAGTGTGTTAAAGATTTCTCCTTCGCAGGAAGATAATCCGCATATTGTTTCGCACATTTTTTCTCAGGCTTTACGTCGTGCTAATAAATCGTTAGTGCAAAGGCGTATTGTGATAAGTGCTGTTTCTGTTGTTAGTTTTGTTGTTTTACTTGTTGGTATTTTTTTTGTTGGTGAGCGTGTATTTGTATCAAATGATCATCAGTTTTTAGAAGAAAATCTTCAAGCTTCTCACAGAGTACCAAAGGCATTTCCAATTAAGAGAAAGTTAACACAACGCTTATTAGAGGATGGAAGTGAAATTGATGTTGGTTTAAAACAAGCGATAGATTCTTCGGATGAAGAAGTATTCTCAACAGTTGTTGATAGCAATTTGCAATCGCTTGAAAAATCAGGTGAAGCTGTTTTCTATCAAGCACGTACAAATTATGATGCAGAAAAGATAGCAACGGGAAGTGCTCGCTGGACGCTTATAAAAGAATCTCAAGTGAAGGGGGCTCCAGAAGAAACAACTATACAAGGTGATATAACAATTCCTGATGAAGGGGTATCATTACGGTTAATTTTACGTCGTAATACCGATCAGTCATTTCCTGCTGCATATATTATGGACCTTGTTTTTATTCTTTCTGATAAATTTTCAGGTAAAGCTATAAGCAATGTTCAAGCATTAACCTTTAAAGCAAGTGAACAATCCATTGGACAGGCTTTAACAAGAACTATTGCTGCAAAGATTAACGATGACTTTTTTCTTGTCGCATTGAGTGGTAATCATCCATTTCTTGATCGAAATTTACAATTGATGCGAGAATTAGATTGGATGCGTTTGGTGTTAACGGATAAAAACGGGCGTATAAGTGAATTAACCTTTGCAAAAGGACCAACAGGTAAGTCTATTTTTAATGAAGTTATTGGACAATGGCTTGCACAACAAGATAAGTTAACAGTTCTTGGTCAAAAAAATAAAACATAGATGCAAAAAAATAAACGGCTGTGAAGAATTTTCTACGACCGTCTTTATCAATTATATACCAAATATATTAAATAAAGCTTTACATATCAATAAGTTAAAGAATTCTATAGGCTGATTTACAAGTATAAAGCCAAGGCATGCTTTTTTTCATTTTCACATTTAAAGAATGTGCAAACCATTGGCTTTATACTTAACTCTAGGTTTTATACTTGACTTTGAGATAAAGTAGAATCTTTGATAGAGTTTTGCACTTTTTCAAATGCACGCATTTCAATTTGTCTTACTCGTTCTCGACTAATATTAAATTCACCAGAGAGTTCTTCTAGGGTTAGTGGTACATCGTTTAAACGACGCGCTTTAAATATACGCTTTTCGCGTTCATTGAGATTGTCCATGGCATTTATGAGCATGGAACGGCGATTTTCTAATTCACTTTTTTCAATTAAAATTTGTTCTTGATCGTTAGATTCATCCACCAACCAATCTTGCAACTCACTGTTTTCCCCTTCTTTTGTTCGAATTGGTGCGTTGAGTGAAGTATCACCACCAAGCCTACGATTCATTGATACAACTTCATCTTCTGTGACATTCAACTGGATTGCAATTTTTTTCACTTGTTCTGCATTGAGATCGCCACTATCAAGTGCTTGAAGTTTACTTTTTAACTTACGAAGGTTGAAAAACAAACGCTTTTGATTAGCTGTTGTCCCCATTTTCACCAAACTCCAAGAGCGCAATACATATTCTTGGATTGATGCTTTAATCCACCATATTGCATAGGTTGCAAGACGAAAACCCCGCTCTGGTTCGAAACGTTTAACAGCTTGCATGAGTCCAACATTGCCTTCTGAAATGACTTCCCCAATGGGAAGTCCGTAGCCCCGATATCCCATCGCGATTTTAGCTACGAGACGCAAATGGCTGGTTACTAGCCTATGCGCAGCTTTTAGATCATTATGCTCACGGTAACGCTGAGCTAACATATATTCTTCTTTTGGCTCAAGCATTGGAAAACGACGCACTTCTTCCAAGTAACGGTTTAAACCACCATCACCTGTCATTACTGATAATAAATTCATATGGGCCATATAGCACCCTCCTTTTGTTTGAATTCCCTGATAAGGCAAATTCTATGTTTTAGATAGCTAACTATCCTCATAATCTCACTCTAGCATATTTTTCAATTTTGTTCAAAAAAAGATATTTTATTGTGAAATCTTGAGAAGGGGAAAAGTTTCAATTCATTTTTTTAAAAAGTTTAATAAGTTTAGCCATATCTTGAGGCAGTGGTGCGGAAAACGACATAACTTTACCGGTAGAAGGATGTTCAAAAGTAAGACTTGCAGCATGGAGTGCATGTCGGTTGAATTGATCGATTGCATTTCTAATAGTGGAGTTGAATGTGTTTGATTTTGTTTTAAAAGCGTTTCCATAAACTGTATCGCCTATGAGTGGATGCCCTATATGAGTCATATGAACACGGATTTGATGGGTGCGTCCAGTTTCCAAGCGACATTCCAGAAGGCTAGCAAAAGATGTTGAGTCTGCATGAGAGCCATATTTTTCAAGCAGAAAAACATGTGTAACAGCATGACGAGCATAAGGGTTTTGGTTATGGATGACAGCTTGCTTTGTCCGGTTATGGGGCGAACGGCCAAGTGATGCATCAATTGTCCAGACATTGCGCTGAGGTGTTCCCCAAATCAAGGCATGGTAGCGTCGATCTAATGCGCAGGTACGTCCATGATCAGAAAATTGAGCACTGAGACTTTTATGAGCTAGATCATTTTTTGCAACAACCATGACACCGCTTGTATTTTTATCAAGACGATGGACAATACCAGGGCGTTTAACACCACCTATACCAGATAAACTATTCCCACAGTGGTAAATAAGGGCATTAACCAATGTACCGGTCCAATTGCCATTCCCAGGATGAACAACAAGACCGGCTGGTTTGTTAATAACAATGACATGATCATCTTCAAAAAGAATGTCCAATGCAATGGCTTCAGCGCTAGGTTCTGCATCACGAAGGTCCGGCATTTCCAATTCAATTATTTGGTTAGGTTTTAATTTTATTTTGGGTTCCTTTATGAATTGACCATCAATTTTAAGACAGCCTTCACGGATGAGAGTTTGCAAACGCGAACGTGAGAGCACATCATGATATTGTTTTGCGAGCCACTGATCAAGACGTTGCCCAAGAGCACCTTCATCCGTTATTTTCTGTATTACCATACGATTCCTATTAAGTTTTTAATAAGATTTTACCAGTACGAAATTGCTTTACTATCGAGAAATTCTTTAATTCCCCAATGTCCTCCTTCACGAGCGCGCCCAGAAAATTTTACACCTCCAAAGTAGCTTCCACTGGGTAATCCATGTCCATTAACTTCTACCATACCAGAGCGTACTTGTGCCGCAATACGACGACATTTGTTGCGATCTTGCGATTGAATATAGTTTGTAAGACCATACTCAGTCTCATTCGCTAAAGCGATGGCTTCTTCTTCTGTACTAAAAGAAAGAATCGAGAGAACTGGACCAAAGATTTCTTCTTTAAAAATACGCATATGAGGTTTTACATCAGCAAAGACTGTTGGACGGACATAATAACCGCGTTCCATTCCTTTCGGTAAACCAGTCCCGCCTGCAACAAGAGTTGCACCTTCATCAATTCCCGATTGGATAAGATCCTGAATTTTATCATATTGTTTTTTTGAAACGACAGGTCCAATATGATTTCCTTCTTGGCAGTTTGGTCCTACTTTTGTTGTTTCTGCAATATCTTTGGCTATTTTTATGGCTTTGTCATAGATGCTCTGTTCCACAAGCATACGAGTTGGTGCATTACAACTTTGTCCACTATTATAAAAGCAATGTCGTGCACCACGTTGAATAGCATCTGAGTCGGCATCAGCAAAGATAATATTCGCTCCTTTTCCACCAAGTTCCAGACAGACTCTTTTTAAAGTAGCGCTGGCATTTTTAGAAATATCTTTTCCTGCTCTAGTTGAACCAGTAAAGCTGATCATTTCTAAATCTGGATGTGCAGAGAGGTAAGAGCCGACAGTCGCACCATCACCATTGATTAAATTAAAAACACCGGCTGGAAGTGCGGCTTCATCTAAAAATTCAGCAAAAAGCATAGCAGAAAGAGGCGCAATTTCAGAGGGCTTTAACACCATGGTACAGCCAGCCAAGAGAGCAGGAATAACTTTAAGAGTTACTTGATTCATGGGCCAATTCCATGGCGTAATTAATCCTACGACGCCGATAGGATCGTAGTGAAGGATTGCTTGCTCATTTCCCTTTATTAAAGTTTCTTGGAACGAAAACTCTTTATAAGCTTCGATAAAATTGCGAATATGGGAACTTCCGGTTGCAGTTTGCGCATTAAGCGCCATATCAATTGGTGCTCCCATTTCCATTGAAATGGTTTTTGCCATGTCTTTGGAACGTTTTTCGTAGATCTCTAGAATTTTTTCAACAAATCCAAGACGCTCATTTGGTGACGTTGTTTTCCATTTTTGAAAGGCTTCTTTAGCCGCATTAATTGCTTTATCAGCATCTTTTGTACTTCCAAGGCTAATGACAGCACAAGCCTCCTCTGTTGATGGATTAATGACGTCAAAATCGTGAGGAGTGCTTGGCTCATCCCATAGACCATTGATATAAAATTTCCGTTTATTAAACATAATTCACTCCCTTTTTTCTATTTATATTTATGTAATTATGATTGTCTTAGTCTAAGCCTTTTTAAACGAGGATAACAAGGATAATCTTATAAAAACGTGAGAAATTAGATTATATCGTGATAATTGAGCATGGAGAATTCAATAGAGCAATGCTTATTGTATTATTGAGACTAGTTTCTTTTATGAAAAGGGAGAGAAAGAGAGGCATAGACAATTTTCTTGAAGCTTTTTTATCATGAAGTTTTCTTCAAAACAAATGAAATACGAGCTCTATGACACCATAAACTGGGCAATTTATATCGTAAATATGCAAAAGGCAGATTATGAATATGCATTATGGCATTATTTTTTTCATTAAAAAGTAACCATCAGCAAAAGGTTATTAACCTTCGTATGATAGTTTCTACGAATTCTTTTTGAAAAGGTTATTTTTCTCATTGCTATAAATTTGTTGGGTGCCATGCATAATTCGAAAACAAAATCTATTTCTACGTCTTCTTTTTCTGATGATGGTACAAAAGGTGCATCAAGAGAAGATTTATCTGTTAAGATTACTGAGATATTTCCTTATCCGGAAGTGTGGAAAAAGGCATTTGCCCTCGGAAAAAACGTCCGTTTCACGAGAACCCCAGAAGTTGAGATTTTGCGTCGTCGTATAGAAACAGATCCAGTTTTTGCAAAACAGTTTAAAATTTTTACGAAGCAAGATCAAAAAAAAATTACAGATACAGATATTGTACGTTGTAACAAGAAAACAACAAATATTCTTTCGACAAAAAAAGTCATTAATCCTCAATCAATAGAGAATAAAACATCAGTTTGTCATTCAACGGTTCTGAAGCAGTTGTCACGACAAGCTATTCATATGCCGTCAGCAAATATTCCACTTGAGGAGGATAAACAAGAACATAAATTACAAGTGGAAAATGTGCTACAAAAAATAAAACCTGCGTTGCATCTTTCCGACGATGCATTTTTTGAGTGTGAATCTTTGATATTTGAACATGTGGAGACTCAAACATCAAAAGAGGATGGAACATCAATTGACACGACAAATGAAATTACACCGGATATTCCCACAGCCTTTGATGAGTCAATAACGGCTCTTTACCGTGTTCTTGAATACCGCTTTCCACAACTCTATGATTCAATTACATCAGAATCTCCAGCGGAAAGGATGCGAGGTGTTGAGAAAATTTCTGATTTAATGCATACAAATAATGATACTACTAAAGAGTGTCATTCTAAGCTTTCTGTTGAAGATTTTGCTCATACGTTAAGTAATACAGGGGCGTTAAGTGATGCAGGGGCTAGTATAGAGACTGAAAATACCAATAATATTGTCGCCAATAATACTGTTGATTGTATAAACAAAGCCGTCATAAAGAATTCAAAAGATTTTTCTGTGGTGCAAGCAAACAGTAAAACTAAAACATTGCAATCTACTCGTATGCCATTAGGTAATTATGATTCTGCTTTTATGCAAAATATTCAATCTATTGACTGTGATGTTTATGAATTTCCTCCGATCAACTTATTACAGGAACCTGTTTTTCATGAAGGTACGATGATTCCTCAAGAAACATTAGAACGTGGTGCTGGACTTTTGGAAAGTGTTTTGGAAGATTTTGGCATTAAGGGTGAAGTTATCCATGTTCATCCAGGGCCAGTGGTAACAATGTATGAATTTGAACCCGCTGCGGGTGTAAAATCATCACGCGTTATTAATCTTTCTGATGATATTGCGCGTTCTATGTCTGCTATTTCTACACGCGTTGCTGTAATTCCTGGACGGAATGTTATCGGGATTGAGTTACCCAATGCGGTTCGTGAAACCGTTTATTTACGGGAATTAATCCAAACACGTTCTTTTCGTGAAAGTGAATTTAAACTTGCTCTTGCTTTGGGGAAGGGGATTAATGGTGAACCGGTCATTGCAGAATTAGCAAAAATGCCTCATTTATTGGTTGCAGGAACAACAGGATCAGGCAAGTCTGTTGCAATTAATACAATGATTTTGTCGATTCTTTATCGTATGACACCAAAGCAGTGTCGTTTGATCATGGTTGATCCTAAAATGTTAGAGCTCTCTGTTTATGATGGCATTCCACATCTTTTAACACCCGTTGTCACAGATCCCAAAAAAGCAGTAACAGCTTTAAAATGGGCGGTTCGTGAAATGGAAGAGCGTTATCGTAAAATGGCTAAGTTGGGTGTGCGTAATATTGATGGTTTTAATGCACGCGTTGCACTTGCAGCTCAAAAAGGCGAAACAATCATGTGTACTGTTCAGTCGGGTTTTGATAAGGAAACAGGGGAAATGCTTTATCATGAAGAAGCCATGGATCTCACGCAGCTTCCTTATATTGTTGTGATTGTTGATGAGATGGCTGATCTTATGATGGTGGCAGGGAAAGAGATAGAGAATGCTATTCAGCGCTTAGCGCAAATGGCGCGTGCGGCAGGTATTCATCTTATTATGGCAACGCAACGTCCTTCTGTTGATGTTATCACAGGTACAATTAAAGCGAACTTTCCTACCCGCATTTCTTTTCAAGTAACATCAAAAATTGATAGTCGTACGATCTTGGGTGAACAAGGTGCTGAAACACTTTTAGGTCAGGGGGATATGCTTCATATGGCAGGTGGTGGACGCATTGTGCGCGTTCATGGACCTTTTGTTTCTGATGAAGAAGTTGAATCCATCGTTGCACATCTAAAAATGCAAGGTAAACCTGATTATTTAGCAACGGTAACAGATAATGAAGACGATAACAAAGAGGATAATTCTGCTGATTCAGCTGCTGGAAATTCTGAGGAAGAAAATTTTGATGAAGAGGGTGAGGAACTTTATAACCAAGCTGTAAAAATTGTTATGCGTGATAAAAAATGTTCAACATCTTATATTCAGCGCCGACTTTCAATCGGCTATAATAAAGCAGCTTCTCTTGTCGAGCGGATGGAAGAAAAAGGCATTGTTGGAGCCGCTAATCATGTTGGAAAACGTGAAATTCTACTCAATGAAGGAAAATAAACAAACACATTTAAAAATATGCAATTTTTAAAATATCTGACAGTCATTATTTAAATGTGCTTGTTTTATTTTTTTATATAATATTAAAAATTTAAATGGAGAGTAATAAAGCAAAAGCGATCTTTTGTATTAAGACTTCTGATGAGGTAAACAAGCTGATATCAAAGGAGATTATGAGATGTTTTTAACATTTCTAAATGATCTGGAATATAAAGAAATTAAACAAATCTTTATATGAAAACAGATAATTTGTGTTCTCTTTTTTACAGAGAAATTTTTTAATAAAATAGTGCGGTGGCATATTTTTTGTTTTTTCTTTTGTAGCGATTCTAATGAAAGAAAGATCTTTGGGAGATTATTGAGAGCATCATAAGAAAAATGCCCAATATGCAAGTTCTGTTGCATAGGATACTTTAAAGCGTCACGCTGAATTTATTATCATTTGATATTATTGGCTCAAGAAAGATGTTCTTACGAGAAGCTTTATTTGAAAAAGAGATTTTGATAATGCAGTATATTGATTTATAGTAATTTATCATTATTCACAGTGAATAAAAGTCTCAAACATTGTAAGATTTTCTCATTTCAAATCTGTTTCTGTTGAAACAATTAAAACCGTTTTCTTGCGTATCATAATAATGTAGGAGTAAAAAAGTTAAAAAATAAAAAGGCTGCTTATGAACGCCTTCAAATGCCGAGAACTATTGGTAACATTAGGGGCTGAAATTAGTATAATGATGGTACTAACCAGCTCTTTTATAAGTATAAAAATGGTAATGCACAATGCCTTGATATCCTCTATAGGGACTTTTACATTACACCATTTACAGATGACGTCGTAAAATAAGCTTGGGGATCTTGGGAGATATCTTTTCAAAAAAGGCGCATGAATGTGTAAAATAAGTGTATTCTTTTTGAGTACTATTTATGCGAGGGAGATGTTACCATTATTGTAACAAGATTTATTACATAATGGGTGAATAAGCAACAAGAGCTGGAAGCTTCTTTTTATTCTTGTTTTGTTGATGAAACAGTCAAAATTTTGCTACAGACAATTGATATGAGATATCAAGTTATTTTAACCAGAATAGATAATTGTAAACAAATTAGCATTATTCATTTGAGAGTAAATTCAACACTTTTTAGTTTTAGTTATGCCATTAAAAGCAGATGAGTTAAAGTTAAATACAAATGAATTAAAATGTCAGCAAGAAGCTTTTCGTTTTACACCAGAGCTTTTGCCACGGCCTTTTACGTGGGAAATCGATCACAATGGTTTGTTTTGTGAAGTCTCAAAAGAGCTAGCTGAAGTTGTTGGTCCTCTCTCTTCTTCTATTTTAGGGTGTAGTTTTCATGAGCTTGCTCATCAATTTAATGATGATCGATATCTGGTTCTCAGTCGTTTTATTGAAGCGGCTATGCCTTGGAGTAAAGAGATTGTTCAATGGCCTGTTGATGGTTGCTTACAATGGCTTGATGTTGAATTGTCGGCTTTGCCAATTTTTGATGTTAAAAAGCAGCTTAAGGGGTTTCGTGGCTTTGGTGTTTTAAAAATACAAAAAAAAGTCCAAGAAAAAAGAAATGAAAAGCTAGAAACAGAAATGCCATGTCTTACGGAGATAGAACGCTCAGCTTTTCGTGAAATTGCAGAGCAATTGCGTGATGAATTGAATTCATCGGTAAAAGAAGAAAATTTAGTTGAAGAAACAGCTATTCAGTTACCATATGCACAAACATTGCCGGTAAATGCTATAGAACAAGCTCTCGTAAAAGAGCCCGCTGCAGTTTTATCATTGTTGGATACAGCAACAGATGGTGTTTTATGGTTGGATGAAGAGGGCTTTGTTCAATCAGCGAGTAGGGCAGCCTTAGCATTAATGGGTTATGAAATAAATGAACTACGAGGACAACCATTCTCTTCATTATTTACTTTGCAAAGCCGACTTTTGGTTGAAAAGTATTTTAAATCAATCCGTATGGAGGAAAAAAATCAGGTTTTAAATCGCAGTGAAACCGCTGATTTAATGACAAAAAATCATAAAAATATAACCGTTTTGATAACGATTGTATTTTTGGTAAAGCAAGGCAATTATGCTGTTATGTTGCGTGATAGGACACAAACAGTTCCATCAGGAGAAAAAAAAGCAGAAGAGGATAAAATCGTTGGAGTTGTTCATGAAATACGAACACCTTTGAATGCTCTTATTGGTTTTGCAGAAATTATGAGAGAAGGCCGTTTTGGTTCGATAGAAAATGAGCGCTATCATGGATATTTACGCGATATTATTTCCTCTGGAAAACATATATTATTGCTGATTAATCAATTACTAGAGTGCTCGAAGATAAATTATTCTGGTTCCGATAACCAGATTGATTCTTCCCTTATTTCTGAAACATTTGATGTAATATCTTGTTTACGTGCGACGATAGCTTTTCTTGAAACTCAAGCCAATCAGAACGGCATTATCATGCGTATTGTTGCTCCACCTCACGTTCCATTTATTCCTGTATCACAACAAGTGTTTCGCCAGATTATATGGAATCTTCTTTCCAATGCTATTCGTTTTACACCTTTGGGTGGACAGATTATTGTTCACGTTTCTTATAGAAAAGAACGTGTAAAAATTTCAGTGAGTGATAATGGTATAGGGATGAACGAAGAAGAGATTATACAGGCACTGCAACCTTATGGTCAAGTAGAGCGCAAAGATGGACGATCTGGTGATAGCGCTTTTATGGGAACAGGTTTAGGCCTCCCAATGTGTAAAGCAATGGTGGAAGAAAGAGGGGGACAATTTTTACTGTTCTCAAAACCCAATCATGGAACAACTGTGGAAATGTTTTTTCCTCGTGTTCCATGATGTAAATCTTGCATAAAATTATTTTTTCTTAGCCAAAAGATCTCTAATTTCTGTTAAAAGTTGTTCTTCTGAAGACGTTTTTTTGGGGCTTTCTTCTTCTTTTCTACGAATTTTATTCATAGCCTTAACGAATAAAAAAAGAACCCAAGCAATAATGAGAAAATTGATAAGTAAAGTAATAAAGTGTCCATAGCTAATGGTTGCTCCAGCTGCTTTGGCGGCACTCAATGTTGCTTGTTTTTCGCCAGCAAGTTGAATAAACATATTAGAAAAATCAATCCCACCTGTAATCAGCCCAATGATTGGCATAAAAATATCATTGACAATTGAGTTGACCAAGCTACCAAAAGCACCCCCTATAATCACACCGATAGCAAGATCAATCATATTACCTTTTAGGGCAAATTCTTTGAATTCTTTAAGCATTGCATTTTCCCCTTTATATAAGCGATATACGGTAATTTACTTACCGCTTTTGATGAAAAAGGAAAGGGCAGATTTTATTTTTAGGATTATATTACGATATTAATATTATTTTCAAAGAACTTTATAAGGTTTAATAAAGAGCTTTAGGGCTCTATTTGAATGTACATAGAATATTTCCTAGAAAAAAGCTTTTTTGATAAAAACTATATCTGCTTTTTCAACAGAAAGTAGAAAACTGTAGCTTAATTTATATAATTGCCTCAAGATTTTTATGTTAACATTAAAAAGAGAGGTTTTTACACAATACCACAAAATAAGTAGTGTAGAAAGTTGAGCTATCAGAAAGCTTTTCAAATGAAGTACATATATTAGCATAACATTTTGTCATAAAAAGAGAATTTAGGAATAAAAAATATATTTCAGCACTGATAGAAGAAATAGATAGATGAGACAGGAGTAAAACTTATAATTTAATTCCTCTTAATTTAGTAAGCGATAATAGCAATTAGGAGGGCATTATGGCTTATCTAAAAGCTATTTGTATTGGGTTACATGAGCTAAAATGGCGATAATTCGGATGGAAGAAACACATTTCATCTGCTGGAAGATTGTATCAGTTTATAAATAGCAGAGCTCTAGGGTTTGCAAGATCATTTTGGTTTGGAAGTCGTTGGTATGATGTTTGAGTTCAATAATCAACTGTCATTACTTAAAATATATGTTAGGCAGAGCACTTAATAGATGCAAAATTGTATTTAATACATCAGAAATGGCAAAGAAAACAACGCAGATTATCAATAGAGTACAAATTGATTGAACATTCTGTTGCTCATAAATAGTGCAACAATAGTATGAATTTAGATGATTTTATGAACTATGTATCCTATAAATGCTAGGAAAAAATAGCTTTATAGAACAAGCTTTGTTTCTATTGAAAACAATATTACACAAAGGAACTTTGGGAATAGAGATAATTTGCCTGCATTTTTAAGAAAATTATGAGCGTGCCTGCATAAGGCGTCATAAAACCATGACTATGGTAAGAGCCATTGATGTTCCAATTCATGCTGAATTTTATAAGATTAGGATTCATATTTTAATCTTTAAAAAATGTCGAAAAAGAGAAACATTTTTTAAGAATAAAAAGTTCTTTACATAGTATAACCAATATAAACATGTATGGCTATTATGTGATGAGTTTTCTTCTAGAAGGGGAATATTATTTGGATAATATGCTTGCTTTGATTGGAAATCTTTTGTGTTAAAAGGTAGAGGTGAGGTGCGATGGATCATTTTTATGTTGTGGAGAAGAATTGATGAGTTTTTTTCGTTGTATTGGCCGTTCTGCCTTATTTATGTTGGATCCAGAGCAAGCACACGGTTTAGCGATTCTTGGGCTGAAAAGTGGATTAAATGGTTGTCAAAAGGTTATCGACAAACGTTTGTGTATAACTGTTGCTGGTCTTGAGTTTGAAAATTTTATTGGTCTTGCAGCGGGGTTTGATAAAAATGCAGAGGTTGTAGATGGTATTTTTCGGTTAGGATTTGGTTTTACTGAAATTGGGACAGTGACACCAAAGCCTCAGATTGGAAATCCTAAACCACGGCTTTTTCGTTTAAAAGAAGATGAAGCGATTATTAATAGAATGGGCTTTAATAATGACGGACATCAAGTTGTTTACAATAGATTGCATGCGTGTAAAAAAACTGGTGTTATAGGAGTCAACATTGGAGCCAATAAGGATACGGTTAATAAGATTGGTGATTATACTGTTGGTATTGCTCATTTTTATGATGTTGCTGATTATTTTACGGTTAATATTTCTTCTCCTAATACACCAGGTTTACGTGATTTACAGGCCCGTGACAGTTTGCATCTTTTGTTGAGTGCAATTTCGCAAGCGCGAAATGAGCAAGAGAACAAGCATGGATTCTCCATTCCCATTTTTTTAAAAATTTCTCCTGATTTATCAGAGAAAGAATTAGATGATGTTGCTGAAGAAATAAAACTTTCTGATTTTGATGGACTCATTGTTTCTAACACAACTCTTTCACGCCAAGGTCTTAACAATAGTCACTTCCGTAATGAAGAGGGTGGGCTTTCTGGACGTCCACTCTTTGAGCGTTCTACTATTATGCTTGCAAAAATGCGTCAAAAATTAGGGAAGGAGATTGCAATTATCGGTGTTGGCGGTATAAAGGATGCACAGACTGCTTTGGAAAAAGTAAAAGCTGGTGCAGATTTGATTCAATTATATAGTGGGATGGTTTATGAAGGTCCAAATCTTGTCATAACTATTCTGCAAGAGATTTTGCAGATGATGCAACAAGATGGAGTTGATAACATAAAAGGCTATCGTGATCATAGTCTTGAGCATTGGGCAAAATTTCCTTTGTAAAAAACGCTTTTTTCTTCACAAAAAATTGCGAGATTTTTTTAAAGGGGCTTGCAAACTTTGTTGATCTTCCTTATGTCACATAAGCAAAGAATAAATGTTTACGAAATCGTGAACAGTTATGATACATTTGATTTTATGCGGTTGTAGCTCAGTTGGTTAGAGCGCTGGTTTGTGGCACCAGAGGTCGTAGGTTCAAATCCCACCAACCGTACCAAAAAATTTTATTGAAAATACTGAAAATGGATATACAAGACGAACAAACGGCTCGCTGAGGATCTTTTATCAATGACTGTAGTTGCTTGGGGGCATAATATTGTACAAAAAAAACGCATGGCATAAAGTCCAAAAAACCAATAAAGGGGCATTGCGCTTCTTTTTTAAGAACTGGGCATCTCCTCTTACCTTAATGCGTTCTCATTATGCATCCTTTACACAAGACTTGTGATGGAAAGACTTTACGGAAAAAATCAATGTGTTTTGTTTAAAAGATCCGAGCTTAATATGCCCTTCAATATGGAAGGGTATTTCACAATGTTTGTTGTGATGAAGCAATTGCTCTCTCTTGGCATGCCACTGGCTGTTGGGTTTATCTCTCAGATGATGATTTCCTTCACAGATGCAGCGCTTGTAGCGCATTTAGGCGTGCAAGTCTTGAGTGGTACAATGTTAGCTCTGAGTATATTTAGTTTTGTTATGTTGTTTGGGCTAGGTATTATTACCGCGGTTGCACCAAAACTTGCGGAAAGTTTTCGTAGACAAGATAGATATGCATTGAAGGCATGGTTTGATCAAGGAATATGGCTTTCCCTTGTGATTGGAATGATGAGTGCGATCATTTTACTCAACACGAGAAATATTTTGTGTTTTCTCGGCCAAGATGGGACAATTGCCAATATAGCGCAGGAATATAATAGTGGTGCTGCTATAGGGGTGGTGTTTTTTTATCTTTATGTGAATAGCCGGGGATTACTGTCAGCAATTGGTAATCCAAAGCCGTTAACCTGGGTTATGCTTGCGGCTATCCTTGTGAATTTTCTTATCTCTTGGCCGCTTATTTTTGGTATAGGTTCTGTAAGCGGATTAGGTGTCTTTGGTGCAGGAATTGCGAGCAGTTTGATCCGTATTTTAATTGTTATTGCAGCAGCAATAATTTTGTCCCGCAATTCTGCTTTTCATTCTTTTCGCTTTAATTATTTGAGACCAAAGTTAGAGATTTCACGAATAATAAAATTGCTGCGAGTAGGGCTACCCATTGGTATACGTATTCTTATTGCGGAGGGCTTTCCTTCGTTCATTGCATTCATGATTACGGCTTATGGGGTCGAATCTTTGGCCGCGCATACGATAGGGATGCGTCTCGATATGCTTATTTCTGTGGTGGCTTTGGGGATTTCCAGCGCAGCCGCGACAATAGCAGCGTGGTATAGAGCAGATAGGAATAATATGGCTCTAAAACAGCTGCGTATGAGTGTCACTGTTTTTGCTGTAGCTTATGTCTTGTTTTTATCAGGGATTGTTTATCTCTCTTATGGATTCATCCTTACAACCATCTTTAATATTTCTTCAGAACGCGTTGTTGTTTTCTCTTGGAAGTTGCTTCCGTTCATTTTATTGTCTTTTGCTTTTGGCACTTTAGGTGCTATGCTCAATGGCATACTTGTGGGCTTGCTTGATACGTTTTGGTCAACAATTGTTGTAGCAATAAGTTATTGGGGGTTAGGCCTATTTGGGGGAGCACTAATGGCGCATTTTTTTGAATATGACTTTATTGGCTATTGGCTTGGCATGATTGGTGCAAGCTTAATCGTTTCTCTCTTTAATTATATGCGCGTGGGTTATTTAATAAAATGCAATCCTATATTTGGGGCAGAGTGAGTGTTATAAAAGCGCTTGTAAAGCACTAGCTGTGAAGGCTTAGCTACTCATCGTCCATAGAGGCTGTTTTACTTCTATGGAGATAACAATATAGGTTACAAAACTTGCTTAATATTGAAAAGAAGTGTCTTTGATTGTAGCCTCAATATTATTTGTTGAGTTTTTAAAATAATATGGGTTTATTAAAATCATTCGGCTACAATTTAAGAGTAAGTTCGGTAGATTGGAAGAGTTTAATACCTTAAAAAATGACGAGAAAAAACGTGCTTATATTCATACGCCGTTGAGGAGGCATTTAAAAAAGTTGTTGTTTTTATAAGTCATTACCATTGTGATGCTAAAACGCATGCATTTGTCAAAACAATCGCAGACGCTAACGATGTTATTCTTGCAAGCCCTGTTTATCACGGGTCTTATTCAGGGGGATTGAAGAATGCTCTTGATAATTTAGAGTATAATGCTTTTGGGATAAAGTTTTTGGTCATCTCTCTCATGACAATATAACCCAAAATGCGCACTGCCCTGTGTATATTTGGTACCAGTTGTGCATACGCTTTATAGACAAGCTCTACAATATCAAGTTGCTTCGGCTAAAGATGATTTTGTGTCTGAGAATGCAGGCCGTACATGGAGACTGAACAGCGAAGATGTACGGGCTCGCTGCGCACATCTTGTTGATGAAATGTATAAATTTTAAAATAATAAGGGTGGAGGATATGATCAAAAATGATAAGAAATACCGTTAGTTAGTCGTTGGTGGTACAGGAATATTGGCGCCCTTTTGCCGGTCATGAGGGCTGAACAACGTGATTATCGCAGCGCGTTTTCGTTCTCATCAATCCAGAATTGAGCTATTTCAGACAAGGGCTAAATGTATATTTTGGAGATTATTATAAGCCATAGACACAATTTTTAAAAGGGGTACCACTATGGACGGGCTTGAAATATTGCATATTATGGAGGGCATTCGCCTGCACATGCATTTTCGTGTAGGTTGAGATTGAGCGGTTGGCCTTCTTACCGAAGCCTCTGCGTATTGTTCATGTTTTTGGTTCTAATGCAGAGGATAAAATAATCTCTGGATGTGCGCATCATAATAAGATTGATTCTACATCTGTAAAATTAGGTCGGAAAAGGCGATCATAGGGCCGACGGTGGTCAATGAGAAAAGTATTTATGATCATGAGATTTGTGAGAGCCGTATTGAGAAAGAGTTTGCGCAAAATCTCGATAATGACTCTGATATAAGATTGTTTTTTAAACTGCCAAGAAGTTTTAAAATAGCCACTCCCATTAGTTCTTATACGCTTGATTGGGTGGTTTTTTTAGAGTGAGATGGCGCGCAAAAGCTTTATTTTGTACTGGAAACAAAAGGAACGAATAGCGAGTTTGATTTGCGCCTTAAAGAAATGCTGAAGATTAAATGCGGCAAGGCGCATTTTACCGCTCTTGAAACTGGTGTGGTGTTTAACGAGGCACCGGTGATGAGTTGGCGCGATTCTAAGCGGGGATGGTGGTAGAGAGAGTGGTGGCTGTGGTAAGAGTGGGCGGCACGAATGACGCTGTCTTTAGTTGCGTACCGCCCCAAGCTAATTTTGTGCTTTGCGAAATTCGCTAAGGCTTTTGGACGTACCGCGTTTACCGCGTAATAAAATCTTATGAATATCATGCAGAAGGCACGCAGAAATGGGTGATTGCGTGTCTAGCTTCCCAATGCCGTAATTAGGTACAGCTACATAATGAGATAGCTCTTCAATATCATCAGTTACACTGATACTTTTTCTTTATTTTCAAACAATAATAGGTCAGATGGTAACGATTATGTCCTTTCTATCTAAGAAAAGAGTAGCACCGCTTGCGTATATGTACGAGTAAAAGTCAATCAACATTGGTCTGAGGTAAAAACCGTCAATTATTTCTAATACACCTAAGGATTTCATAGCTTGCTCTAACGGTTTATATAAAGCCGCCCTTTTAAAAGGTGGATTGGGTGGAAAATTTATTGGAATATAGGCTTTATGAATCTCTCGAACTAAGCTTTCTACTATGCAGGCCCTAAGGCGTGATTGCATATATGGTCGCATCTGTTGCTGCGTTGTGTAGGCAGAGATCCTAAATGAGGAAAGGAGTGCTGCTCTTTTAATTACAAAGGAAGAATACGGCGCGTAAGTGCAGCAAAATGTATTTTGAGGAGCAGAGGGGTGAGGCATTTGATGTCCAGCGGGTAACGGATTAACTGGAGTATAAGTGGGTATTGCTAGGGCGGAGTTTTTGGTTAAGAATTGCACTTCGTACGCTATAAGCTCTCTACATCCTTCATATAGGCGTTGGATCATCGCCCAATCAACGTAAAGGGGCTGTTTTGTCTTTAGCGTTTGTTTGGCTGCTTCTATAGTGCCGCTGGCTCTATCAGCCATTATGGTGATAATTTTCTCGTCCAAAGAACAGATCAATCGATTGCGTAATAGGGTATGTGTGCCTTTTTGACCGTGTCTTTTTTTTAAAGCAGCTGTTACCTCGTGGAAGGATTGGGTGTGTCTATATGATCAGCCTGCCAAAGAAAAGGAAGCGTTATTGCGATAGCCACCAATAGTAGTCCAGCGATAAAGGTGGCAGCAAACTGCAATGATATAAAAGAACCAAGGACGCCGACCAAAAAGCTTCCGACCGGCGTTCCAGCATAGCCTATCACTCGAAAAGCAGAATTAGCTCGCCCGAGAAGTTGCTTTGGTGTGAGGCGCTGCCTGAAGGCGGTAACACCAATAAACCATAAGCTTGCTCCAACGCCAGCAATAAAGATGACGCCCCATACGACGACAGCACTTTTTGAAAAGGCTGGAATCAAAAGCAAGACAACAGTTCCTAAACCGTCAGTGAGAACAGCTAGGCGCACCGGTGCATAGCGTATACGCGACGCAAATAGGGCACCTGCCATTGTTCCAAGCGCGTAGGCTGCAAACATCACGCCATATTGGCTGCTATGTAGGCCCAGATACCGACTGTCGGTAACGAAGAAGATGAACGAGGTTAGGAATGCTCCAAATACCACCGATAGAAAGAATGTGAGTAATGTAAGGGAGGTAAGATGCCGATTTGAAAAAATGAAACGAAATCCGGCAATGATATAACGGAAAGTGATGTTTTCTTTATCAGGTGTTGGCGATATCGGAACAGCACGGCGAGCGGTAAAAATCAATGTGATAAAAAGCACGATTAACAGGCCGAGAAATAGCAGTGTGCTATGCGCTAAAATGCTGCTTGTTATGACAGGGGCAAGAAAATAGGAGACTCCGAAATCTAAGAACAAGACAATTGAGTAGAAGGTCATCAATCGCTCTCCCTCCATGATAAGTGGTGGAATCGTCATTATATAAGCTTCGGCAGAAACGACGATGAATCCAGCAATGGTTGCATAGAAGAAAATTTGTTCGGCTGGAGTAATCTGTATCATGAGCAGTATGAACAGGACAATATGCAGTAGCATGAAGATGAAGAGAGCTGAGGTGGCAAGTTTTATTTTGTCGCAGCGATCAAGTAAAACGCCTGCAAGGATGCCGAAAATTGGCCACGCTAATGAGAAGAGACCTTGCGCCCAACTTACTCCGACTACGCCATATCCAGATTGTCTTGCTAATAGCGGGATGGCAGTGCGCAAAGCACCGCTGAGTAAGGCGAGCAGACTAACGGTTAGGCAAAAATAGCGTATGTTCTTGTTGGAAAAAAGCCTGAACATTCTGTTCTCCTTAAGATGCCACACAGGTTTCCACTGTTCCATCAAGTACGGCGGTTGTATTCAGCATGTTTGAGACATAGCCGTCCAAAATATTCCTATCCGCCTGAGGTAGAAGAAAATACATAAGGTTGGAATACCATTGCCAACCACGCTGAGTCAGCTGGAGATTGTTATCACTTTCTGCGATGAGACCTGCATCTATGAGCTGTTGTAGGTTATTGTATACGAAAGAGGGAAGTGCGGTCCAGTCAATTCTTTCTTTTTCGGCATGGCCGTTATAAGGTAGCCGCATACAAAAAGCTTTGGAGGCTTGTTGCTCCGCTGATACCCAATTGTAGTATACTTTGGATTTTCCTTTAAGTTGTATGTCGGTAATGTATCCGCTTCGACTGGGATTGGCTCGTGTGACGAGTGAGCCGAGAATCGACAGTGCTGACGCCCCGAAGCCAACCACATAATCGTCATGATAACCATGCAAATATTTGTGATAGCGGAAATAATTAGCTGAACTCGTTTTAGCGAGCGTTAGAGGAGTGTTATTGGCAATTTTGATATAGGAATGCCCATTACACGGCGCATAGCCGCAGCTGCGCATAACGATGTCGCTAAATAATCGAAGCATCTGTCGATGCTGTAGGCTGGACGGTTTAAGCCCTTTTTGTGCGTAAGACTTATGCAGTTGCGACGTGATAGCCAGATTGTTGATTGCATAGAGGTTGATGGTTTCAGGGTGAAGCTCGCTGGTTTGCTTCAAATCGTATAATAGTTCTTCGGTTTGCTGGCTGTGCATGCCATATAGTAGGTCGAAACCGACATGTCCAATTATCTCTTGTGACCAAGCCACGGTATTGTTGATTTGTTCACGTGTTGAGGTGAGGTTAAACAATGATCGGAAACGCTCAATGAAACTCTGTATACCGAAGCTGATCCGGTTAACGCCGATCTCACGGGCAGCATAAAGTTTATCACGTGTGACGCTCTTCGATTCGCTTTCCAGTGTAAACTCGGCTAAGGAAGAGAGCTCAAATTCGGCATGCAATACTTTTCCGATGTGGCGGATATTATCTGCGGACAAGAGCGACGGTGTGCCGCCCCCTATATAGATGCTGCGGATGGGCCCTCTAAGCGAGCGAATGAAATTTCCTTTGGTTCTGATCTCTGTGGTAAGCGCTGACATATAAGATTCGATTTGCTTAACGTGCTTGTAGGCCCCTTTCTGAAAGGGACAGAAGGAACAGATGGTTTCGCAAAAGGGAATATGCAAATAAAGAGAAATGGTACGCGCTTGTGGAATCTGCTTACTTTGCGCTAGTTTATTAAAGTCTAGGTAATCGTAAAATTCATTTGAAATAGTGCGAAATAACGGATATGTGAAGTTGTAAATCGGCTTGAGTTGATCGAACTTCACAAAAGGATGATCCACGAGTTGCATAGTTTACTCCCCCAATTTCTTAACTCGCACTATATTATTGACGGGCGACTGGTGACCCAATCATCCGAGTGTATTACCAAAGATTTTCACGGAACATAATGAATCCTCCTTTTGTAGAAGTTATATGTATTATACATATAACTCATTATATGAACAGATGAGCTTGTTTAAGAGGCAATGTAAAGATAAAAATATAAAAGAACTTTCTCTTGCAGCCTTATGGTCTGATATTGTAATTGGTATCCTGTTTTACGTGGTCGGGCTATGAATGCCTAGGGCGAGAAAAAGCAGGGTATTTTAATGGACGTGCGGGGCATCTTTGTTATGTTGCTGGGATTTGGAATTTGCGTCTGGTTATGAAATATCATTAGCGCAAAAAGATGGTTTTAAAGGTAGATATATATTTTTTAATATCCCTGTAAAACTTCGAGAAGAGATAGAATTATCCTATTAGAAAACATATAAATGTCCAGTGTGATAATATTATCGAATTACATGACATCATCACTCGTGCACGCCATTTTGACATATTACCTAAAATCTCATTGAGATTGTGCCATGTACTGGAAAACGGGGATAGATCGTGTTTTGGTATGACTGCGGCGAAGTTACGTGCCGCATTATCTTTGCTAGAATCTAATAGGATTAGGCTTAATGGGGTGCATTTGCATGGGGGGCGTGTGCTCGGTCTGCACAGTATCACGAGATCATAAGTCAAAGTATGTGAAAGCAACTGATACAAAAAAGATTTTACGATGGTGGAAGATCGACGATGAAGGACGTTAGTTCAAAGAAAATTGATATTATTGTGTTTTCATATCCTGATTTTTGGGCTTTTGAGATATAAATAACACACCTCTTAGTGGGCTGGAGATTATCAAATGTTGAATCACGCATGGCGCAATTAGCAAAAAATCCTATCTATTGGATTTGGTATGCTCTACTGGATTCTCAGCTCTAAATATTGTGTGCGAAGTGCAATGTCAAGCGGTGGGAATTGATATAAGTGCAGAGTCGTACCATCCGCTCAGAACAAGGTTGATAGCTCTGTTATGCAGGCGATGGTTAAGTTTTATGTCGGAAATGTTGAGCGTATGACTTATCCTGAAAATACATTTACGCATATTATGGCGGGGTGAGTATTTGTAAGCACAGCTGTAAAGGCTACTCACCATCCTAGGGTGTTTACTTCTATGTGGATAACAATAGAGTTACAAAACTTGCTTCATATTAAAAGAAAAGTTTCTTTTCTTTTAATTAAGCATTGCTACAACCAAAAGGAAATTAAATATCTCGCCTTTATTATTCTCGCCAATGTTTGCTTATATATGATTATTTGAATCGGAATTAGGTTACGTACAATATGGTATTTCTCGCTGTTTTATATAAGGAGAAGGTTCGCACCGATGTATCGCGTGCAATATCAATTTTTTCACTATGGTGATAGGATAGCTTTTTGAGCGCAAAGTTCTTTTACCTTGATGGATCTTATAGTATTCTTCAAAAATATCAGTTGATAATTTTTTTTCGTGTCGTTTATGCATGGGCTGATACAATAAGAATAGGACTTGATTGTTTTTAAAGTTGGTATGTTATGGCTGTAAAAAATGGTGAACAAACGAAAAGTAAGAATTTTAAACCTGTCTCTCGTTTTCTCAAAAGTTTACGTGGTGTGTGCAATTGGGAACAAGTTTCACAATGGCTTGCTTCCCGTAAGGTAGAGGATATTGAATGTATTACGCCTGATCAAGCAGGGGTACCACGGGGCAAGATGATGCTTTCTAAAAAATTTACATCGGAAACATCATTGGCATTGCCTTCAGCAGTTTTTATGGCAACAATTTCAGGGGATTATCCGGAAGATGGTCATGGTTTTGAATATCCTAAAGCAGATGGTGATTTACGCCTTGAGCCTGATCTTTCTACGTTAAGCATTGTTCCATGGGAAGATGCTCCTACGGCACAGGTGATTTGTGATCTTGTGTATCAAAATGGTCAGGTTGTGGATTACACACCACGCAATGTTTTACGAACAGTGGTTCATTTTTACACAAAAATGGGTTTAAGCCCTGTTGTTGCACCAGAAATTGAGTTTTATTTGGTACAAAAAAATCCCGATCCTGATTATCCGTTAGTTCCACCAGTTGGTCGTTCTGGGCGTTCAATTGGTGGTGGACAGGGGTATTCCATTGCTGGTGTTAATGAATTTGATGATTTGATTGATGATATTTATCAATTTTCAGAGGCACAAGGATTGGAAATTGATACCCTCATTCATGAAGAAGGAGCAGGTCAGTTTGAAATTAATTTACGTCATGGTGATCCTATTGAGTTAGCGGATCAAGTTTTTATGTTTAAACGAACAATTCGTGAAGCAGCACTAAAACATAATATGTATGCGACATTTATGGCAAAACCCATTCAGGGGCAGCCAGGTTCTGCGATGCATATTCACCAATCGGTCGTTGATAAGAAAACGGGTATGAACATTTTTACACAGGAAAATGGTGAAGAAAGTATCTGTTTTCGCCATTTTATTGGTGGATTGCAAAAACATATGCCAGGGGTTCTTGTGATGCTTGCGCCTTACGTGAATTCTTATCGACGTCTTGTACCTGATAATTCGGCTCCTGTTAATTTGCGGTGGGGATATGATAATCGTACTACAGCTTTTCGTGTTCCTCGTTCTGCTCCTCAAGCGCGGCGTGTCGAGAATAGGCTTCCTTCATCAGATGCGAATCCTTATTTAGCTCTTGCAGCTTCTTTAGCGTGTGGTCTCATTGGTTTACAGCAAAAAATTGAGCCAGATGAGCCAACGACAAATAATGTGAATGCTGATAATATTGAGTTACCGCGTGGACTCATTGAGGCAGTTAATTTGTTTGAACAAGATACAGCAATACATGCTATTTTAGGGGATGTGTTTGTCAGTACTTATGCTGCAATCAAACGACAAGAGTTTGAAACTTTTATGGAAGTAATTAGTCCGTGGGAGCGTGAATATCTCCTGCTGAATGTTTAAATTTTATGACGATGATTGATGATAATTCAATTTCTCCAGGAATTTCTTGGTATGAAGATACTTTAAAAGAGCGCCCCTCTTATCCTTCTTTTTGTGAAAACAGACAGTGTGATGTTGCCATTATTGGAGGCGGATTTACGGGTCTTTCGGCTGCTTATCATTTAGCCAAGGCTGGAGTAGATGTTGTTTTATTTGAAGCATCACGTTTTGGTGATGGTGCTTCAGGGCGCAATGGTGGACAGCTGGGAACAGGGCAACGGCAATGGGTAGAAACATTAGAAAAAAAGTATGGTTTTGAGCGGAGTAAGGCTCTGTTTGATTTGGCAGAAGAAGCTAAAAGAGATATTTTAGCTTTATGCGCAATGCCTAATTGTCCGTGTGATTTGATAGGAGGACAGCTTTCTGTAACTCATAAAAGGCGTGAGCTTCTCTCTTATCAACGGCATATTGAGGCGATGCAGCGTTATGGCTATCACGCGCTTACTTTTATGGATAAGGCTGAAACATTTGAGCGACTTGGATCAACTTTTTATTGTGGTGGTATTTATGATGCGGATACCGGTCATATAAATCCCTTAAAATTGATTATTGGGTTGGCAAAAAGAGCACAAGATGCTGGTGCTAAGCTTTATGAGAAGTCACAAGTAACGACCATAAGGCGCAAGGGAGCACATTGGAAAGTAATAACAGAAAAAGGCAGTGTAACAGCAGAGCATGTTTTACTTGCAACAAATGGGTATAAACTTGGTCTGGAGCGTTTTATTGAGAAAAATATTGTTTCTATTCGCTCTTATATTGGAGCAACGGACCCATTACCAAAGCATAGTTCAATTCTTATAGGGGGGGAATCGGTTGATGATTCCCGTTTTATGGTTCGCTATTTTCGCAAAAGCATTGATAATCGTCTCTTATTTGGTGGTGTAGAAAGTTATGATAATAAGCATCCTCTAAATTTAGATGAACGTATAAAACGGCAAATTGTTGAAATTTATCCTCAATTACATTCTATCAATTTAAGCCATCGGTGGGGAGCAACGGTTGCCATCACAGTTGAACGCATGCCCTATGTTCGCCAACTTTTCTCAAGGATGACTTATTGTGGTGGTTATTCAGGGCATGGCGTTATGCTGGCTCCTTTCGTGGGAAAATTATACGCAGAATGGTTAACTGGAAAATATGAACGTTTTTCCTATTTCCAAGACTTAAAGATTTCATCTTTTCCGGGGGGACGCGTTTTGCGTTATCCGCTTATATTTTTAGCAATGCGTTGGTTTTCTTTATTGGATCGCCTTTAATGTAAACATTGCTTGAAATGAAGAAAATTAATGGCTTATTTAGTATCTGTCTGCTTTAATGATGAAAGCTTTTATAAGTGATATGGGATTTCATAATCGAATAGAAAAATAAACAAGTTCATGGTGCGTAAAATTATTCCAGTTTCTTCCTTTGATTGTATTGTTTTTGGTGGCAATGGTGATCTGGCGTTGCGCAAGCTTTTGCCGGCTTTGTATCATTGTCAGTGTGCTGGGCAATTCAGTGAGCCAACACGTATTATTGGGGTTTCGCGCACTTCCTTAAGTTGTGAAGAATATCAAAATTTTGTCCGCATTTCTTTAGAAAAACATATCCATCCAAAAGATCTCAATTCAACAGAACTCAATCGTTTTCTTGCACGTTTAACTTACATTTCTGTTGATGTTACCTCAAATCGAGGGTGGGAGGATTTAGCCCTCCTTCTGTCACAAGATTCAGCGGATATTCGAGCTTTTTATTTGGCTGTTGGTTCGTCACTTTTTGCTGATATTGCGATGAAGTTGGAAAAAAATGATTTGGTGACACCACAAACACGGATTATCATTGAAAAACCAATTGGTTGCGATGTAAAAACAGCTATTTCACTTAATGATGTATTTGCAAGCGCCTTTAATGAAGAGCAGATCTTTCGTATTGATCATTATCTTGGGAAGGAAACTGTTCAAAATTTAATGGCATTGCGGTTTGTTAATACACTTTATGAACCGCTATGGAACTCCAATTATATTGATCATGTTCAAATAACCGTTGCTGAATCTTTAGGGTTAGAAGGGCGTACAGAATATTATGAAAGCACTGGTGCTTTACGCGATATGGTTCAAAACCATATGCTACAATTACTTTGTTTGGTTGCGATGGAAATACCATTTACCAACAGTGCTAATGCTGTGCGCGATGAAAAACTTAAAGTTTTACATTCTTTAACACCGCTTGATGTCCATAATGTAGGGCAGCATACTGTACGTGGGCAGTATCTTTCTGGTCTATCAAATGGTATATCGGTAGAGTCTTATTTTGATGATCTGGGAAGAGTGAGTAAGAGTGAAACATTTGTAGCACTTAAGGTTAAGATTGATAACTGGCGTTGGGCTAATACGCCTTTTTATTTACGAACAGGTAAGCGCATGTTCACGCGAATGTCTGAAATTGTTGTGGTTTTTAAACCTATTCCTCATAATATTTTTAATGTGGATTTAGATGAAATTTTTTCTAATCGGCTTGTAATTCGTCTCCAACCTGATGAAGGTGTAAAACAATGGTTGATGATTAAGGATCCAAGTTATGGCGGTATGCGGTTTTGTCACATTCCATTAGACATGAGTTTTGCTTCTGCATTTTCTGAACGTAATCCTGATGCTTATGAACGTTTATTAATGGATGTTATTCGTGGAGATCAAACACTGTTTATGCGTCGTGATGAAGTTGAGGCTGCTTGGCGTTGGATTGATCCAATCATTGAGGGATGGGAAACAATACAACAGCCTGTTCATAGTTATAACGCTGGTTCGTGGGGGCCGTCTGCTTCGATGAGCCTCATGGAACGTGATGGGCGTATATGGAACAATTTAGTTTAGAGCAATAAGTATGTATAGAATGAATATTGACCGTTTAGATTTTGAAACCCCTCAGACTTTAGCCTTGGCATTGGCAGATCGAGTAGCCGCAGAGCTTAGTGTATCTGTTCTTGAGCGCAAGAGAGCAGTTTTAGCGGTGTCTGGTGGTAAAACACCAGAATTGTTTTTTCATTATTTATCAAAAGCGGATATTGATTGGCAAAATATTATTATCACTTTGGTCGATGAACGTTTTGTTCCTACACACGAGGAACGTTCAAATGAACATATGGTACGGTGTCATTTGTTACAAAATTTTGCCGAAAAAGCACGTTTTGTAGGGCTTTATCATAAAACAATTACTGCTGAACTTGCTGCTTTTTCAGCGGCGAGTCGTGTTAATACTTTGCCTAAACCCTTTGATGTTGTTGTTTTAGGAATGGGGGAGGATGGACATACGGCATCTTTTTTTCCTGATGCTGATCGTTTAAAGCAAGCGCTTGATTTACGAACACAAGCACTTGTTTTACCCCTTCATGCTAAGAGTGCTGTTGAGCCAAGACTCTCACTAACTTTGCCAGTTATTATGCAATCTCGTTGTATTATTCTCCATTTCGAAGGTTTTCAGAAACGCGATTGTTTTGAAGAAGCTTGTCAAGACGGGTCTGAAATAGAAATGCCTATTCGGGCAATTCTGCGTAATTCCCCTCATCTCGTTCAGGTTTATTGGTCGCCTGCAGAAAATGAAATAAGTGAATCAAAATATGTGACACAAAGTGAATAAAACGTAATCTCTCTCAATGAATGAGGGGAAGAAACAATGAAAGGGGGAGAGAAATATGGCACTTTCCAAGACAATTGCCACAGTTACACGAAGAATTTATGAACGTTCTCGATCAACACGAGAAATTTACTTAGATCGTATTGCGAAAGCACAAGTTCATCGCCCCAAACGGAGTTTTTTAGGATGTGCCAATCAGGCTCATGGCTTTGCTGCTTGTGGTGCAATAGATAAAGAGCGTTTGAAGGGAAATATCGTTGGGAATATTGGTATTATCACGGCATATAACGATATACTTTCAGCACATCAACCTTTTGAAAAATTTCCTCACTTAATTAAAGAGTCGGCCCGTATGGTTGGTGGTGTTGCACAGGTTGCAGGTGGTGTTCCCGCGATGTGCGATGGTGTTACGCAGGGAAATGCGGGGATGGAGCTTTCCCTTTTTTCGCGTGAAGTAATTGCAATGGCAACAGCTATAAGCTTATCACACGATGTCTTTGATGCAGCATTGTATCTTGGGGTGTGTGATAAAATTGTGCCAGGTTTATTGATTGGTGCCCTAACATTTGGTCATTTACCAGGAATTTTTATAGCTGCTGGTCCTATGACAAGTGGTCAAGGTAATGATGAAAAAGCAAAGATACGTCAACTTTACGCGGAAAATAAAATAGATCGCCAAACACTTCTAGCATCGGAAGCACGTTCTTATCATGGGCCAGGAACATGTACATTTTATGGAACAGCTAACTCTAATCAGGTGATACTGGAGATGATGGGGCTTCATATGCCTGGAGCTTCTTTTATTAATGCGAATACACCGTTGCGTGATGCTTTAACAAAAGAAGCTACGAAACGTGTACTTGAAATGACAGATCTTGGTGATCATTATAGTCCACTTGGTATGATCATTGATGAGCGTTCTTTTGTGAATGCCATTGTAGGATTAAATGCAACAGGAGGTTCTACCAATCATGCGATTCATTTGATTGCTATGGCTGCTGTTTGCGGTATTAAATTGACATGGCATGATATTGCAGAAATTTCATCCGTTGTGCCTCTTTTAGCGCGCATTTATCCTAACGGTTTAGCAGATATTAATCATTTTTACGCTGCGGGGGGAATGGGATTTATTATTCGCGAGCTTATCGAGGCAGGCTTGGTCCATGAAGATGTTTCTACGGTTTTTGGTAAAGATCTCAATGCTTATGCAATTGAAGCAAAGCTTTCTGCTGATGGTCATGTGGTGCGTGAAGCGGCTCTTAAGGAAAGTGGTGATCATAAGGTGTTAGCGGGGTGGAGAAAGCCATTTCAGCTTGATGGTGGTCTTCGTGTTTTATCAGGAGATTTGGGAACAGCTATTATAAAAGTTTCCTCTGTTAAACCAGAGTATTGGCAGATTAAAGCACCAGTCTTTGTTTTTAATGATCAAGAGGAACTACAAAAATCTTTTAAATCTGGAGTGTTGCATAATAAAGACTTTATCGCTGTCATTCGCTATCAAGGACCAAAAGCCAATGGTATGCCAGAGCTTCATAAATTAACAACCATTTTAGGCGTTTTACAAGATCGCGGTCAAAAGGTAGCATTGATAACCGATGGGCGTATGTCAGGAGCGTCAGGAAAAATTCCTGCTGCTCTCCATGTGACACCAGAAGCAGTGGATAATGGCCCCATTGCACGTTTGCAGGATGGTGATATTGTTTTTCTTGATGCTCATGAGGGTAAATTAACTCTTTTGGAGGATTTAGCAAAATTTAACGCGCGAAAAATCATACCTCCGGATCTTTCAAAAAACGAACATGGTGTTGGACGCGAACTTTTTCATGTTTTTCGTCAATCCGTTAATCGTGCAGATCAAGGGGCATCTGTTTTTATGACATGAAAAATGCAAAAATAAATAAGCTGAATCATATACAATGAAACCATATACAAGGAATTGTTACAATTTTTAGAATTTTGGTATCGGCAGATTGTGTGATCGCGCGGCGGCTTTGAGTGTATTAACCATAAGCATGGCAATTGTCATTGGTCCAACGCCTCCTGGAACAGGGGTGATCGCAGCAGCTTTTTCTTTTACGTTTTCAAAATCGACATCACCAACAAGACGTGTTTTCCCTATACCTTTTTCTGGTGCAGCAACGCGGTTAATACCGACATCAATAACAATTGCACCATCTTTTATCCAGTCTTTTTTAATCATTTGTGGGCGGCCTACAGCTGCTACTAGAATATCAGCGCTTCGACACACATCATCAAGGTCACGGGTACGACTATGGGCAATTGTCACAGTGGCATTGGCTGCTGTTAAAAGGGCAGCCATAGGTTTTCCAACAATATTAGAGCGTCCAACAACGACAGCATCAAGTCCAGATAAATCTCGTCCACAGTGTTGTTCAATCATCATCATGGCACCAGCTGGAGTGCAGGGAATAATTGCATCTTCAAGTGCATTTGCCGCGAGTTTTCCTACATTAATATAATGAAAACCATCAACATCTTTTTGGAAAGCAACGGCTTGTGTTATGCGATTTGTATTCATATGAGCAGGGAGAGGCAGCTGTACCAAAATACCATGAATTTTGGGATCAGAATTTAATGTTGCAATAAGTTGAAGGAGTTCTTTTTCTTGCGTTTCTTTGGAAACGACATGTTTGATTGAAAGAAACCCACATTCTTCGGCTTTTTTATTTTTTGAGGTGACATATACTTGACTTGCAGGATCATCTCCAACGATAATAACAGCGATACTAGGTTGTATATTATAGTGATGGCGGAGCTTTGCTGTTTCGGCCTTAACTTTCACAATAATCTCTTCAGCAAGTTTTTTTCCGTCGATAATATTATTCATTCAGAGATCCTTTCGGTAAGGCTGTTTGTTTTTTTTTGTAAAGCATTTTCTAATAATACGATAGAGTTTTATAGCAATATTCATATGAGAACAGTAAGAATGGTTTTATAATGTTGTGGATTTATAGTTTTGAAGACTTTTAAATAATTGCTTTATAAAGAAGCAGCAACATTGCTGTTTGAATAAATTTTGGATAAAGAACAAAAATAATGAAGATACAAAGTGGATATAGTGAATTATAGGATTATAAAAACTTTTTATGATCATTTAAGTTTGTTTTTAATCTGTTATAGGGGGATAAGTATAGAGGGATAATGTGCGCATCAGAATAATAAAATTTTTGAGCGGAGTTTTTATTACAATTATCTTTTTATTTGGAGTGGGGATTCTCGTTTTACCTTATCTTATTTCTACAGATGCGATTCGTATTCGTTTAGCGCAGGATTTAAGTGCGTGGACGGGTTACAATGTGCAATTGCGTGATCCACCGCGGTTACATCTTTTTCCTTATCCTAAAGCATTTCTTTCTGGCGTTACTTTAACATCAAAAATGGATGATGTTGCGCCATTAATGGAAGCTGAATCAATAGAAGTTGATCTTTCTGTCGTCGATCTTCTTTGGGGACATATTTCTTTTTCAGAGACGCGGATTATGCGTCCTCAATTTGTTATGGAAAAGCCTGTTAAAACAATAGCAGATTTTTTTGATCGGTTTTCTCGCTCACAAGGTGCATTAGGGGTGGCAATACGTAATACGCGTGAAATATTAAAACATAATCCTGAGCATCCAGAGATAGAGCACCTTTTAAAACAACCTTTTGGACGGATTGTCATTAAAAATGGTGTTCTTGTGTATCACGATAGTTTTTCAGGAGTAGCAGAAAAAATAACAGGATTAAATGCAACTTTAGATTGGCCGGAATCAACTCAGGAAGTACGGTTACGTGCAGATGCGCGTTGGCGCGGAGAGTTTACAAAATTATCACTTGATGCTTCTCAAGCATTACTGCTTCTTGCTGGAGGCAAAAGTCATATTAGGGCAAGTCTCAATTCTGTACGTGGGGGAATAACTTTTACAGGAAAGGCTCGATTATCTGAATATTATATTTTTGACGGAAAAGTGTCAATGCGTTCTCCTGGATGGAATCAGACATTGTCTTGGGTTGGTGGAAATCAGTTTTGGGGACATAAATTAAAAATACCCATTGTATGGGAATCTCATTTTTTAGCGCAGCCAATGCATATCCAAATGAACAATGTTACATTTACGATGGGGAAAGCCAATGCGCGAGGAGCTTTAAAACTCGATTTTCAAGATTATGTACCAAATGTCATGGGCTCTTTAGCCTTTGATAATCTAGACCTTAGCCTCTTGGGTTCAATGTTTTTTTCAGGTAAAAAGAAAAATGCCTGCTTTGACATGAGAACTTTTGATTGTATTGGCGTGGATATACGACTTTCTGCGCCACAAGCTAAAATAGGAAATATTTCACTCACAAATTTAGCTGCTGCAATACAAATAAGAGATGGTCATGGTATTTTTGATCTTGGACATGCGAATATTTTTGGTGGATCTGTGCAAAGTAATATTGAAGTTACCTCAGCTGGACAGAAAGTGCGTATTGGAGGAAATATTTCAGGTGCTTCTATTGATATGCAGGAGACTTTAGAAATCTTGGGATTTATTCCATTTATACAAAGCAAAACGAATTTTACTGCAACGGTACGAACACTTGCTGATTCTTGGCCAGAAATTTTTACGAAAATGCAGGGTGAGTTAACACTGAAGATGTCTTCTGGTCGGCTATTAGGGTATGATCTGAATGAATTACAAACAAGACTTTCAAATAAACAACAATTTCTTTTAATGAATAATGATACTTTTTCAACAACATTTGATTACTGGGATATTCAGACAAGCTTTTCAGAAGGTATGATGAAGGTAACAGAGTCATTAATGCGTACAGCAGACTTGAGCTTATCCATTCAAGGAACCATTGCAACTGCTATTGCGCAAGGGAAGGAAAATGAACTGATATTACAGGCACAACTACGCAAAAACTATAGATCAGAAACTTTATGTAAAGATGTCCAATGTCTTGCTAATAGCCTTGCATGGCCTTTTACATTTTCTCTAAGCTCTAAAGGACAAAATCATGGTGATTTTTGGGTTACAAAAGATATTAACGCAGATTGAGTATCGTTTTTCATCTGTATAATATTCTATCCTATAATGGTAATTCGTCTTTTTGCAACTTAAAATTGTCTTTTAAATTTAAATCAGAGCTCCCATTATCGGAAGATTCTCTCATTTTAAATCCGTTCGTCGTGAAGCAGTAAAAACCATCCTCACCGTCATAATAAGTGAGGTTGGTATAGATAAATGACTGAAGAGAGGAATAAAAAACCTTCTTATGGAATCTTTCAAATACAAGAGATTCATAATATCAGTGCTAATCTTATAAAAATTGCTAAAAAACATTAAAATTTTAAGGAGGATGTTGGCCAGTGCTTATTGAATCGCAGAAGAAATACCATAGCCATCTTTGGTAATTGTATGCTTCCCGTCGGCTCCAACAGAACCAATTCCCACTGTAATCAAAATAAAGGCTAAGAGGGTTGTAATCGTAATAATTGTAGCTTTTTTAGCAGACATATTTTTCCTCCACGGATGCATCAATGACTGAATGCAAAGATGAATGGTGCATTATTTAAACTTTTATGAAAGCAGAATCACTTAAGGATCTATAAGTTCCTATTATTATCTCATAAAGCTAAAAAAACTCTATAATTCTTTAATATATTATAGTTCTATAGATATAATTTTTTCTTTTTGCTATATATTTTTCTTCATTTTCTCGATGACGATAGTGAGCATTGGCAAAATTTTTATGCGCATAAATTATAAACTTAAAAGATTATTTATCCGGCAGACATTGGCTTTGAATGAAGAAATAAAGATAGAGGGGGCACAAGCTTCTTATCTTATGCATGTTTTGCGTATGAAAGAAGGAGCAGAAATTTTACTTTTTAATGGACAGGATGGTGAGTGGCTTGCTAAACTTATCACTGTTAAGAAAAAATTTGTTGTGGTTCAGCTGATCCATCAAGAAAGATTACAAACGACGCATTCCAATCTTATTTATTGCTTTGCTCCACTCAAAAATGCGCGGTTGGATTATATGGTGCAGAAAGCTGTTGAAATGGGGGTATCGATTTTGCAGCCTGTTATAACGCATCATACGCAGGTTACGCGTATCAATATGGCGCGTATGGAAGCCAATGTTATTGAAGCTTCTGAACAGTGTGGAATTTTATCTCTTCCTAAATGCGTATCGGCTCTATCATTAGCAGAACTTTTAGCACAGTGGGATGAGACACAGCCTTTATTCTTTTGTGATGAAGAGCATAAATTGCATAATCCATTACCTTCTTTTAAAAAGCGTGACGTTACAACACCTGGTATTCTTATTGGACCGGAAGGTGGCTTTAGTGAAGAAGAGCGGAGCTTTTTAAAAAAACATCCTTTTGTGGTTCCAATATCACTAGGTCCGCGTATTTTACGCGCTGATACTGCCGCTGTTGCTGCTTTGGCTCTTCTTAATGCTACCGTGGGGGATTGGGCAATGGATTGAGAAATCTGTAAAATCATTCTAAACAATTTATTTAAGATGATGATACCAATTATAGGATACGGTAAGTTATGGCGCTTGATATAACTGATGAAAGTGAAATTTATAACTTAGATTCTTTGGTTAGCTATTTCCAAGGGGGTTATAAAGCAGAAGATGATTGGCGCATTGGTACAGAACATGAAAAATTTCCGTTTTATAGAGATGGTTTTCACCCTGTTCCTTATGAAGGAGAGAGGGGAATCCGAGCGCTTTTAGAGAGGATGCAAAGCGCCTTAGGATGGAAACCTATTTTAGATGAAGAGAATATTATTGGGCTCGTAGGATCAGTTGATCAGGGAGCCATTTCTTTGGAACCTGGGGGACAATTTGAATTATCTGGTGCACCATTAAAATCAGTAAGCCATACATATTACGAGTTGATGGAGCATTTAACTCTTCTCAAAAAAATTGCAGAACCATTAGGTATAGGTTTTCTAGGTCTTGGAGCTAGTCCAAAGTGGACTTTAGCTGAAACGCCGCGAATGCCTAAATCACGTTATCAGATTATGACTGATTATATGCCTAAAGTGGGGTATAATGGTCTTAATATGATGTATCGCACATCAACAGTTCAGGTTAATCTTGATTTTTCATCTGAAAGTGATATGCGGCGAAAAATGCAAGTATCCATGAAGTTACAGTCCATTGCAACGGCATTATTTGCAAGTTCGCCCTTTACAGAAGGGCGCCCAAATGGCTTTTTATCGTGGCGTTCTGAAATTTGGCGTAATACTGATAATCAGAGGACAGGCGTTCTGCCCTTTGTATTTTCTGAGCGTTTTGGTTTTGTTGATTATGTTGAATGGGCCCTTGATGTTCCAATGTATTTTGTTGTGCGTGATGGTCGTTATTATGATTGTACACACATAACGTTTCGTCAGTTTATGAATGGAGCATTAAAAGGACAAGTTGCAAATTCAATTCCAAACATGGGAGATTGGATTAATCACTTATCAACGTTATTTCCTGAAGTCCGCTTAAAAAGATTTTTAGAAATGAGGGGAGCTGATTGTGGTTCTTGGAAGCGCATTTGTGCGTTGTCGGCTTTTTGGGTTGGGCTTCTTTATGATAGGGAAGCACTTAATGAGGCAGAGGCTTTGACAAAAGATTGGTGTTTTGAAGAAGTTTTAGAGTTGCGCCAACGCGTTCCTAAAGAAGGGTTAAGAACTCCTTTTCGTCAAACTATTCTTTTAGAGTTAGCACGTCAAGCTCTCGCTATTGCTCGCAAAGGCTTAAAAAATCGCAAACAGTATGATACGAATGGTTTTGATGAAACAAATTTTCTTAATCCTCTAGAAGAGGTTGTTGCAATGGGACAAACAGATGCTGAAAAATTTTTGTCCCATTACTATTCTATTTGGAATAAGTCTGTAGAACCTTTATTTTTAGAATGTGCCTATTAAATTTGAAGCAAAGATACTTCCTACTTTTTTAAAAATACATATCACCGTGGTGGTTCATTCACTCATTTGCTCTAGAGAGCATATCCTATCTTTCTTTTAACATTTCTCATAACGGAAAGGATACAATACAAAAATTTCTTGGGGAGTGTGATTTTTATACCCAATAATATCACGATATTTCCGTAATCATAATGTTGTCCCTTTGTACAAAAGATAGTTCATAAGAGATAAAGCTTATTATCAAACATTTTTTATTCACTTGGCTAAGCCTACTTATGAATAGGTCTGAAAATTATATTTTTTACTTTTAAAAGGGATAAAAAATATAATTTGCGGTTAATAGTCAATTATTATAATTCAATATACGATGCTTATATGAAAGAGTATTTTATTATACAAAAATTACGATATCAATCTTTCAGTGCGCTAAAAAGACAGTAGAAAAAATACCGATAGATCTATGTATGTATAACTCAATTTTATTTTTATAAAAAAAATAAATATATTATGTAAATAGATAGAAATAAAGATTATTATATATAATGAATGTGTTAATTACATCATTAAATATTGATAAATAAAAAATATTATCTTCATAGAGTTATATGAAATTATAAGCTATTCATAGATAAGAAATAACTATTTGTATGCAAAGGGGTATTATATTAAAATACTATTATTCTTGATAAAGAGGCACGAGATAAAGAGATTGAGCTTGTAACGAATGAGTGTTTGAATACGCACAAAAATTCAAAAAAGCACAACATTTCTATAGCAGAATAATCTTTATCAGTATGAGCGCAACTTATTATAGGCAATTAATTATCCCCATACATTGTAAATCTACTGTAAGACTGCTTTTAATGCTTTAAACTGTACTATTCATAAAATTTATAATATTTGTAGGCTTAAAGCCTCTCATTGTAATCATATATCCTCAGTCTTTTCCATTGTTTTCATTATCTAGAAATTTGTAATCGTCTTTGTTATGCTCCACTAGGATAAGCAGCTTTAAAATGTGCTCGTCCTTCATCCGTAATGGCATCACGCCTCTGTAAACCAGATGTTTTTCTTTCCTTTATTGAATTTGCAAACAAATGGGATTGTTTTTCATCATGAACAGTTACAGAGATTCAACGTTTTTATAAAGATACCGTGGAAAGCATTGACCTGTATCTATTGCATCTAGATTAGGCAAATTCTTAGCTATCAATACAGAAAAAACGCTTCGTGCTCCTATGCCTGTAATTTGTATCATCCTATTTTCAACTTTTTGTCCTATCAGGACTATACGAGGCATTTGGTAAATTCCATCGTTGAGATTCCGATTATAATAAAACCACTGTTGCGTAAAAGGATGATATGAACTCTGAGTGAGGCATGCCTCTTCAAATTCAAAAACCTTTCCTCTTATTAGTTCTTGCGTAACATTATAACTCCAACTTATCTTTTTTATATCTAAAGTGACAAAATTATCTATAGCACATGCACGTGTTGTTCGATCAGCATATGAATAGGTATCGTTAAAACGTTTTACTGCGCTATTATAAAAAGCAATCATATTATTTATATTTTCTGCTCAAGCTCCGCCCTCCAATGTTACGGCAACTCTTGCATTAAGATGTTTCATAAGAGGTCTTTCTACTCCTTTCTTATACATTTTTACTCATACGCCAGCCCTGCTTGTGACGTGCAAGCAAATGATTTTGATTGATTCAAGATAAACAGGTTTGAAATGAGAGAATCTTACGTTATTCGGGACTCTCATTTAATATGCAAAACAGTAAATTATGATTATAAATCAACATGTTGTATTTCAAAGCCTTTTTATGACTATAAAAAGAGTTTTGAAAAATAAAAAAGCTTTCATTGAGAGCAAAGAAAGAATGTATAAAAAGTATTTTCAATAAAATAATTATATTTGAAGTGCTGATCAAAGCTATTGAGAGTGCAGTCCATAAAATGAGCAGAAGTAGCTTGTTGGTGTATTTTCTAGAAAAATCATGAATGTTCGATTGTTAATTCATCCTTGCTTGGAAAGCTCGCTTCAGTTCAAATAGAAAAAGAGAGAGGTAAGGAGATTTATAGGATAAGATATGCTGGAATTATTCAATATTAAGATGCAATGAATGTTGTTTATATTTTTCTTATTTAACTATTTTATAAGAGCATAAATTTAAAGAATAAGAAAATAATTTTATTTATTTTCTTTAAACAGTTATTAGTAGATAAAAAATTCTCTTTTAATCTATAAATTAAAAAAATAATGATTTTGTAAAAGCCTTGTAAGCTTTATAGGTTAATTTTAAATATCATGCATTGATTTTGAATTATGCAGATTATTTATGTCAACCATAATAATAGTGAGCATAGACAATGACACTTAATTTTTTCGTCAATTTATTTCTATTTGTTATTTTTTTATTGTTGGTTTTTCAAAGTAAGAAAATGCAATGGAGTCTTTCACTACGTGTTATGCTATGGCTTATCCTTGGCTTGATTTTTGGAAGTGTTTTGCAGTTTATTTATGGAGAGGGTGAAAGCACTTTATTGAAATCCGTTGAATGGTTTAACATTGTCGGTGAGGGCTATATTTTATTGTTGCAAATGATTGTTATGCCATTGGTTTTTATCTCTATCGTTTCAGCAGTTGCTCATTTACATTCTGTTTATGCTGTTGGAAAGATGAGTATAATAACAATTTCAATATTGCTTTTTACAACGGCTCTTTCAGCATTGGTTGGTGTGCTTGTGGTTAATTTTTTTGGATTAACAACCGATGGTTTGGTGCATGAAGGGCAAAATGTTTCTGCTCTTCTTGAAGGTCATATTTCTAAACTTGGAGATATGAATATACCAAAGATGATTTTGTCTATGATTCCTAAAAATCCATTTGCTGAGTTGAGTGGAGCTAAACGTACGTCAATTATTAGTGTTGTGATTTTTGCGTCATTTTTAGGTGCATCGGTTCTTCTTTTAAAGAAAGATGAGCCAGAAAAAGGAGAAAAAGCGCTTTTATTTATTCAAGTGGCACAAGCTTGGATTATGCGGTTAGTCCGTATTGTGATTGCTTTGACGCCTTATGGTATTTTTGCACTTATGACGAAAGTAGGAGCAATATCGCGTATTACAGATATTTTAAATTTACTGGTTTTTATCATTGCCTCTTATGTCGGTATTATTTTAATTTTTGGAATTCATGGTGTATTGCTTGGTATTTCTGGGATTAATCCCTTTCGTTTTTTCAAAAAGGTTTTACCAGTTTTAACATTTGCTTTTAGCAGTCGTTCAAGTGCTGCAAGTATTCCTTTGAATATTGAAGCGCAAACACAGTGGATAGGTGTACCACAATCCATTGCGAGTTTTGCAGCTTCTTTTGGGGCAACAATTGGACAAAATGGTTGTGCTGGTCTTTATCCAGCGATGCTTGCGACCATGATTGCACCCTCTATGGGTATTAATCCTCTTGATCCTACTTGGATTGCTACGCTTATTGGTGTTGTAACGTTGAGTTCTATTGGTGTTGCTGGTGTGGGGGGAGGTGCTATTTTCGCTGCATTGATTGTGTTACCAATTATGGGGCTTCCTGTTACTTTGGTTGCTGTACTTATCTCTATTGAACCGCTAATTGATATGGGACGGACTGCTCTAAACGTGAGCGATTCAATGATAGCTGGAACGGTCACCAGTCAAATATTACGGACAACAGATAAAAGTATTTTTAAAAAATAATTTTAGATTATATTTTTTGGGGCTGTAAAACATCTGTAAGAGATATTTGCGCTGAACCAGGTTGTAGCGGTTTTTGTTGATTGGGATGAGGAGCCCAACCAGAGAGCCAGATGAAAGAAAAATGTGCACGAATACGTCCATCAGGATCACTAAATCGTTGTGCATAGATTTCAGCTGCGCGGAGAAAAAAACGTTTGGATACAGGGCGTCGTGAACGATTGATGAGTGCATTTTGCATTCCCATAGCTTTAAGATCGTGCATAAGGTCAAACATTGTATTATAACGTATTGTGATATCTTCAACGTCTGCTACAGGCAGGGCAAAGCCAATACGCTGTAAAAGAGCGCCTGCATCACGAATGTCGGCAAAAGGGTAGATTCTAGGGCTTGCTCCATCATAAATTTCACTTTCAGCTTGCAGCAGGCTTTCGCGCAATTCTCTTAATGTACCAGCTCCTGCCATAACAGCAAGAAATAAGCCATCTGGTTTAAGAGTATTTTTTATCTGGCTTAGAACACCAGGGGTATCATTGGTCAATTGTAATGAAAGAAGTGAAACAATAAGGTCACAGTAACTTTGAGGTAAATCAAGAAATTCTCGATGACGTAAATGAAATTTTTTATCATGGCTTTGATAAAGCGTATCGGTCTCAATGCGTTCTATGGAACAAACTTTTCCAGATTTCATTAAAGCTTGCGCAGCAAGGTCTGTATGGCTGTGTAAATCGAGAGCTAATGTAAAGAGGCGATCAACAGTGCTAAGGCGTTTATAGAGATCTTCTGCCATGTGAGAGAGTAAAAAGTCACATCCTTTTTTTGCTTTTTGAAAGGCACGTTTTCGGAATTGTTCAATGCGGTTATGATCAAAAATTAAAGGATGCGACATATTGTAGAACACTTTCGATCTATGAAAGAATATATTTTAAAAAGGTTCATTATTTGTGCAAGCTCTGTCAAGTTTATAATATGAAAGAAAATAAATTTATAGAAGGTAAGAGTTTTTAAAGGAATTAAAATTATAAATTGAGGAAATACAAAGGAACTTTTGTTCTGAGGGAAACTTGTAAAAGCCTAAATTTATAATGTTGTATTTTCGAGAAGCGGCGTTAAATAGCGGAGATATACTAAGTAAGTTCGTTGAACGCTTGAAAACGATGCTTTATCCACCAATTTGTCCTGGATGTAAGCAAAATGTTTTTACTTATGGTACGATTTGCTCCGAATGTTGGAAAGATCTTCAATTTATCACAAAACCTTATTGTCCTGTTATGGGGACTCCTTTTGTTTGTGATATGGGGGATGGTTTTCTTAGTGGTGAAGCACTCCGTAATTCCCATCCTTTTTCACGTGTTCGCTCAGTCATTGTTCATAAAGGGCTTGCACGAACTTTAGTAACGCGCTTAAAATATGGTGATCATATAGAATTGGCATCATTTATGGCCAATTGGATGATGTTTGCTGGACGCGAGGTTATTGATGATTGTGATGTTATTATTCCCATTCCATTGCATTTTCGTCGTTTTTGGGAGAGGCGTTATAATCAATCTGCTGAGCTTGCACGTTACATTGCAGCATCACAAAAAAAGCTTTTAAAACCGAGTTGGCTTGTTCGTTGTCGGCATACCCGTCCGCAGGTTAGTCTTTCTTCGAGAGAGAGAAAACTTAACGTAAAAAATGCTTTTAAGGTTTCGCATAAAGTTAAAAAATATCTCAAAGGATGTTCTGTTTTGCTGATTGATGATGTATTTACAACGGGTGCAACAGTTACAGCAGCAGCTGCTGCATTAAAAGATGCAGGTGCACGACAGGTTGATGTGCTAACATTTTCGCGTGTTCTCAAAGAAGATTCTATTTTTCCCTCTTCTTAAGAGGAATTTAAAATGAATATTATTAAAAAATATTGGAGGATAATACTATGAAAGAGGTAATAATTTATACACGCCCTAACTGTCCTTATTGTACAAAAGCACGTGATTTGCTTAATAAAAAAGGCGTAAAGTATACAGATATTGATGCTTCCACATCCCTTCGCCAAGAAATGGTACAGCGTGCAAATGGACGTAATACATTTCCACAAATTTTCATAGGTGATTATCACGTTGGCGGTTGTGATGATCTTTATGCTTTAGAGGCTGAGGGAAAGCTCAATTCTTTATTACAAGGCATATGATATTTGTAAATTACATATTCTTAAGACCGTTTTGCAAGAAGGAGATAGTTAACGCCCATGTCTTTTGAGCGATTCCAGCTGTCGTTTAATGGGTTATAAGTAATACCTATCTCATCAATGACAGTCAGAGCGTTTTTTGATAAGAAATTTTTAAGTTCTAGAGGTTTTAGGAATTTTTTATAATCATGGGTTCCTTTAGGAAGCCAACGTAGAATATATTCAGCGCCTACAATAGCAAGCCCCCATGCTTTCCATGTGCGGTTGAGTGTTGAGACAAACATCACCCCTTGTGGTTTCAGCATTTTTGCTGTAGCTTCTATGAAGAGATTAACGTCAGCGACATGTTCAACAACTTCCATATTAAGGATGATATCAAATTTTTCTCCTTCATTGGCAAGTACTTCTGCTGTCGTCGTGCGGTAATCAATGGAAAGATCATTTTGAGCTGCATGGGTTTTTGCGACTTCAATATTTGTTTGTGCAGCATCAACGCCTACAACTATAGCACCAAGACGTGCCATTGGTTCAGATAACAAGCCTCCTCCACAGCCAATATCAAGAATTTTCAAATTGTGAAAGGGCGTAAGTGAAGAAGGGTCACGATTAAACTCTAAACAGATTTTTTCTCTGATGTAAGCAAGGCGTGTTGGGTTAAATTGGTGAAGAGGTCGAAATTTTCCTTGTGGATTCCACCATTCTGTAGCAATACGTGAAAAATGATCAATTTCACTTTGATCAATAGTTGTTTGTGTTTCATCGATCATGTTGCCTTCCTTTATTTTTAATGATCAGGTCAAGTAGATTTTATACAAAGTCAAGAGAAATTAATATAATCATAATGAAACTTGCACAAATGATAGATATTCGCTATGTCGAGAAAATGGTTAGTTGATACAGCATCTAATTCTCATTACTGTTTGAGATAAGAGATGTAAAGGTAAGAGTGTTATTAATGGCGCGCATTGTCATGAAATTTGGTGGAACGTCTGTAGCAAACATTGAATGTATTCATAATGTTGCAAGGCATGTCAAAAGAGAGGTTGATGCAGGCAATGAGGTTGCCGTTGTCGTATCTGCGATGGCTGGTAAAACGAATGAACTTGTTCAGTGGACAAGTGATGCTTCCTCTATGCATAGAGATGCTCGTGAATATGATGTTGTGGTTGCTTCTGGTGAACAGGTTACGTCAGGTTTGTTGGCTTTGACACTTCGAGAAATGGGGGTGAATGCACGTTCATGGCTTGGTTGGCAAATTCCTATTCATACAGACAATGCGCATGGCCGTGCACGTATTACTAATATTGATGGATCTTTTTTAATCGAGTGTTTTCAGGAAGGTCAGGTTGCCGTTATTGCTGGTTTTCAGGGGTTATCTCCGGATAACCGGATTTCTACCTTAGGGCGTGGGGGATCAGATACAAGTGCTGTTGCTATAGCCGCTGCTGTACAAGCTGATCGCTGTGATATTTATACGGATGTGGATGGTGTTTATACAACGGATCCACGTATAGAGCCGAAAGCGCGTCGTTTACCAAAAGTAGCTTTTGAAGAAATGCTAGAAATGGCTTCTCTTGGTGCAAAGGTTTTACAGGTTCGTTCTGTTGAATTGGCAATGGTTCATAAGGTTCGTACCTTTGTGCGTTCAAGTTTTGAGGATCCTGATGCGTTAGGCATGGAGGATCCAATGAGTTCTTCTGGAACACTTATTTGCGATGAGGATGAAATTGTGGAACAACAAAATGTTACTGGTATTGCTTTTGCTAAGGATGAAGCACAAATTTCCCTTCGTCGGCTTGCCGATCGTCCAGGGATTTCGGCAGCAATTTTTGGTCCCTTGGCTGAAGAAAGCATTAATGTTGATATGATTGTGCAAAATATTTCTGAAGATGGCTCAAAAACTGATATGACTTTTACTGTACCATCATCAGATGTAGAAAAAGCCGTTACACTTCTTGAAAAGAATCGCAAAGAAATTGGATTTGATGTTCTCCAGTTTGAAAGCGATCTCGCCAAGGTATCTGTGATTGGTATTGGAATGCGTAGCCATGCAGGTGTTGCCGCTACAGCATTTAAGGCTTTGGCTGAAAAGGGTATTAACATTCAAGCAATTACGACCTCAGAAATTAAAATTTCTATTTTGATTGATAGTGCTTACACTGAACTTGCGGTTAGAACATTACATGCTGTTTATGCACTTGATAAGGGATAAGTATTTTTTAGTTTCAACAGAGTTTCAATAACGTAAAGCTTTAATATATATTAATAATTTTTGTTAAGGATATTTATATTTTTAACTTAAATGGAATATTTAATACAGCAGGACTCTCTCATTTTAAACTTGTTCATGATGAATTTAAAATGGTCACTTATACATTACAAGAGAAAGATGTTTGGGTAAAAAACTGTTTAAGAAGGGATATAAAATATGCCGTCTATAAACGTTTTAGGGCCTATAGAGTGAGATGGAGAAGACTTTACGATAAGCCTTAATAGAACTAAGGAACAATGCACTGCGTTTATTCAAAGAATGCATGTTACATGAGGGACAGCCTCGTGAATACAGATTTAATATTATAAATCTTAGAGAAATGGGAGCTCATTGGATTAGTGACGGAATTACCAAAATAGAATTGATGATGTATTTTCTAGAGATGTTTAGTTTGTCATCAAATGATTGTTTATGACTTTATGTATATCTTGAAAATTTAATTTTTTCCGTATTACGAGGCAATAAAAAATATATCTCTATAGATAATATTTATGTTGCACTATAAGTTATAAAATTACCATGTCTTACGCGTTTATAGCTTCTTCAGAAGTACTTTTCATAAAATAATGATAATGTTACAGTGTGTTTCTTTTATGATTTTATTACTTAAATTTTTTTCATGTCTATTTCTCTTTTTTGAATTATGATTAAGATTTTCAAAGTTTTTGATACCTCCATATGTTCTTTAGGTTAACTTTCTTCCCTTAACTACTCTATTATAAGTATTTTCTGTGTCATACTGCCAATCACACATGAAATACATTCTTTCGTTTTTGCAGTATATTGTGCTAGTTTCTTATCATGTTTACATATTTTGCAAATGGTGGTCTTTGTAAGTAAAGCTCTTCTTGTGAGAAATATAGCCATATTATTTTACCCTTCTTGTATTTTATGTGGCGTTGTACAATTTGAAAGTCTCGGAAATATTGCTTTTTAAATTATCTATGAAGAGTATTTTATGATATCAAGAAATATAGAGCGTGCTCTTTGAACAAAAAGAAAATAAATATCAAATAAGAGCGGAAAAAGGGGAGAACAACGATATATATGCTCTATTTTTCCACCAATCATATGTTTTAGAATAGTCTAAATGACTAGGATTTTCTTTTTTTCCGCGAGTTAATTACGTAAACTAGAGTGCTCCCTATGGAAGCATGCTTCAAGTTTAATTCTTTCATGGAGTGAGACAAGCGATGTGTCGATGATAAAAAACGGGAATATTTTTCCACTCCATTGTCAATTTAATAGTGATGTTATGACGTTGTTATTCCAAATAAATCTTTTGTTTTTTGTTACCTGTATCAATATCTAATGTCAGAGCAGATGCATATTTGATGGTATATTGAGACGGATAAGGGGCCTACGAGCAACTCCTGTTTTTGTATGCCAGATAGGAATAAGGATGTTGCGTATACCTGGTGGGGTAATTTCTGAAATGGAGATAAAACCTAATTGGGTGAGAATATGAAGCCATAAAAGTGAAAACCAACTTCCATTTTACAACTTCCTTTTAATTCTGCTTTACAATTTTCAAAGGTATTGACAGCAATATCTTTTAAATAATGGATATTACACATTGGTTCACGTTTTTGTTTATTGCGTTATTTAAATCGTATATACCTTTCACGTAAAACAAAACGCTATTATAGTGCCAATTTACGTGCTTGTTTTGAAAAAATATCTCTCAAGTCCATTTCACGGCACCGACCATGAATGGTATAACGGTAAAGCCATTGTGCGCCCCATCTCCTTCTTAGATCAAAGGTGTCAGTTGGCCGTCATCATTTAATTTTTAGTTTTTGTGTTGAACAACTCTTGTATGGATATGGTGAAGCAGTCTTCTTTCTTCAAATAATCCATATTTCTCATCGGCTTGTGACGTGTAAGAGAATAGTCTTGATTGATTTATCATGTACAGATTTGAAATGAAGAAATCATACGATATTTGAACTCCATTCAAGATTTATAATGATAAATTAAATATTTTTTATCCAAAAATAATGTGCTTTTAAGCAGATAAAAATTAAAGTTATTTAGAATACCGCAATAAAATCAGTAACGAGGAGGGTGGTTTATTGAAAAAAAATAAACCATGGAATTACTTAACTGATTATTGAATTTTGCTTATTCTTATCTGTTTCGTATGATTAAACATAAGATATTGATTCATAATAATTAATTTTTTTATAGTGAATAATAGTCCTGACGAAAGGCAGCTTTTCTGAAACCACGAAGCCTTTTATATTGAAACAATTAAAATCATTTCTGTGCATATCATGAGTGGAGCTGGTGCATGAGTAAAAGAATATTGAAGAAAGGAATAAAAATATCTCTTATAAGTCTTTTTAAGAGTCAAAGGTGTTGTAACATTAGAGGCTCGTAAATAGTATGATGATGTTAGTTTTCTCCTTCATAAGTGTAAAGATGAGGCGAGACAACAGCTTTTACATTAAATATCGTCCGAACCCAACAAATGAGCGAAATCGCTTTTTAAAAGTTCTGCATAAAAATGTATTTTCAGTTAGTTTGTTAGGAACTATGAGAAATTCCTTTATTGCGCTTAATATAAATAAATCCATATCCCAGACCGATAAGGGCAGATAAACCTGAGCCACAAAGGACCCCAATTTTTGCCGCATCAAGCAGAATAATATCTTTAAAAGCGAGCATTGAAACAAAAATAGACATTGTAAAGCCAATTCCTGCTAAAAAACCAATGAGTAAAACACCTGTCCAAGTCATATGAGGGGGTAGGCGGCATAGACCTGATTTTACAGCTATATAACTGGCAGTGATAATACCAAGAGGCTTACCGATGAAAAGACCAATGACAACACCCAGAACAATCAAGAATGATTTGTCAGAAGAAAGATCAAAGTTTGCAAAACTTACTCCTGCATTTGCGAAGGCAAAAACTGGCATGATACCGTATGCAACCCATGGATGCAATGCTTTTTGAACACGTGTTACTGGGGCAATCATGTCCCGTTGTCCTTTGCGCATCTTTTTCAATGCTGTTGAAATATGATGCAGATCTGTTTTTGTATTTTTTTCTTGAAGAATTTGCATAGCGTTACTGAGCATGGTGAGTGGCGCTACAAGAGTACGGGTAGGAAGAACGGGAGTCATCATCCCTAAGATTACGCCAGCAAGCGATGGGTGAACACCTGTTACCATTAAACCCCACCAAATGATTGCACCAGGTAAAATGTAAAGCCATGCTGATGCAAGCCCGATCCACTGAAAAAATAGTACCAAAGCAATACCTACTCCTGCAATCATTAAACCGCTAGGATCAATGTTTGTTGAGTAGAAAAAAGCAATAATAAGAACAGCGATAATATCGTCAATAATTGCTAATGATAGAAGAATAATATGAAGATTAGAAGGAATTTTTTTTCCTAGAAGAGCAAGAATACCTAGAGCAAAGGCAATATCTGTTGCTGTTGGCACAGCCCAACCGCGGATATGTCCCTCGTTAAAATTGAAGATAAAGTAAATAATTGCAGGAACACAAACGCCCCCTATTGCAGCAACAATTGGTAAGATTGCTTGTTTAAAATCGGCAAGAGCACCTTCATGAATTTCGCGTCGAATTTCCATTCCTGCGACGAGAAAGAAAATAGTCATAAGGGCATCATTAACCCAGAAATGTAAATCCCATGAAAGAGTGAAATGACCCAAATTAAAGCCAAGAGGTGTATGCCAAAAAGATTCATAGAAAGCAGCATATTTAGAATTGGCAAAAATAAGTGCAGCAGCAGCAGCTAATAAAAGAACAACACCACTAAGAGCTTCAATATGGAGAAAACGCTCGATAGCAGAAAGCGCTTGATTGGTGACACGAGAAGCGCGATTAGGCAGGCGATTTGAAGATAAATCAGACATGAACAACTCCAAGAATCGACAATTTTAGATTCTATATTCTCTGTATAAATGACTCTGTGTGATACCTTCTGTATCATATAAAAGAAAAAAGAGGAATAAAGTTCTTAATTTATAGGTAAGATCATCATGTTTAAAGCACAAAATGTTTAAGGTGATGTTTCATTTTTAATAGTGAGATGTACTTTGCTTAAAGCCTTGGATAGATCATTTTGTAGAGCAGATTCGAGATCAACTATTGCGAGACCTTTATTATCGTTTGCTTTAATTTTAACGATCAATGTTTGTGAATTTTTAGCAAATTCTCCTAAGGATTTTGAAATTTTTTCTGCTTCGTCATGATTTTTTATCAGAATTTTTGGGGTCTGCGTCATCATTAGATAGAAATCGTCATAAAGTTCCTTTTTTAGATCATGTTGGCTGTCATTAAGGTTTTGCGCAAGATAAGAAAAAAGCTTATCAATGAAACCTGCATCCGTATATTGTATATTAATTTCATTGATGCCAAGGTCTTGAGACGCAGCAATCATTATATTTTTCTGACCAGAAAAAAGCTTTTCATCAACATCAATAACCTTAGCAGATATGTTCCCAGATCCAACGTTTTTCATATTGAAAGACATTGTATCAAGAAAGAGCATACGTTTTTTTTCATCGTAAGAAATATCAATTTTTCCTGAAACATTAAAGCGCTCAAGATTGATTTTTTTAAGCAAATTTAAGTCTTTTTCATTCATTTTTTTAGGTAAAACGGAAAGGTTATTGAGAGAAAGAAAAAGCTTTTTAGGGATAGGCTGTTTCCACAAACTTGGTTTGAATTGGAATGATTCGAGCGTTGCTTTCAACTGCGGTATATCAACAGTGATATTATCAACTTTGGCATCCGCTGAGGTAATGGCGAGCAGTATGTTTAGAAGAAGACCATTTTGTGCTACTTTTTCAGCGATTTTATTATTCTCTTTTCTTGCATTAAGATAAGCTTTGATTAATTTTTCAGGAGTTTGTTCAAGCGGTTTCATCTTTAAACCAGATGTTTTAAACTGTCCAAGGAAGAAAGAGCTGTTTTTTTCTGCCTCTTCAAAAATATCGACACTTATATTATTCAAAGAAATGGGGCCAGTAACGGTTTTACCTTGATTGAGAGCATTGTTTTTTCCAAAAATGATAGAGTAGGCATAGTTGATATCGATATCATGGGCTTTTATTGTATCACTTTTAGCCATAAGTTGCATCTGTTTGGCACCATTTGCTACGACCGTTTTAAGATCCATATTTTTGATACTAACTGAATGGATATGGTTATTTCTAAAATCAGAAAGCTGGAAATTCTTGATTTCAACCGTTTCTGTTCGGTTATTTTTATTTTCTATAGAAAGTTGTATATTGGGAGCAATAATTGAGGAAAGCTCAATACGCATCATTGATTGTAAAAGACGTGATGTTATCGTTCTATCCTTTTCTTTTAAGGATACATTCCGAAGAGAAATTTGGGGAATTTGCACATGAATATTATTATGCTTTAAATCAACATTATAAAATGTAAAAGTTCCGGGAATAAAGGAAAGAGGAGGACGGGCAGAAATGGCGCCAATTTTAAGTGATGTACCAGCTGGAACAGGTATTGTCACATTCTTCAAATTGATTTTACCTAGAATGCTTACTTCAGATGTTTCGGCTTTTATGGAATGACGGGCTATTTCTTTTCTTACAAAACCGTCAAGATAGGGTTTTGCAATATAAAATCCACCAACAATTATAATTGCCAAGATAGCAACAAATCCAATAATGCAAGTGAGCCAATATCTGAGGTTACTTTGATACCCACTATTAAGATTGACCATTCTTTCTTCTTTCATTTTTATCACTCTTTGAATTGAGAGTGAAGATAAATTCTTTTAAGCAACGACAAAGGTTTAAATATAGCGTGTACCAGTTTCAACAATTATCTACTCTCTATATTAGAGTTATTCTCATCTTTTTTACAATATAGCTTTATCAACTTTTATCAATTTTCTTTGGGTTCAGCACTTTATAGAAAAGCACGCATAATAAGGAGAGGCAAGTTTATGCGCATCATAATTTTTTATCACTTTAAAATTATCCTAAAATATTTCGATGTCTGCTTTTATCTTGCTGCTGTTTATAGGAATATTTAAAACATAAAAAATATGTTCTTGTTCATTATAATTTAATGGGGAGAGGTAAGTGTTATGACAGAAAATCAAATAATGGCTTTTTCGATCATTGGTCTCATGATGGTTGTTTTTATTTGGGATCGATTTCGTTATGATCTTGTTGCTATTTGTACTTTATTAATAGCTTGTGCCCTTGGTCTTGTCAGTCCGAAGGAAGCTTTTAGCGGTTTTAGTAATGATATCGTTATTATCGTGGGGAGTGTGTTTGTTGTCAGTACTGCTGTATCTCGCTCTGGTATAATGGAATTTATTATCCAACGGATATGGCCAGACGTGAAATCGGTGCGTCTTCAATTAGCTTTTTTGGTTCTTTCTGTTGTCGTATTATCAATGTTTGTTAAAAACATTGGTGCTTTGGCGATTATGCTTCCGATAGCTTTTCAGTTTGCACGTCGTTCTCAGGTTTCTCCTTCTGTCTTTTTGATGCCCATGGCCTTTGGTTCTTTGTTGGGGGGGCTTATGACACAGATAGGAACATCTCCCAATGTTGTTATTTCAGCGATGCAAGAACGTTTAGTAGGAACACCTTTTACTATGTTTGATTTTACACCAGTTGGTGCGGTTGTTGCGACGGCTGGTGTTGTATATTTGGTCTGTTTTTATTGGCTTTTGCCTGTGCGTGTGCGTTCAGGTGTATCGTTTGATGATGCCATTGATATTCGTAATTATGTTGCAGAAGTACATATTCCAATAAATTCACCGATTGTGGGAAAAAATATTGTTGATTTGGTTAAGCCATCAAGTGGTGATGTTATGGTGATTCAAATCATCAGAAACAAAGTATCTATTTCACCATTACCAGATTTTGTTTTGTCTGAAAATGATATTATTTTGCTGGAAGGATCACATACAGGGTTAGATAGCGTGATGAACTCTGCTCGTTTAGAGTTTTTTAAGGGGGGAACTATTGTTGCAGGTGATAAGGACAGTGATATTATTGAAGCAGTCATTACCCATAATTCACCTCTTATCGGTATTAGTGCGAAAGAGTTTTCTTTATTTGATCGCTATAATGTAAATTTGCTTGCGTTAAGTCGTCAACATGAAAGGGTGCGGGGAAGACTTGATGATATTATTTTCCATCTTGGAGATGTGATTGTTTTGCAAGGACAGGATGCAGTTATTCCAAATTTATTAAGAGAATTGAAATGCTTGCCCCTAGCAAAACGAAATATTGTGTTTGGAAATTTACGACATGGTTTCATCTCTTTAGCTGTTTTATTTATAGCAATTATTTTTACAGCTTTTCATATTGTTCCAGTTGCTTTTTCTTTCTTTTCTGCTGCTGCTGCAATGGTGATCTTTCGTGTTTTGCCCGCGCGTGATCTGTATCAGGCATTAGATGGCCCAATATTAGTGCTATTAGCGGCTCTTATTCCAGTGAGTGAAGCGTTAGAGAAAACAGGATGTACGGATCTCATTGGTCAATGGCTGAGCCAATTGGCAATATTTTTCCCGCCATCCGGTGCTTTAGCGCTTATGTTGGTGACAGCTATGTTGGTTACGCCATTTTTGAATAATGCAGCAACAGTGATGATGGTAGCACCAATTGCGTCAAGTTTTGCTCATTCCCTTCATTATAAGCCTGAAGCTTTTTTGATGGCTGTTGCAATTGGTGCGGGCTGTGAGTTTCTTACACCTATTGGACATCAAAGTAATATGCTCGTGATGGCGCCAGGAGGATATCGTTTTAGTGATTATCCACGTTTAGGTGCTCCATTGGCGGTGTTGATCGTTATTATTGCTGTTCCAATGCTTATGTGGGTTTGGCCTTTACAATAGGATATTTTTAGAAACTTTAAGAATCAATTATAAAAGGTTGTTAATCGTATGAAGATAAGTTGAAGGGATATACTTTATATAAAGAGCTCTAACTGAAGATTTGGAATTATACCACACTGTAATCATGGCGCTTCGGTATTTTTGATACAGATAAAAATTTATCTATTTGGTTTTAGTAGATATTCATGGAAATTTACTGTTTATTCAAGTTTTTTCAAGAATTGGTTTTTCTATTATAATTGTATAATCCAATACAACCAACGATTGCGGTTGAAGACTTTAAAAGATTATTCCTCTATATAATGGAGAGAAAGTTCGCTTGAGATGATAGGCAATCATGATAAATATTAAGGCAGTGAATTTTTCATAATATGTAAAAGCTGTAATGTGAACAAACAGGGTGCTTACATCATTTTCGATTAAGACTGTTGCAAAAATCTGATTGAATTGGCTACATGTTGATTTAAAATAAATAAACGAGCAATTTAAAGATTTTTAGTTAATTAGGGCTACCATCTTTATCCATTTATGCGTAAAAGCACAGGTGAAGTAACTTTTTTCAAGGTATGATATATGTCGTATGATAGTTTTATTGCTGAAGTGAATGCAGAATTTCGTCAGGAAAAGGCGCTTGCTTTTTGGAGACGGTATGGTTTTTCAATTATTGGAGCGGCTGTTCTTTTTATATTCATGATAGTTGCTTATCAAGTTTATCATCATACACAAATAAAGAAAGCTGGTTATATTGGTGATGCATTTGTAAAGAGTCTTGATCTTGCGGATACACGTGATTTTGATAAAGCGATAAAGCAATTAGAAACTGTTAAAACCTCTCATTTTGGGGGGTATCCTTTTCTTGCTCGTTTACGTGAGGCTTCTTTACTCATGGAGAAAGGTGATATTATTAAGTCAGTGGAGATCTTTGATTCTGTTGCAGCGGATGAGAAAGCACCGCAGATTTTGCAGAAAGTTGCAAAAATTCGGGCGGCTTATATTCTGGTTGATACAGGGACATTAGCTGATGTTGAAAAGCGCATCAAAGATATGGCAAGTGATACCGATCCTATGCGTATGTCTGCAAGAGAAGCTTTAGGCTTAGCTGCTTATAAGGCGGATAAAATGGATGAGGCGGTTTATTATTTTAAGAAAATTTCTGAAGAAGGTTCTTTGGGTTTAAAAATAACAGATCGGGCTCGAATGATGCTTGAGCTTATACAAGCTGAGGGCAAGGCAAATAAGGAATAAATCGATGAGCCTTACCATTGCTATCGTTGGTCGTCCCAATGTTGGGAAGTCAACACTATTTAATCGTTTGGTTGGGCAAAAATTGGCTTTGGTTGATGATAAGCCTGGTGTAACACGTGATCGGCGTATTCATGCGGCAAAACTTCAAGATCTACGTTTTGATGTGATTGATACGGCTGGGCTGGAAGAAGCAGGTGATCATACACTTGAGGGGCGTATGCGTTCTCATACAAAAGTTGCAATTGATGAAGCGGATCTTATTTTATTTGTATTTGATGCAAAGAGCGGAATAACACCAAGTGATTTAAATTTTTCTTCATTGGTTCGCAAATCAGGAAAGCCAATTGTGCTTGTTGCCAATAAGTCTGAGTCAAGAGCGGCAACAGGAGGAGAGTATGAGGCGTGGTCATTAGGTTTGGGAGAGCCATGCCCAATATCGGCTGAACATGGTTTGGGACTTAGTGATCTGCGTGATGCAATTATAGATGCTGTTGGGTCAGAGCATGTTTTTGGCAACAACAAAGAAGAAGATAGAATGATACAACCTGCATCTGTTGGTGATGATGTAAAGGATTTGGAAGAAGAAGAGCTTATTTACGATGAAAGTAAGCCCATTAGGATTGCAATTGCGGGGCGTCCCAATACAGGAAAATCCACTCTTATCAATAGTATGTTGAAACAAGAGCGATTGTTAACAGGACCAGAAGCAGGACTCACGCGTGATTCTATTTCTGTAGATTGGGAATGGCGTGGTCGTCATATTAAACTTTTTGATACTGCAGGTTTACGTCGAAAGTCGAGAATTCAAGAAAAATTAGAAAAACTATCTGTTGCAGATACTTTGCGTGCTATTCGTTTTGCAGAAGTGGTGGTCATTGTTTTTGATGCAACGATACCTTTTGAAAAGCAGGATTTACAAATTGCTGATCTTGTGATTCGTGAAGGGCGTGTTCCAGTTATTGCTTTCAATAAGTGGGACCTTATTGAAAACAGTCAGACCACATTGATTGATTTGCATGAAAAATGTGCGCGATTTCTTCCTCAAGTTCGTGGTTTGAGAGCTGTTCCTTTATCAGGACAATATGGTCAAGGGATTGATAAACTGATGGAAAATGTCATGATGATGCACCGTGTATGGAATCGTCGCATTTCGACGGCTAAATTGAACCAATGGCTTGGAACTGTTGTGGCACATCATCCACCTCCTGCGGTTTCTGGACGTCGACTTAAGGTTAAATACATCACACAGGTTAAGACACGTCCTCCTGGATTTATGATTTCCTGCTCGCGCCCCAAAAGTATGCCTCAGTCGTATTTGCGTTATCTTGTCAATGGGTTACGTGAAACATTTGATATGTCTGGTATACCCATTCGCATATCATTACGAGCCTCTGATAATCCTTTTGCGACACGTTCTAAGAAGAAATGATAACTCTTTAATTTTTTAAGTGAATGAAATCTATACTTAAGAATCTTAAAAATAAGTTTTTTCAATGATCTTTCTTTTCATAAAAGAAAAAGTTTTATTTGCTAAAGTTTTAATTTTATTGATAATCATTTCATGAGAAGAGTTTAATAGGGAGTATTTAAGAAAGAGTACATAATCCTCTTAATGGGTCATTAAAGTGCAAGAATAGATGCAATATGAGGGTAGGGGAATGTAATTATGATGCTTGTTTGAAAAGCAGCATTAGATTATCGTTTCATAAAAATAAAGCTTATGAATAAGCGCTTTTGCTTACGATAGTTTGTCTGAATAAAAAGCAAAAATATTTGCTGAATCTACGGATATTCAATTGTAAAGAGCGAAATTCATAAAAGTGGATTAAAATTGTATAAAGTAGTATGGTAATCGTATTTAAATTTTATTGTGTTCTATTGGCTTAATCTATTTGAAATTTTGGATTTATTAATATCTTGTATTTAAAGGACCTTCTCTTAATACCCTCAAGCTCATTTCGTGATGAGGCCTGTAATGGCGGATGTAAAATACTTTGCGAATAGGATCATATAGAAACCATTGATTATTTCATTTTCATAAAATAAAAAGTGCAAGTTTATTCGAATAAAAGGAGAAAACCAACGCTCTCATACTGTTTTTAGCTTTCTATGTTCTCTTTCAAAACTAGGACTGATATAACATTGGGAGTCGGAAAATAAGATGGTATTGGTTTACACCTTTTGTTAAGTGTAAAAATGGTTGTTCTATGAGTTTTATATTATTCACGTGAACTTTTCGTTATACATTCACGGGTGCTGTCGTGAAATCGGTTTAGGTGCTTGGAATATCTTTTTAAGAAAGCATGTAAATTGAAAAATACGTTATTTCTGCAATAAAATTTATACGATAACTTGTGATAGATTTCTTTTAGTATCTTGACGAATAAATTCGGGAACAATATGATGCACACGGTTTTATGAAATGTATTCTTACGTTGCTTTTTAATTAAGGAGCCAATGATGGCGATGGGCGAGAAACCCGTTATGAGCCGTAAGGAGGCTGAAGAGGAAAAGCAAGGAGAGTGTCTTCATTCAGAGGATTTGGAATGTCGTAGTAGGAACTTAAGCGTAGCTTTAGTGCGCAAGCAAGCATTAAAGAAGCGGGAGCATAGGAATAAGCGGGAAAAATCACAAGGAAGGATGGCAGGTGCAATTAAGCTTTCCAGTGAGTTTCTGGCAAGTATTATAGTTGGTATTGTTTTGGGGTTGGGGTTTGATAAGTTAGCAGGTTCATGGCCTTGGGGATTGGTATTTTTTCTCTTCTTTGGATTTGCTGCTGGTGTATTGAGTATTCTTCGGTCTGTGGGGTATGTTTCCTCCAGTCAATTAGGAAAAAAAGGCGTATTGCGCCAAGATAAACAAAATAAAGGGGCCAATGAGAGGTCCGATAAATGAGGTTGAAGTGACAGCGCACGCTCCAGATCCTATTCATCAGTTTGAGGTTTTAAGGCTGATTAAGATTTCCATAGGAAATATGGATTTATCGTTTACAAATGTATCATTGTTTACAGTTCTCACGGTTGTTGTAACTTCTATTTTTCTCTTTATTTCATCATCGAGTCGTGGATTGGTTCCAACGCGGATGCAGTCTCTTTCGGAAATGGCATATGAATTTGTAGCATCGACTCTGCGGGAATCATCTGGTGTGCAGGGAATGCAGTTTTTTCCTTTAGTTTTTTCTCTGTTTACTTTTATTTTGGTTGCTAACTTTATTGGTCTCTTTCCTTATTTTTATACGGTTACGTCTCAAATCATGATCACGTTTTCGTTAGCAATGGTGGTAATTTTGACGGTGATTGGTTATGGCTTTTATAAGCATGGGGTCAGTTTTTTGAAACTGTTCGTTCCCAGTGGAGTTCCTGTTGTGGTTTTACCTCTGGTGACAATGATTGAGGTTATTTCTTTTCTCTCCCGTCCAATTAGTCTTTCTCTTCGTCTTTTTGCGAATATGCTTGCTGGTCATATTACGCTTAAAGTGTTTTCTGGGTTTGTTGTTTCAATGATTGGGGTAGGAATTGTAGGTGTGGGTGGTTCGATTTTACCGCTTATTATGACTGTAGCAATTACTGCTCTTGAGTTTTTGGTCGCATTTCTTCAGGCTTACGTCTTTACGGTTTTAACTTGTATGTATCTTAATGATGCAATTCATCCAGGACATTAATAGAACTGGCGGTTTTCCGTCGAATAATGCAATTTCGCTTTAAAGGAGAATAACATGGAAATGGTGCTTGCAGCAAAATATATTGGCGCTGGTCTTGCTTGCTTTGGTATGGCTGGAACAGCTTTAGGACTTGGTAATATTTTTGGTAGCTATCTTTCTGGTGCATTACGAAATCCATCAGCAGCAGATAGTCAGTTTGGACGTCTCGTCTTTGGTTTTGCTGTAACAGAAGCTTTGGGAATTTTTTCATTGCTCATTGCTTTATTACTTCTTTTTGGGGTTTAATCATTATCAAAAGGGTATATCTGTTCTTGCATGAGGAAAGATTTACCCTTTTAGGCTCTTAACTAGAGAGATGCCAGAGAGATGTTTGTCAGTTATCATCGGTTATAGAGGGCTTTAATAAGCTATTTAAAGGATGAAAGAAGATGTTTGTTTCAAGCGCTTATGCACAGAACACTGAAACGTCGATAGAACATATTAAAAAGGTGGCAGAGCATGCAAATCGTGTGTTTCCGCCTTTTGATTTTGTGCATTTTGGTTCGCATTTTTTCTGGTTGGCAATTTCTTTCGGACTGTTTTATCTTTTTATCTCCCGTGTAATTGTACCACGTATTGGCGGTGTTATTGAAACACGGCGAGATCGAATCGCATCTGATTTAGATCAGGCAATGCGCATGAAGCAAGAAGCAGACATTGTTGTTGAAACTTATGAGCGGAAATTAGCAGAAGCGCGTTTGAACGCGCAGGCTATAGCGCAGGTAGCTAGTGAAGAATTAAAAGAAAAGGCAGAGCTTGAACGGAAAGAAATTGAAGAGAGTTTAGAGAAAAAACTCGCAGATGCTGAAAAACAGATAGCAAAAATTCGGGATAAAGCGATGCAAAATGTTGGTTCTATCGCTGAAGAAGTAGCTCTTGAAATTGTGAAAAAATTGATTGACGTTGATATCAGCAAAGAGGCTGTTCGTTCAGTTGTTAAAACTGCGGATTATTGAGGAAGACAAAGATGACTGATACTTTTTGGGCATTTGTTGGGTTAGTTCTTTTTTTGGCTCTTTTAGTCTATTTCCAAATTCCACAGAGGGTTATACACCATCTTGATGCGCGTGCGAAACGTATCAAAGATGAACTGGATGAGGCTCTGCGTCTTCGTGAAGAAGCACAAGAAATATTGGCTGAATATCAACGCAAACATGCAGAAGCAGAAAAAGATGCGCAAGAAATTATTGCAGCAGCAAAGCATGAAGTTGAATCTGTTATTGCTGAGGCACGTGCAAAGGCAGAAGAATATGTAAAAAACCGCAATAAATTGGCAGAACAAAAAATTGCCCAAGCAGAAGCGGATGCAATACGCATGGTTTCTTCATCAGCGATTGATTTGGCAATTTCTACAGCACGTACCCTTATTGCAAGGGAAATAGATTCTAACAAGGCAGATGAACTTATCAAAGAGTCTCTTGAGAAAGAATCATTTATCAAAATGAAAACATATCTTAATTAATGATATTTGAGAGATAAAGAACAGTCTCTTTGGTTGCATAATTTTCTCAATATTAATTAATAAAAGTCATAAAAAAGAAAAAATTATCTTCATTGTTTTTATCAGTTAATAGGGTATTTTGATTTTAAATGACAAGTTTTGAGAAGTCTGCAACCGATTGTGTAACAATGTGAGTATGTTTGAGAAGAGCAAGACGGTTAGCACGAACATCAGGTTTTTTATCATTCACCAATACTTTTTCAAAAAATATATCAATCAATTTTCCAAGTGGCGCTAGCACACTGAGTGCAAATGATAAATTTGTTGCATTGATGGGAGTAAGAACCTTTCTTTCTACTTCACAGATTGCATGATAGAGCTGCTTTTCTTCTTTCTCGATAAAGAGCTCAGGATTAATTTCATTCGCTATTGTTGTGCTTTTTTGAAATTCATTTTCAAGAATATTGGCAGTACGTTTTACAGAGGCTACAAAGTTCATTCCATCATGGGTATTGATAAAAGCGATAAGCGATTCGACACGACGTGCAACCAATAAAAAATCATCAGAATCTTTATTTAAAACGGCTTCAAGGGCATCGTAACGAGCGCCTTCCTCTTTTAGATGGATTTTCAGACGGTCATGAAAAAAGAATAACAGATCTGATAAAATATATTCTGTTTTTTCTGGAAGCAGATTCTGCAATTGTGAATTTTCTCTTTGAGAGATTTCATATTTATTTTTTTGTTGTAAGAAAAGATTCGTTGCTAACTGGAACAGCGGCATAAGATTGATTTTCCAATCTCGCGAAAGTACAAGCCTAATAATTCCCAATGCTGCTCGTCTTAACGCATAGGGATCTTTTGAGCCCGTTGGTTTTTCATTAATGAGCCAAAAGCCAACGAGCATGTCAATTTTGTCGGAGAGCATAACGGTTATAGCAAGTGGTTCTTGTGGAAGACGATCTGTTGGTCCTTGAGGTCTATAATGGTCTTCGATTGCTACAGCTACGCGAGGATCTTCCCCTTGAAGAAGGGCGTATTTTTGCCCCATAACACCTTGTAGTTCAGGAAATTCTCCGACAATTTCTGTTTGCAAATCAGCTTTTGCAAGGATGGCTGCACGTTTTGCTAAAAGAGGATCTGTTTGTATCAAAGGGGCAATTTCTTGTGCGAGTGCAGCAATGCGTTCTACCCTTGCTCCTTGTGTACCTAATTTAGCATGAAAAGTTACATTCAAATGATCAAGTCGCGCCATTCTTTGATCGAGAGGTTTTTTTATATCAAGTTGAAATTTTTTTATAGAAGATTCCAATTGTTGAAGATCAGGCAAATCACGCTGATCGGTTTGCCAAAAATGAAGTGCATCAGAAAGACGGGCACGGACAACCTTACTATTTCCTTTCGAAATTTCTTTGCCTTCATCATTTGCAAGAATATTAGAAACGAGAATAAAATGATGAGAAAGTTTTACTTTTTCTCCTTGTTTGCGGGTGACAAAACATTTTTGATTGGCTCGAATGGTCAAGCGAATAATTTCTGGAGGAATATCAAGGAATGATTTGTCAAAATCACCCATCAGGATAACAGGCCATTCAACAAGACCAGCAACTTCTTCTAGGAGGGGATTATCTTGAACCAGTTCTAAACCGTTTGCAAAGCAGAGATTTTGGGCATCAGCTAAAATAATATTCTTTCGTCTTTCGGCATCCAGAATGACTTTATGGGTTTCAAGTTGAGTAACATAGTCATCAAAGCGGCGCACTTGAAATGGCTCTCCATCACTTAAGAAACGATGACCATAAGTTAAATTATTGCTTTTAAGAGAACCAATTGTAAACGGAATAACATGTGTTTCACCAATTTCTGGTCCGAAGATGCAAAGAATGTTTTGTAAAGGTCTAATCCACTTCAAAGTACCACTTTGTGCTGAATCTTTTCCCCAACGCATAGATTTCGGCCACGGAAAGTTGCGGATAATATCCGGTAAAATATCGGCAATAATTTCTTCTGCAGCTCGACCTTTTTTAACAATTTTAGCAATATAAAAATGACCTTTTTTATCATCATGTCCAATATGCGCTTCAGAAACATCATTTAATCCTGTTGCACGTAGAAAACCATCAATTACATGCTGTGGTGATTTTATACTGGGACCTTTGCGTTCTTCATGGACATCTTTGGAGCGTGTGGAAAGTCCGCGTATGTCCAATGTTAGCCGACGAGGTGTCCAATATTCACGAGCAGCTTCATAGATCAATCCAGCATTCACAAGTTGATCTGTAACAGATTTCTTAAGATCAGCAGCAGCTTTTCGTTGCATACGTGCGGGGATTTCTTCACTGAAAAGTTCAAGAAGAAGATCAGACATTAGGCTTCTCCAGTATATATTTGTCCAGCTTCTGTGAGTAAGAAGGCTTCCCCACAACGGCGCGCGAGATTACGAACGCGAAGAATGTAATTTTGTCGTTCGGTTACAGAAATAACGCCACGTGCTTGCAAAAGATTAAAGATATGGCTCGCTTTAATACATTGATCATAGGCAGGAAAAACACAGCGATGGAATACATTTTCTTTATTTGGTTTTCCAGCATCAAGAAGTGCGCTGCATTCGCGTTCTGCATCGATAAAGTGCTGATGGAGCAGTTTTGTATCAGCAAATTCGAAGTTATAATATGAGTATTCCTGTTCTGCTTGTAAAAAAATATCTCTATAACTTATTTTGTTTTCTCCCTCCAAACCATTAAAGTTAAGGTCATAGACGTTATCAACCCCTTGGATATACATCGCTAGACGCTCAAGACCGTATGTGAGTTCCCCTGAAACAGGAGCGCATTCAATGCCGCACACTTGTTGAAAATAAGTAAATTGAGAGACTTCCATTCCATCGCACCAACATTCCCATCCAAGCCCCCAAGCACCAAGAGTGGGACTTTCCCAATCATCTTCAACAAAGCGAATATCATGCAGTTTTGTATCAAGCCCGATAGCTTGTAGCGACTTTATATAAAGTTCTTGTAGATTGAGCGGAGAGGGTTTGAGAAGCACTTGGAATTGATAATAGTGTTGTAAACGATTTGGATTCTTACCATATCGGCCATCTGTTGGACGTCGAGAGGGTTGGACATAAGCAACTTTCCAAGGGCGTGGCCCTAGAGAGCGTAATGTTGTTGCTGGATGAAAAGTCCCAGCTCCGACTTCCATATCGTAAGGTTGCAAAATTGCACATCCATAGTGTGCCCAATAATTTTGCAAAGTTAAGATTAGTCCCTGAAAAGAACGTTTGGGGTTAAGATGTTCAGGCAGTTTCACGCTTTATACTCTTTATATTGGACTAAACAAAAAAACAAAGTAATTTTAGTTTCTCTATTTATTATTCATGTGGTTTATGGTTAAGCATCGTTTATTGCAAACCAAATTTCAACTTTTCTTGAATTTGTTCAGAATTTTCTGGTTTTCCGTCAATTGCGTGGTTCCATTGAAAGATTGCTTCACGTTTACGTCCAACTTTCCAATAGGCATCCCCTAAATGATCATTCAGTGTTGGGTCTTCAGGTTGTAATCTGACAGCATTTTCTAATATTTGCACTGCTTTATTATATTCTTTTAGTTTATAATAAGCCCACCCTAAAGAATCGAGAATATGACTGTTGTGAGCTTGCAAAGCAGAGGCTTTTTGTAGCATACGGAGCGATTCTTCAAGCTTCTCACCACGTTCCACAAGGGAATAGGCTAAATAATTAAGAACCTGCGGTTGATTTGGAAAAAATTCAAGTGATTTTCGCAAGTCAAGTTCTGCTTTTGGCCATTGCTTTAAACGTTCAAAAGCAATACCACGCTGATAAAAGAGTTTCCAATCGTCCTGCTGAAAGTTTTTTATCTTTGTAATAGCGTAGTCTAGAGTTTTAATAGCCTCAAGAAATTTATTGTCCTGCATATAAAAAGCAACGAGCGTTATCAAAATATTACGATCATTGGGAAATTTTTTATTTAACAATGTGAGTAATTTTATTGCTTCTTTGTAATTGTTGTTATTGGCAAGAAGGAATGCAAGATGAAGTTGTCCATCTTTATAATAAGGAGATTTAGGGGATAAAGCGCGATAAAGTTTAATTGCTTGATGTGGATCGTTCAATTTAGCAGAAATGTGTGCGAGCTGAAACAGTGTTGCGTCATTTTGAGGGTATAAGGCGAAAGATAATTGCTTAAAAATACGTGCAATTCGCCCTGAGTTTTTGTAGTTGAGGGCTGTTCCAAAATTATATAATACCTCGGCTGCTCCTTGTTGAGGTGTTTTAATAACTCTCTCTAAGAAAGAATTTTTTTCAATTTTTTCTTGAAAGTTTTTAAGGACTTCTCGACCTGACAACATTTGTTCGCCATGCTGGATTGTTTGAAGAGCTTGGTTGCGCATATTATGGCGCAATTGGAATGAGGCATAGGCTATGATAATACGCTCATAAGTATTAGGAGCGATAAGAGTTCCCTGTTTGTTACTCAGTGCTTTAATGAAATATTTTTTTGCATCCTTTGGCCGTTCTGCAAGGTCGCTCATAAGTGCTAGATGATAAGATATAAAAAGATCATACCAGACAGGACCTTTGAGTTTCTTAAGATCATCGATTGCCTGAGATTTTTGTCCAGATCCAAATGTAATCCAAGCGCCGATGAGTTCAGGTATTGGATTATTGGACGTAGGAAGTTCCTTTAATTTCAGAAGAGCCTTGGCATTCTTATAATCTTTTTTGATGAGACTTTCTACTGACAAAGTTAAGGAAACAAAGGGAGTTATAACATCGTTCTCTTTGAGTTTTTGGGCTTGTTGGACAGCTTCTTTAAAGTTTCCGACCGAGAGCATAGCTTCAAGGAGCTCTTTTTGTGTTTCAATGTTATCAGGTTGATAAACCAGTGCTTGTTTAAAATAATTGATAGCAAGTTCTGTTTTATTTTCATGATTTGCAACCCGTCCAGCTAAATAAGCACCTGTAAATGAGCTTGTATGAGTTGCTGCACTTATTTTACTGTAGGTGAGGGATGGCATCAGCATGATACCCACGATAAAGAGGGCAAAAAGTCGAGATACCGTTGCAGAGCACATGGAGCTAATCCTTTTCAAGATAATCAATTGATGGTGTTGTTTATAGATCATATCTCATTACTTTGTTGAAAAATACTGCGATTCTTGCAAAGAATTCAGTTTACGCGCGCAATACAAAATTCAACAGTCTCAACGAGAGCATTATAAGCAAGATTTTCATTCATGGGAACAAGAGCATCAATTGCATATTTTCCATAGATGCGTGCTTGTTCTATTGTATCTGTGATACTATCATACTTTTCCATTAAGTGTTGCGCGTGTGCGAAGGATTCATCATTATTATTGCCATCTTCAAGCGCTTTTTTCCAGAAATCTTTTTCTACCATATTCCCACGCTCATATGCGAGAATAACAGGCATTGTGATTTTTCCTTCTCTAAAATCATCCCCTATATTTTTTCCTAAGTTTTGAGCACTACCGCTATAGTCAAGTGCATCATCAATTAATTGGAAAGCTAAACCTAAGGATGTTCCATATTCACGTAATGAAGAACGCTCTTTATTTCCATAGCCAGCAATAATGGGTCCTACTTCAGCGGCTGCTGAAAAAAGTGCTGCTGTTTTTGCATCGATGATTTTGAGATATTCTGAAGGGCTGGTTTTTATATTTTTTGCGGCAGAAAGTTGCATAACTTCTCCTTCAGCAATAATTGCAGCAGCGTTGGCTAGGACAGAGAGCGCTTCTATGGAACCGACATCGACCATCATTTTAAAGGCCTGGCCCAATAGGAAATCACCAACAAGTACACTTGCTTGATTCCCCCAAATCATCCGTGCTGTAGATTTTCCACGTCGTAAATTACTTTCGTCAATCACATCATCGTGTAGCAATGTTGCTGTATGCATAAATTCAACAGCTGTTGCGAGTTTTATATGCCCGTCACTTTGATAACCGAACATATGAGCAGAAGCGAGCGTAATCATTGGGCGTAATCGCTTTCCACCTGATGAAATAAGATGGTTAGAAATTTCAGGGATCATCTCAACCTCTGATTTTGCCATAGAGAGAATAAATTGATTTACGCAATCCATATCTTTTTGAGTAAGATTGACAAGAGGTTGAAGAGAAATTTGATTATTTCTTATTTGTTTTGGTTTGATAGCTGCACTCAATGTGTTTACTCCTAGAGTATTGCAATGGACATATATAAAATTTACTTTATTCATTAGCATAAAGGGGGTTTGGTTTTGACTCAAGCTTTTGATGTCGTTTAAAAGTGTTAGCTTGGAATGTTATTGGCAAGAAATGTTCTTTAGCGAGTGTAATCTTATTGTTATAAAATAATAAAAAATTTAAAATAGCAGCTGAATGGCAAAAATGCAGTTTATAAAGGTGAGCATTAGGCTTTTAAATGGATAAAGCAGCGAATCAGAGTGGTGAAACAATTGACAGTTTTCACCGCGGGAAATTTTATTTGGTTCAACCCCATAAATATGGTCATCGTTCTGGAATGGATGCGATGTTATTAGCTAGTTTGGTTCCAAGTGATTTAAAGGGCAAGGTTGTTGATTTAGGTGCTGGTGCTGGAGCTGCAGGGTTAGCTGTTGCTTCGCGTTGTCTGAAAGTTCATGTTACCTTAGTTGAACGTTCGGCTTTTATGATATCTTATGCTCAAAAAACGCTTATGCTAAAACAAAATAAACAATTTGCTAGCCGAATTTGTTTGCTAGAAGCAGATGTTACCTTCAAAGGGAATGCCCGTATAAAAGCAGGTTTGATAGATAATAGCTTTGATTTTGCGATTATGAATCCACCTTTTAATAATCCCACTGATCGCAAGACACCTGATCAACAAAAATCTGAAGCACACGTTATGCCTGAAGCGATGTTTGATAATTGGTTGCGGAGTGCAGCAGCGATTGTCAAGCCAGGTGGATACTTAGGGCTCATTGCACGACCACAATCACTAGTAGATATTTTGCGTGCTTTAGAAGGGCGCTTTGGTGGTATTTGCATCGTTCCTGTGCATGCACGTGCAAAGACAGCAGCAATTCGTCTTTTATTTTACGCAAAACGAGGAAGCAGAGCAGCTTTATCTATTTTACCGGCATTGGTTATACATGAAGGTAATGACCATACTTTTTCACCTCGAGTTGATGCAATTAATAATGGATATATAAGCTTGTGGGAACTTTTCTAATAGTATCTTGTGTTTTTTAGTTTATTATTTAAAGTCTACACTTTGTCATTAGGGAGGCTTAGCTTTTGGGTGAAGTTATATTTCTGATTGTAATGTGGGGATTGATTGGCGCTTTTGGATGGTATCACGTTGTTCCTTTTTGTTGTCCTTGCCTATTTAATTGTTCTTAATTTATAAGGAGATTTTGTTTTGATGGATTTTATTAAAAGTTTTATTCCACGCCGTTTTTCTTCCGATAAACTTGAAATTCCTGTGGTGCGCCTTCAAGGAGCAATTATGGATTCATCAGCATCTATATCTCGTACCCTTTCCCTCAGTAGGTGTGCAAATCTTTTAGAGAAGGCTTTCGCACACAAAAAGTCACCGGTTGTTGCACTTATTATTAATTCTCCTGGTGGTTCACCTGTACAATCGCGTTTTATCTTCAAGCGCATTCGTGACTTGGCAGAAGAAAAAAATAAAAAGGTTCTTGTGTTTATTGAAGATATTGCAGCATCTGGTGGTTATATGATTGCTTGTGCAGGGGATGAAATTTTTGCAGATCCTTCTTCAATTGTTGGTTCCATTGGAGTGGTTTCAGCTTCCTTTGGTTTTCCGGAACTTTTGAAGAAAATTGGTATCGAACGGCGTGTATACACAGCAGGAAAGAACAAAGTTACATTAGATCCATTTCAGCCAGAAAAAAAGGCGGATATTGAGCATTTGAAATCTCTCCAACTTGAAGTGCATCAAACTTTTATCGATTTGGTTAAAGAACGGCGTGCTGAAAAATTATCAGATGATTCGAATCTCTTTACAGGAATGTTTTGGAGTGGAAAACAAAGCGTTGGGCTTGGTCTGGTTGATGGATTGAATGATGTACGTTCTGTTATTAAGGAGCGCTTTGGTAATGATGCAAAACTTCGACTTATTATGCCTCCAAAAAGTTTTTTAGGACCTAAAACGCCTTCAGGAGTGACGGCACATACGGTTTATACAGTCGTTGATAGTGCATTGATGGCAGCAGAAGAGCGAGCGCTTTGGCAGCGTTATGGTTTGTGATGGAAAGGATCATTCAAGCCAGAGAGATTTTATCTAAAAACAGATGCTAGAAGGAAAAAGGCTTGCAATGATACGAATGAGAACATGTCGTTTATTTTGTATGAGAACTCTTTATATTTATTGTTTTTTTAGAAAACGATTAAGAATATTCCAAGCTGTTTATAGGGCTCGTGCTAAAAGTATGGGTAAAAGGGGGGAATTTTTAAAAGAACCCTATGTAAGTGAATATTACGTCATATGATATCAAATGTACAAACTTCGTTCCAAAGACATTCCTATTTATTTACACCTATTAAATTGAATTTAGCTTTACATGTTGTGGGGCAACGTGTTGATGGGTATCATTTAATAGAAAGTTTGGTTTATTTTAGTCTTAGTGGTGATTGTCTACATTATGCACCTTGTGAAAATAATCAGTTTGTTTTGACGGGGTCGTTTGCAAAAGGACTTGTTTCTCATTTAGACAATTTGGTTATTCGCGCACGGGACTTTATGCATAAGACTTTTCCGGAATGTGCTCAACCTGCTTTTTTTCGGCTTGTAAAAACATTACCTGTTGCTTCAGGCATTGGTGGCGGCTCAGGTGATGCAGCTGGGGTTATCAGCATGTTGCGTCAACAGTGGAATCTTGATTGCCCTTACGAAGAATTAGCAAAAAAGAGCTTAGTTCTTGGTGCTGATGTTCCCATGTGCCTTTGTGCATTAGAATATCAGCAGCCGCTTTTGGTTAAAGGAATTGGTCAAGAGATGATACGACTAAAAGAAGCTTGTTCATTAGCAATGGTATTGGTTAATCATGGACAAGAGATTTCAACACAAGCTGTTTTTAAAGCGTTAGAGAAGCGTCATAATCCTTCTTTAAAAATTAATACAAACGCTTTAAAAAGTGTTGATTCATTGGTTGAAGCTTTACAAGAAACGCGTAATGATCTTTTTTCTCCTGCATTAAAAATAGCACCTCAGTTAGCTGAAGTGTTATCTATATTAGATGAATGTGGGGCTCTTTTTTCCCGTATGTCTGGAACGGGAGCAACTTGCTTTGGCATTTTTAAAAATAAACAAACGGCGCAACAAGCAGCTCTTTTTATCAAATCAATGCACCCAAATTGGTTTGTAAAACCTATCATGACTTTAGGAAATATTTGATAAATAAATATAAAAGCTTTTATTTCATCATGATTTTATTATACATAATGAAAGAGGGTAACCAAAGAAATGTGTTTTTTATTTTTTGTGTAAGAATTCGCAGAATGTTTGAAGAGCTATTTAAAACTGTAATGCTTGCAAAAAATAAGCAGGTTACAGAAATAAGTGTATATTTGTTGTATTTGTGATTTATCAAAGATGTTTAATTTGCCGCTTCAGCCAAATTTCTTGTGTGAATTGAATTTGCAGAAACAGGGGTTTTTTCATATAGCTGGTGTTGATGAAGTAGGACGAGGACCTCTCGCTGGACCGGTGGTAACGGCAGCAGTTATCTTGGATAAAGATCGTATTCCTAATGGGTTAAATGATTCAAAAAAACTTTCTTTTCTTCAACGAAGTAGACTTTATCATGAAATTTTGCAAAGTGCATTAGCGGTTTCAGTTGCTAGTGTTTGCGCTCGTGCAATTGATCAATCTAATATTAGACAAGCAACTTTAGAAGCAATGCGTCGCTGTATTAAAGGATTAGCTGTTTCAGCCCACTATGTACTTGTTGATGGACGTGATATTCCCTCTGGATTGTTTTGTCCTGCAATTGCGTTGATTAAGGGCGATCAGCGTTCGGTTTCAATTGCAGCCGCATCTATTATTGCGAAGGTAACGCGTGACCGGATGATGAAATGTGCAGGACAAGTTTATAAAGGCTATGGTTTAGAGAAGCATGTAGGATATGCAACGTTAGTTCATCGTACGGCTCTTAATAAATATGGTCCAATCGTAAGATTACATCGTTATAGTTTTGCACCACTAAAAGAGTGTAAAAAGGCAATTAAAATCAATAATTTATTACAAGAGTAAGGGATTTTATAATCATTGATTCTGTTATGTTTTTTTGGGTGTCTATCCCTAACCTTTTTGAAGCTTTTTTATCACTTATTCCCATCCATTTTTTCCAGATATAGAATTAGATATTTCTAACATGGGCTTGACTCTTATTGTTATTAACCGTATAGCAACGATATACGATAAGGGGCGGTAATGGCAATTGTTAGTTTTAAATATAAGGGCTTAAAATTATTTTATACAACAGGTTCCACAAAAGCTATTTGATCAGATCACTTAAAAAATTACGCGTTATCTTAACGGCTTTAACAAGTGCTACTACGCCTGAAATGTTGAGAGCGCCTGCCTTTAAAATCCACCCTCTTAAAGGTGCCCTTACAGGGTACTATTATATATGGATGAATGGAAATTGGCGTGTTACTTTTCGCTTTATAGGAACAGATGTGGAGCTTGTTGATTATCAAGATTACCATTGATGAGAGGAATGAAAAAAATGACGCATAACTCCGCACATCCCGGTGAAGTTCTGAAAGTAGCTTTCTTAGAAGAAATGGGGATAACAATACAAAAATTAGCTGATCATCTCCATATGACAAGAGCTTCTTTATCAAGAGTGATTAACGGACATGCTTCTATAAGTACCGAGCTTGCTATTAAATTAGAATTAGCTGGTTTTAGTAAAGCAAAATTTTGGTTGGATATGCAAACAAACTATAATTTATGGCAAACAAAGCAACAGGCACAACCACCTATTTCTCTGCTTGTTTCTGATACACCTCAAACGCCGCTTTGATTTCGTTAATAATTTTGATGGTGCTTTGGTTTGTTTTTTAGCTGCCGCCCATTGCTCTAGCTTTTTTATAGCTTTTTGATTGCTTCTATTGCAAGTCGTTTTCTATCGGCTGTTTTGGTATAAAGAGATGCCATTTTATCTTCGGTCCAGCCAAAAAGCGCTTTCATTTGTGAAACCGTAGCACCAGCATTGGCTGCACGTGTTGCTGCTAATTTTCGCAATCCGTGCGCTGATTTTTTAATACCCGCCGCATTACATGCTTCACGAAAGAGGTTGCCAAAACTTTCTTTGACAAGCTTATTTCCACCTTTACCACAAATGAATGTTTCATTACCTATGGGACCAATTTTAAGGGTTTCCTCTAGTTCTGGTAAAATAGGAAGAAAAACATCTGTTTTAAATTGGCTCTTTTCTGTTTTGAGATAAATGATATTATCTTTGACGTCTTTCCAGCTGATACGAACGGTGTCATCACGGCGCGCGCGCAAGCCTGTGAAAGAAGAACATCAATCCAGACGCGTTCATGTGTACCGTGTGACCAATGGTGATAATATTTGTCTATGTCCTCTTCTAGCCATGGCAGCAATCCCCCACTGTTTAAAGATTTTGGTGCTTTTATATTAAAGGCAGGATTTCTATTTAAAAGGGCATTATCAACCGCCCAATTAAAGAGATTGTTTAAAGAGGTCAAAAAATATTTTGCCGCTGCGAGAGTAGCTCGCCTTCTGTCTACGGCGTCAAGGATGTGGTGTTTTTCTATGCTTTTATGTGCACGATCACCGATATGTTTAGAAACATTGTTCAGAATTCTATACTTAATTTTTTAGTAGTTTCTAATTGATTATGCCATTGCATGCTTTGTAAATACTGATGCAATAACCAATCGAAAGAGCCTTTTGTAAGTCTGTTTATTTTCTTGGAGATGACATTTTGCGCTTGTTTAATAGCCAGCGTATATTTGCTCTGATGGAAATCAATGGACTGTCATAAATTTTAGCTTTTCCACTAATAAATGTACCACCGAAAACTTGTGCATTGGCAAAAACACGAGCGTTTCCGTAAACATGTGCATCCCCAAAAACTTTGGCATAACCATAGACTTTTGCATCATCACTTATCCAGCAATTGCCATCATGACCTAGATTGTCTTCTTTTTGTATAAAAGCGCCAAGATCACCTGCCTTTACATCTCCAAAGTCTCTCAAAGCAAGGATGCAGTAAAGTGTAATGTATCCACCAACCTCAATTGTTTCATCAGTCAGTTCATATTTCTTTTCCTTGATTTGCGCAGAATTCACCCGTAGCGTGAATCATGCATCACTTAAAAGTTATTAGGAATGGGTAGGGGGCTGGGAGGCATATGGGCACTCCCATTTTTTAAAAATATGCAAATTTATTTTTTTAGATGTGCTTAATTTCATATTTCCAATCAGGCAATGGAATGAGAGCTAATGCGAGTTGTCCTCTATGACACATGCATACATTAGCTTCAAAACAGGCGATTGCAACGCGCTTTTTGTTTAAAAAAATTTGATATAATTTGTTTATTGCACAAGAATTATCCTTGAGAGTTGTATTTTGATAATCTTCAAAAAGGCGATCATAATCTTTTGTGTTTTCAAATTTCTTCGTTTTTCAGAGGCAATTCCAAGTTCAGGCATATGCCATATATTCAATATCAATGTTGTTTACAACTTTCTCTAATTGTCTTTTTGAAAATCCGTATTTTCTGCTTATTGGATTTTTACGAATATCATACAAAAGTTTAATATTATTTTTGATAAGTTGATTGAAATAGTCCTCAAAGGATTTTCTTTCATAGCCAATGGTAAAAAACAAAGCTCTCATCTTTAGCAGGCTGTATGATGATATGTTTGATGTTACACACGTTTAATTTCCTTAGTAAATAGGTGGGGGCTCTATGAGCGCCTCTTTCCAAAAGGGATAAATCCTCTAGCGATTATCATAGTGTTGTGGAGCAATCAGGTATCAAAGCGGGTGATGGCGGCTTTAATATCATTGTTAAAGACAAAACGACCCTAACCGGAGGCATCATTGCCAGCACCGCGCCGGCAGATAAAAACAGCCTGACTACAGGAAGCATTAGCACCAGTGATATCAGCAACAGTGCCCATGCTAAAGCCAGCAGCCATGGGTTTAGCATTTCTGGGAATGACACGATAAAGAACATTGCCAAGAATGTTTTAAATCACGGCAAAGCCAAGGATGCAGTAGAAGGGGAAACCAAATCTGCTATCAGTGATGGGACTATCATCCTTACTGATACAACTGGACAGAGGGCGATGGGGCAAGATGCTGGACAAATCATTGGCTCTCTCAACCGCAACACCGCAGCAGCACACCAAGCAGTAGTGACAGCTAGATGTCGCACCGCTTGAGGGGGTAGTGCATAATCGCGTAGATATGATCAATAATTTATCGGATGAAGGATTGGGATACTGGGACAAAATACGCGAATTCGCATATCTCAAAGAGCATCCTGAGGGTGAGGTTGCGCATGATGAAAATGGCAATGTCCTCTATTTAACCGATGAAAATGGAAAACCTATAAAAGGCAGCTATGGAAGAAAAATACCTCTGTATCACTATTTAACACCAGAAGAAGAAAAACATTTACAAAAAGGTTCTGATGGCAAGGTTCATATGTTTTACAATGGTATTTTTACCTCACCAGATGATGCTGCGCGTTATACTGTCCAGTTTGCTGACAATGATCATGGTCCCCTTTATTTTACATACTTCCCAGAAGCTGAAGACTGGGAAGTGGAAGTAGGGATAGCGATTTTTCAGAAGTTTCTGGAAGGTAGATTTTTTTTGGATTGACCAATTCAACCAAGAAATTCCAGGATATAATGTATCTTTATGGCAATACAGGATGGCATGATGATGCCCATAGTCGTGGTACCATAACAGCAGGAAATGGATCATATAATTTAGTAAAGCATGGTGTTCTCGGTATAGCAAAGGAAACAACGGTTAATTTCTTTGGTCCAGCTTATAATACTCAAGACATGGCTGATACGTTATATATCTTAAAGGATGGCAAGCAAACCACTGTCGGCTTGGAAAACCATGCAGATGATTTTGTTGGTGTAGTATTTGGTGGAAATTCCGCTACTTTTTACCAAAGACCCTTTGGTAGTAACGCAGTTAAAGAGGCAAAGAAAGTACTATTTAGTTATCCCAGCCCTCATGTTTGTTATGCAAATGTGGATCGAGCATGTAGACATGATTATGGTTCATCTCACCGTATACAAATTGATTCAATTAATTCATGGAGCAAAAAATGAAACAAACCTTAAAATTATTAAGTGTGATAACTCTATTGAGTATAGCTGGGTGCCAGTTTAATAAAACTCCCATATCTTCTATAGGGGCATGGGAGAAGCCAGGAGCAGATTTTACGGAGATAGGAAAAGCCTTGTTAGAATGCGGTATGCCAACCCCTTATGATAAGGATCCAGAAAGTAGAAAGCTCAGTAATAATGCAAATGCAACCATTGATGCTTGCATGCTCCAAGCGGGATTTCGCTATAAATATGATGTGGGGGGAGGCTGGTGTGGAAATCATAAAGCTGAAAACTTGCCCATTTGTCGTCCAGGCGCTGTTGTTCCACAGCGCAGTGTCAAGAAGCGCTTAAACAGCCCTTATTGTAAAAAATATAAAAATGCACCTGAATGCAAACCTTAAGTCTTTCTTGTGATGATTAACAATCCGCCATCCTTGCCTTTGCTTGGAATGGTGGGATTGTTTTCTCAACCAATCATCTCAATATTGTTCACCGTTGTTTTAAGCAGCGATGACAGAAAATATCAACAAGCTTATGAGCTGTTTATTGTAAATAAATCCATTGAAAGAGGGGAATAATGAAGAAAATCTTAAAACTATTGAGTTGTATAGCTCTGTTAAGTATCACTGGATGTGTTAACTCAATTCCCTCACTTTCTCCAGCATTATGGAGAAATAAAATACTTTTAGAATGTGGAGTACCGGACCTTAATAAGGTTGTGGCGCTAGATTTGAATCAATTTGCCAGTATTGAAATGTGTATGGCGCAATCAGGTTTTCGCCCTAGCTTTACAATACAAGATTGGTGTGAGAACCATAAATCAGACAACCTTCCCATATGTCGTCCTGGTGCTGTCATGCCTCAGCGAAGTGTTGAGAGACGCTTAAATAGCCCTTATTGTAAAAAGCATTCAGAACAACTTGAATGCCAGCCTTAAGTCTTGCTTCAGCAGAGAAAGCCTTGTCCGTCCTTACGAAAATTTCGCTTGTAACGTGCAAGCAAGTGATTTTAATTAATACAACATGGAACAGATTTTAAATGATAGAATCCTACAGAATTAGTTTTTTCATTCAACATGAAAACAATAAGTTATCTTTATAAATCAATGTGATGTGGCAGGATGAAGATGTTTATGCAAAGAATCTAAAAGTTTTTTTGCGAGTGTTTGAATAATTTCTTTGTTTTTCTGAATTTTAGATACAAAATACTATTGCTAAAGTACTAAAAGTAGATCATGCTGGTAAATAGATGAAACTTTGATGGCGCTTGGTTTTAAAAAAGGCAATATTTGATTTCACTGTTTGCGCTGGTATTGATTTTGCAATAACAGATAATAGTTTATTGTATGCAGAATACTGTTATTTAGATTTTGGTAAAAGAAATTTATAAAGAATATTATCATTAACAGTTATGCGAAACTTTAATGAAAATGAATCCAACTTTAATACACATAATTTTAGTGTGATTTAGTTTACAAATTCTTATTGAATGCAAAATTAAAAGTTTAAGAAGCCTTATTTGCAAAAATTCTTTATTTTTTTGTGAGTGTGTCATTTTTGCTACAGATCTTTCAGAAAAGATGCTCTATATGAATTTCATTTTGGATATTTGGAGAGATTTTATGAATACAAAACGTTTAATAACAGCGTCTATTTTTTCTTTAATTTCAGCGTCTACAGCACTAGCTGCTGATGTTATGATTCCTCATCAGCCAGCATCATCGACTGCTTCTACCATTGTTGCACCTACTTTTTCATGGACAGGTCTTTATTTAGGTGTCCAAGCTGGTGGTTTTTCAAGCAAAGCTGATATGGCTCTTGTTGGTCAAGAAAAGAGTTTACCACTGGATAAAGAGTTCTCTCCTAAACTTTCAGGGTTTGCAGGTGGTTTTTATGCAGGTTCTAATATTGATCTCGGTGACAACTTTATTTTTGGCATCGATACGGATTTAATGGTATCTGGAAAAAAACACACAAAGACCATTACCATAGGAGCGGCTGATAACACTACAGTAGAAAATGCAGTCGTAAGATCCCGCAGATCCGCAAAACCACAAATATCTCCAACCTCACAAGCAACAGAAGGAGTACAAACGCAAAAAGACACCTCAAGAGCACCTGCAGGTACAGGAACTACAACAGTAGGGACTCCAACAGCAGGATCCACGTCAGAACAATCTGTTGCAGCGCAATCCAGTCAAGCACTAACTAGATCAGTAAATACAGTTCAACAACCACAAACAGGAGCAACACAATCAAATAAAGCAGCAACAACTAGAAGTTCTGGCAATGTCAATTCAACAGCAGAAAAAACAGTGGTAGTGGGAAGGGAAAATTCAGGAGTTTCAACACCACCATTAAAAACGCCATCTGCATCGCCAATACCACAATCAGCATCCTCTAGACAGACGGTGAGTTCAGTGCAATCGCCATCGTCCTCATTGGAAAGATCAGGTACAGGACCGACATTGGTAAGCAGGGTAAATGGATTAAAATCACCTGCACCTAAATCAATATCCTCTACCACAGGAGCAAGCTCACCAGAGCAGTCAACGCTCCTATTGGCAAGATCAGACACAGGAGATCAACCATCAGTAGGAGGAACAAATGGAGTAACTGCGTCTGCAAAATCTGCAGAAACATCATCTGTATCAGCAGGGGCTGTACAAGTGCAAGCTAATCCAATAAAATCGGTTGCTGTAAAACCCGCGCCCTCTATCTCATCAACGGGAACAGAATCAAGTCAGCCAGCAGCAAAAGCACCTGCATCGGAACAATCATCATTAAAAGAAAGAACAGTACCGAGCGGAGGGACATTTGTCCTCGCGAGATCAGGATCATCTTCTGAAACAGCAAAAGCTTCCAATGGAACAAGCGGAGCCCAATACGGAGGTCATCATGGCACCCATGGTAGCGGAAATGCTAATCCACATGCTTCTCGTTCTCATGGTGGACAGAATATGGCTGGACACGGTGCACAAAGTACACAAGCGGTGGATAAGAACGCTTCCAGTGTATATGGTATAGAACAAATAAAAAAGATGGCTTCTGAACTTGGTCTTGATCAAGAGGATGCAGTTGAAACTTTAAGTCATACTTTCAAACAAAATTGGGGTGGTGCTACACGGGTACGTATTGGTTTTGCTGCTGATCGCTTTATGCCTTATCTTGCTGGTGGTATTGCTTATGGGCAATTCCAAGACACTGTATCAATATCTGTTAAGGATGAGGATGGAAGAGTCGTTTCTTCTAAGAACTTAGCTGATGAAACAAAAACCATGATTGGTTACACACTTGGTGGTGGCGTTGATTTCTCGCTTCTAGATAATGTGATTGTACGTGCAGAATATCGTTACTCTGATTTTGGTAAAAAGAAATTTGCAAAGGAAAAACTTGAAGTTAACTACAAAACCAATGATTTCCGTGTTGGTGTAGCTTATAAATTCTAATTTTTTAAAGAGTAAATTTCTAAGAGGCTCCACTGTCAGTGGAGCCTTTATTTTTTTTTAAGATCACTTTTTGGTTTCTTTTCTTGTGAATTTCATGATAAAGCCCATAGAGTGTGATGATATATTTTCCTGATCGCTGCTTAATACGAATGATAAGCTCGGCTTTCCCTATAGATAAAAACCAGAGTTGCAGGGTTCAGGGAAGTTATGCAAAAATGAAATCGTAAAAGTGGACAGGGATATTTCACAATGGCTGTGAAAAATGAAACAATAGATTATTCAAAAACTCTTTATCTCCCACAGACAAATTTTCCTATGCGTGCAGGGCTTCCGCAAAAAGAGCTTGAATTGATGGCGCGTTGGGAAAATATGGGGCTTTATGCGCAATTGCGTCAACAAGCAAAAGATCGTCCATTTTATATTCTTCATGATGGTCCGCCTTATGCAAATGGTCATATTCATATCGGGCATGCTTTAAATAAAGTTCTAAAGGATGTGGTTGTTCGTTCATTCCAAATGCGCGGTTTTAATGCAAATTATGTACCTGGTTGGGATTGCCATGGGCTTCCAATTGAATGGAAAATTGAAGAAAAATATCGAGCACAAGGAAAAAATAAGGATGAGGTACCTCTTAACGAGTTTCGTCAAGAATGCCGTGAATTTGCACAGCATTGGGTAACTATTCAAAGTGAAGAATTTAAACGCCTTGGTGTTGTGGGAGATTTTAATACGCCTTATACTACAATGGCTTTTCATGCAGAAGCACGCATTGCCAGTGAATTGATAAAATTTGCTATGTCAGATCAGATTTATCGTGGTTCCAAGCCAGTGATGTGGTCTGTTGTGGAACGTACGGCTTTGGCAGAGGCTGAGATTGAATATCATGATCATGAATCAGAGGTGCTTTGGGTTAAGTTTCCTGTTTTTGAAGCAAATTCTGATGATTTATATGGTGCTCATGTCGTCATTTGGACAACAACACCGTGGACGATTCCAAGCAATCGTGCAGTGAGTTATTCTTCGCAAATTTCTTATAGTATTTACGAAGTTGAAAGTGCTGAAAATGATTTTGGTCCTCAAGTGGGAGAAAAGCTTCTCTTTGCAGACGCTTTAGCGATGAGTTGTGGAGAAAAAGCCAAACTTGTTTTGAAGCATTTGCGTGTTATTTCTTCTGAAGAGTTGAAAGCTCTTGTTCTTTCTCATCCACTCAAAGGTTTAGCTGGAGGGTATAATTATAAAATTCCATTGCTTGATGGTTCGCACGTAACAGAGAGTGCTGGTACAGGTTTTGTCCATACAGCACCAAGCCATGGGCGTGAGGACTTTGAAATTTGGAATGATTATAAGTCCTTACTGGAGCAAGCGGGGATTGATTCATCTATACCGTTTCCTGTTGATGATGCAGGGTTCTATACGAAAGATGTTCCAGGTTTAGGACCAGATCGTGAAGGAGGACCTGCACGTGTTATTGATGATAATGGAAAAATGGGTGATGCCAATAAAGAGGTCATTAATGCTTTAATTAAAGCAGATCGATTGTTTGCACGGGGGCGTTTAAAGCATTCCTATCCCCATAGTTGGCGTTCAAAAAAACCCGTTATTTTTCGCAATACACCGCAATGGTTTATTTCAATGGATAAAGATTTTGGGGATGGTTCAACTTTACGTAGTCGGGCTTTGGAAGCTGTTTCAAAAACGCGTTTTGTGCCATCTTCTGGACAAAACCGCCTAGCTTCTATGATAGAAGATCGTCCTGATTGGGTTCTTTCTCGTCAGCGTTCTTGGGGTGTTCCTATTTGTATTTTTGCAAATGAGGATGGTGTTATTCTAAAAGATGAAGGTGTGAACGAGCGTATTTTACGGGCTTTTGAAGCAGAAGGGGCAGATGCATGGTTTGCTGAAGGAGCACGTGAACGTTTTTTAGGTGAGCGTGCACATGAGCCTTGGGTACAGGTTTATGATATTTTGGATGTTTGGTTTGATTCTGGAGCCAGCCATAGCTTTGTGTTAGAAGATCGGGCTGATTTGAAATGGCCTGCTGATGTTTATTTTGAAGGTTCAGATCAACATCGCGGATGGTTCCAATCTTCTCTTTTGGAAAGCTGTGGTACGCGTGCTTGTTCTCCCTATAAGTCCGTGATCACACACGGTTTTACTTTGGATGAGAATGGTAAGAAAATGTCTAAATCTTTAGGCAATACGGTTGTTCCGCAAGAGATCATTAAAACATCTGGAGCTGATATTTTTCGTCTCTGGGTTATGACAACCGATTATTGGGAAGATCAGCGTTTAGGCAAAAAAATACTTCAAACAAATGTGGATTCATATCGTAAACTACGCAATGCAATTCGTTGGATGCTAGGAACTTTAGCACATGATGATGGAGAAGAAATATCTTATGGTGCACTGCCGGATCTTGAAAAATTTATATTGCATAGGCTTTTTGAACTTGATCAGTTGATTAATCGCGCTTACGATGAATTTGATTTTAAAAAGATTATGCGTGCATTATTGGATTTTTCAATCATTGAGTTATCGGCATTTTATTTTGATATCCGCAAGGATTCTCTTTATTGTGATGCACCTTCATCAAAAAAACGCAAGGCTTCCTTGCAGGTTGTCCGTGAGATTTTTGAGCATATGGTCACATGGCTTGCTCCAATGTTACCTTTTACTATGGAAGAAGCTTGGTTAGAGCGTTATCCAGGAAGCCAATCGGTGCATTTGGAACAATTTCGCTCTGTACCAGAAGAATGGCAAAACCAATCTTTGGCTGAGCGTTGGAAAAAAATTCGGCAGGTCCGTAAAGTTGTGACAGGTGCTTTAGAGCTTGAACGTGCTAATAAGCGTATTGGATCCTCTTTGGAAGCTGCGCCTATTGTTTTTATTTCCAATCTGGTTTTACGAGAGGCATTAGAAAATGTGGATATGGCGGAGATCTGTATTACCAGTGCGCTCACAATTACGCAGGACACGATACCTTCTGATGCTTTTACTTTGAATGATGTTGAAGGTGTTGGTGTATATCCAGAGAAGGCATTAGGAAAAAAATGTGCTCGATCATGGCGTTATACACAAGATGTTGGAAGTGATCCAGCTTATCCGGATGTATCTGCTCGTGATGCAGCTGCTTTGCGGGAACTACAGATTCTTGGTAAGATTTAAAATTTTAAATCAAAGGAAAGAAATGCAAGTATATTTCTCATATTGATGAATATAGTTTTTTGTGGTACAAAGTAAATTCCGTTATTTTGTCTGCAGGGGGGAAATTTGTGTATGGACCGTTCTCTCATAAATAACGGGAATATTAATCAGCCATATACTTAGGAAATGGAATAGGCAGTGAGAAAACGTGAAATAAAAATATTTCCAATAGGAATTTTAGGGATGTGCTTTGTTTTAACGGGATGCAATTTATCCGCTCCTACCTATGGTACCAATAAACCGGTTTCGATACAGTTTTTTGAAGATGTTGCTAATATTACTTCATTAACACCAACAAATAATAGCAGCCAGATTGCTATGAAACCTCATCCAAAACTTGTAATACCAAGCCCTAGTTCACGCAGATTTTTGCCGGTACCACAACAAGATAGATCTGTCAATGAAATGGCAGCATCGAAGCAGCATCAAGGAAATACTCCTTTTCCTCACAAAGGATCGTCAGTTAATGGCGTTGGTTCAGAAAATCCTTCACAGTTGAATGCGAAGCAACGACAGGAATATTTACGTCGTCAGAGAGCACAAGTTGGAAGTTCAAAATACCGTCGCTATCTCACTGAACCACCTTTAAGTTATCGCCAACCGGCAAAAACCGCACCTATTGGTCGATAGGGGAAAGACAAAATATTTAAAGTAAAGTATTTTTCCAATTACTTATGATACCAAGCTCTCATTCGCGCGCAGTTATAATGCTGCTGTAGGAGGGGGTATTCTCATGAAATAGCAATATGACAACAGCATCGAGAGACTCCTTATGCGTTTCCTTAACACGAAACATTTCTCAAGCTCATTTTACAACATTGCTCATGTGGCTAGTATAACGTAAAATCTATTGTGCTCCAATACTTTATGCTTAGGAAGGAGAAAGTGGATACCATCATTTTATTTTACAGACTCCAATGTTGCGATAATTCTTGCATTTGAGAGCTTTCATAAGAGACATTTTTAGTCTTTTCTAAAACGTTCTTTATCCAGACGATAATTCCGCTTATGATGTGCAAGAAAGTGATTTTTACTGTTTCAATGTAATTTGAAATGAGAGCATATCTACGATATTTTGGACTTTATATTTTATATACAAAATAATGAATTATTCTTTTGAATGAATGTATCATCTAATAGAAACAATATGCAGAATTAAAAGAGAGAAAAAATGCTTCGAAATAGCTTTTGCTATATATATATCAGAAGAATTAACAGTCTTTTTTGAGAAGTAGGATAGTTTTTAAAGAGTGAAAGTTATGGAAGAAGAATTATTTTTAGTATCGCTTTTGTATAAAAAAGTCTTTAAGTAATTGAGCAGCTTCTTTTTCCTTGAAACCAGAATAAATTTCAGGTTTGTGATGGCAGGTTGGTTGCTGATAAAAACGTGGGCCATTTTCTATAGCACCTCCTTTGGGATCATTTGTTGCATAATAGAGACGTCGTATGCGTGCAAATGAAATGGCAGCGGCACACATAGCACAAGGTTCAAGTGTTACATAAAGATCGCAATCAGGAAGCCTTTCGCTTTGCAATGTTTCGCAAGCCATACGGATTGCGCGTATTTCTGCGTGTCCTGTAGGGTCATATGCAGATTTTATAAAGTTACCAGCGCGTGCAATGATAGCTTTTCCACGTGTAATGATAGCACCTACGGGAACTTCATCTTTTTTTGCAGCCTCTTGCGCTTCTAAAAGGGCTATTTCCATGGGCGTCAAGGTCATAATATTCTTTCTACTGAAGGTATAGAAAATCTAAAGGTTATCTCGATAAGGAATGCTATGGAATGAATGATTTATTACGCTTTTATAATGAAAAGAATACCTCTATTTTTTTTAAGAGTTTAAAACAAACTTGCAAGTCAACAGATACATTATTGTCGTTAAAGGATAGAAAATGATAAATGATTATGCTACTTCATTTTTCAGGATAAGCGGTATGGTGCATGTGAATAATTTTCTGAACATACTTGCAAAGATTGGTTTGAAACGCAAATGAATGAAAATAATGAGAGTGAACGAATTGCTAAAAGGTTAGCGCGTGCTGGTATTGCTTCGCGTCGAGATGCAGAAATGATGATTGTTGCAGGTCGTATTTCTGTGAATGGTAAAGTCGTGACAACGCCTGCTTTTAATGTTAGCCGCTCTGATGTTATTAAAGTTGATGGCAAACCTTTACCTCCTATAGAACGAACCCGTTTATGGCTTTACCATAAGCCAGCAGGTCTTGTCACCACGAACCGTGATCCTGAAGGCAGACCCACAGTATTTAGTAATTTACCAAAAGGAATGCCGCGTGTTCTTTCTGTTGGAAGGCTTGACATTAACACGGAAGGGCTTTTGCTTTTAACCAATGATGGTGGCTTAGCGCGTGTATTAGAGCTTCCTGTAACGGGGTGGGTCCGCAAATATCGTGTCCGTGCTCATGGAAGAGTCAAGCAGAGCGCGTTGGATAACCTTAAAAATGGTATTGCGATTAATGGTATTTTTTATGGTTCGATTGAAGCATCAATTGAACGCGAACAAGGGTCGAATGTATGGCTTTCTGTCGCTTTGCGAGAAGGAAAAAATCGTGAAATAAAGAATGTTTTAGGGGCATTGGGATTATCAGTTAATCGATTAATACGTGTATCTTATGGTCCATTTCATCTCTCTGATTTAGAAGAAGGAGCCGTGCAAGAGTTAAAAGGGCGGATGTTACGAGATCAGTTGGGGGAGCGTTTGATTATGCAAGCCAATGCAGATTTTGATGCTCCTATTCTTAAGCCATTTTCAAATTCTGCAGTTGTTGCAGAAAAGCAAAGCCAGAAAGATCTTTCTATTGCAAATGATGGTTGGGTTTTCTCAAGTGAAAGGGCAATACGACGCCGACCAAGAGATGGTTCTGTTGAACATAGTCGCGCACGATTAAGTACAAAGTCTCATGAGAATGTAAAGAAGGAGAAAAGTGAAGAAGGAAAAGCAGAGCGTTTTCTACCGCGTTCTCGCCGTGCTAATGTTTGGATGGCTCCTGGTGCACGTCCGCAAAGTGCACGTAGAAAGCCTTCTTATAGTGAGGAGAAATCGCATGGTCATAAGAGCGATTTGGATGGTAGAAAATCATTTCATCGAAGCAAGGAAAAACTAAAAGAAAATCCGTCATACAAAGAGAAGAGGGAAAGTTTTGTTCAAAAATATGGCAAAATATCTTATGAAGAGACGCATCCCTTTGGTAAGAAAGATCGCTTTTTAAAGGATAAAGAGAAAATGATAAAAGGTAGTCATGATGAGCATTCTTTTGAGAGAAAGAAAAAGGTAAAATCGTTTGGTGGTGCTATGAAAAAATCTAAACCACATAGGGACGGTGCAAAAACTTCGAAGCGATTTGGAGGTCCACGTGCGGATCATAGGCGGTAAATTTGCTGGGCGTGTTTTGTTTTCGCCTGTTAATCAGTCGATTCGCCCAACGAGTGATCGTACACGTGAAAGCCTTTTTAATATTCTTTCTAGCCGTGAAGAAGAATTTTGGACCAATAAACGCATTCTTGATCTTTTTGCTGGTACTGGTGCTTTAGGCATCGAAGCACTTTCGCGTGGAGCAAAGGCTGCTGTTTTTGTTGAAAACTCGGTTGAGGGGCGTGGGGTAATTCAAAAAAATATCGAAGCCTTTGAATTACAGTCAATAGGGCGGATTTTGCGTCGAGATGCAACCAAACTTGGTAATATTGGAACAATGCTTCCATTCGATGTTATCTGCGCTGATCCTCCCTATAGCCGTTGTTTAGGTGAATGCGCTTTTGTAGAAGCTTTGCGAGGAGGGTGGGCAAAAGCTGATACACTTTTCATACTTGAAGAAAAGAAAGATACAATGATTGATTTACCTGACGTCTTTTATCTAGATGATGAGCGTTTTTATGGTGAAACAGCAATACGTCTCTATAAATTACGATCGCTTACATCTTGAGAAAGTTTTTGTGTTTATCCGATAGGATGAAAAAATGCTTTTTCACAGTTTTCTTCATTTTATATGTTTTTTAAAAGGTTAAGCAGAAAATCAATAAAAGATTCTAATGTTAAAGGAATTGATGAATTTTTATTAGCTTTACTACAGAAGGATTTTTTTCTCCAATAGGATATATATTCCTCGATAATATTTATGATCTTTTTTGTCTAATTTCTTTCTGCTATACCTTAATCATCACATTTCATCAACAGTTGAAAGCTTTAAGCTATGCAGTCTGCATTGATATCTTATATGATGCGTAACTTCTATTTTTGCTATTGTATAAACTTAAAAAAGATATTTTGTTTAGTATTGAAAATATTGTTCATTTATCCTGAATACTTGTGTGTTTAGTTTAGTAATATCGCTTGTTGAGTTAGTCATTACATATTAAGTAAATCTGAGAGTATTAAGTATCTTATCGTGGTGCAGCTTTAAGGATACTTTTTTATATTATTCTTTATCACTAAAGATAAGTAATTTGTAAAAAAGGGGAGATTATCGTGTTTAATTGGATATATAGTGAAGAGATTAGTACAGAAGCAAGTGCTGAGCAAATTTGGGCTATATGGGAAGATGTGGCATCATGGCCTTGCTGGGATAGTGAACTTGAGTGGGTAGAACTTTCTGGTCCTTTCAAAGAAGGCGCTATAGGACGCATGAAACCTAAAAAGGGACCTACAGTAACTTTTACACTTGATAAAGTTATAAAAAATGTTTGTTTTTCTGATTATGCTAAACTTCCTTTTATACGTATGAGTTTTAATCATGAATATATTTGTTCAACAAAAACTGGTTCTTCAAATAACAAAATTCGTCATACTGTAATCATGTCTGGTTTACTTGCTCCTTTATTTGGAATGATTATTGGATCAAAAATTAAGTTACATCTTCGGGATGCAATGATTGAAATGAGTAGACGTGCTCTTACTGAAAACAAAAGCATTTTGTAAGGGGGTACATTTATAAAGAAGTTAATACCTTAAAAAAGGTGCAGAACTCTTAGCCTTGTTAGAATGAAATCAGTTATGAGTATATAGCAAATTGATGAGCTATGATTTGGTTTTAGTTAGCTGTTGAAATCGTGTCAAAGCATCTTACGGGATTAATTTTGCACTAAAAATCTTATGAAATTCATTGAATTTTTTATATATAAAAGCTTATAAGATGCTCTCTTCGTTGAAAATGAGAAAGTTTCAGAAGCTCATTGCTTCTCTTATGATGTAGGCCCATATCGTCATGATATTTGCTGGTTTCTAATGTTGCGATAGCTTTTGCATTTAAAACCTTCATAAGAGACATTTTGATTTCTTCTTAAATGGTTTTCATTCATACGCTCCTTACTTATGATTTGCTCGCAAATAGTTGTGATTGACTCAACATGAATAGGTTCGAAACAGAGAGAATTTTATGATATTAGGCTTTTTTATACAAATTACAAAACAATAAATTATAATTATAAATCAAACTGTTAATTTTATTGAAAGATTACAAGATAATTTCTTTGATTACTTTTAAATATAAAAAATGAGTTCTTTATGATATTACGTCCATTAGGGTAAAGAAGTTTATGACTGCTCATTTTGTTGAAACCATAACGGAAGGAAATATTTTTTACTCTGTTTAAGTTTTGTTTCATTTACAAGAGTGCCGTCTCATTATGAGAGAGTTTATAGAAGCAAAGAAGTGTATACAAATATAAGGCATTTTCTTGATTCTTGCTTGGAAATTAAAGAATGCTATAGGAAAGAGATGAGGTAAGTTTTTTACTACCCAGAGGAAGGAAGACCTGTGATTTAAATCATTTTATGCTTTTCGAATTTTTGAGGATTTTGGCTTAAATTCAAGTGTTATTGCTAAGACTTTTGTTAATTGTCAATTGTTCTGTTGATTTGATTATCAGTGGAGATTTGGCTCCTAAAATGATAAGGGCCCCATGAGAAATCTTGAAACTAAAGAGATTTTACGGCATATACGGCATATTACGTCTTTTCATAAAGAAGCTAAAAGGGAAATGATTTAATGCATTAAAAGAAAAAGAATGCATGAATGTGCATAATCTTATGAATCAATACACAAGAGTTATATTCTGATTTGTATAAATTTGTCAGAATGCTTATCAATGTAAATAATAAAATATTTTAGGGAGTCTATAATGACTGACAAAAACCAGATTGAGAAAGCTGTTTCGCTGGTTGAAGCAGCAAAGCGTTCTGGGGCAGATGCTGCTGATGCTGTTATTGTTCATGCTCATTCTACCAGTGTATCAGTTCGTTTTGGGAAAGTCGAATCGACAGAAGCAGCAGAGAGCAATGATTTTACTCTAAGGGTTTTTGTTGGAAAAAAAGTAGCAAGTGTTTCTGCTAATTTAGGATCTTATCCGCAAGAATTTGCGGAACGTGCTGTTGCGATGGCTAAAGCTTCTCCCGATAGTTTATTTGAAGGTTTGGCAGATAAAGAGTGTTTGGTTAAGTATCCTAAAGATCTTGATCTTTTTGATGATTTTGTACCCAGCAGTCATTTTTTAACAGAAGATGCTTTAAAAACGGAGGCAGCAGCTCTTGATGTTAAAGGTGTAAGCAATTCTGGTGGCGCTGCAACAGCTTATGGCCGTAGTGGGTTTATTCTTGTGACCAGCGATGGTTTTTGTGGAGCCTATCGCTCAAGTTGTTTTTCACGTTCTTGTAGTGCTCTTGCAGGTGAAGGAACACAGATGGAGCGGGATTATGATTATACAACAGCCTTACATTTTTCTGATTTAGAGGCAGCAGAAACTGTGGGAAAGAATGCAGGGCTTGGTGCTGTTCGACGTTTGGGTGCAGTTCGTGCGGCGACTGGGAGCGTTGATGTTATTTTTAATCCGCGTACGGCTCGTGGAATTGCAGGGCATATCGCATCTATGGTCAATGGAGCCTCTGTGGTTCGAAAAACGAGTCTTTTACAGAATTTCCTAGGCAAGGAAGTGATGAAGCCTAATGTTAATGTAACCGATCAACCTTTGCGATTACGTGGAAATGCTTCTCATCCTTTTGATGGAGAAGGGGTAGAGGGGCAAACACTCAATATTATTGAAAATGGTATTTTAAAAAATTGGCTTCTTTCATCATCTACAGCACGTGAATTGGGACTTAAAACAAATGGACACGGTATGCGTTCGGCATCATTAGTGCAGCCGACCAGTACAAATTTTGCTATTGAACCGGGTTTAGTATCACCTTGCGATATGATAAAAGATTTGCGAAATGGATTTTATGTGACCGAATTATTCGGTCATGGCATTGATTTTATTACTGGTCAGTATAGTCGTGGGGCTTCCGGTTTTTGGATTGAAAATGGTGAAATTGCTTATCCGGTAAGTGAAGTAACGCTAGGTTCTGATTTGCTTCATATGTTAGCACATTTAACACCTGCCAATGATATTGATCGGCGTTATAGTACAGCTGCTCCAACATTGTTAATTGAAGGGATGACACTTGCAGGAAAATAACACGCATCATTCTTCTGATTTAAATCTTTTGCGTGATGTTTGTCGAGAGGCAGGAGATTTAGCAATGCGGTATTTTGGATGCACGTTGGATGTCTGGATTAAAGAAGGTAATTCCCCGGTTAGTGAAGCAGATTTTGCTGTTGATCATTTCTTGAAAGAGAGGCTTCTTGGAGCTCGTCCAAATTATGGATGGATTTCAGAAGAAACAAAAGATAATCGAGAAAAACAAGATTATTATGAGCGCTCTTTTGTTGTTGATCCTATTGATGGAACGCGTGGTTTTCTTTCTGGCAATCCTTATTGGTGTATTTCGGTTGCCATTATTGAGAATGGGCGTCCTATTGTGGGCGTTCTACAATGTCCGGCTCAAGGAGATGTTTATACAGCTGTAACAGGTGGAGGGGCAACATTAAATGGGATAAAACTTCCTCGTTTAGCCTTTGAGGTTCATCGAAAATATAAAATTTCACTTGATAAATCGCTCGCACAAAAATTACCAGATGATTTTCTCAATCAAGTCAGTCTTTACCATTATCTTCCTTCTCTTGCTTATCGTATTGTTCTTGTTGCTCAAGATGAAATTGATATCGTATTAGTTCGTCCAAATTGTCATGAATGGGATATTGCCGCTGCTGATCTTATTTTGCAGGAGTGTGGAGGGTGTTTTTTATCGCTTGATGCCCCTTTACTATCTTATGGAATTGAACCTTACCAGTATGGACTTTTAATTGCTGGTAAAAATAATTGCTGTCAAGATATGATAGATGTTGTTCGTCAAACAAAGTTAGTTTAATCACGTAAAAGCGCGCTAAGATAATCTAAATGATATGGAGGCACATATGACTGAAACCAAAGAAAAAAAACAATATTTACATCTTGTATTTGGTGGGGAATTAAAAAATCTTAACAGTAATCAATTTAAGAATCCTGATGAGTTAGATGTGGTTGGTATTTTCTCAGATTATCAATCCGCTCAAGAAGCATGGCAGGCAAAAGCACAAAGCAGTGTAGATAATGCATTACAACGTTATTACATTGTAGATTTGCATCAGTTTCTTGATGCTGAGTTAGGCGATGCAGAATAAAGCTTGAATATTTGGTCATTATAACCTGTAGATTGCTTCATGCTTTTGTTTAGTCGTCCTTTTCATAGGTACGTTCTTCGGGTAAAATAGAATGCCGTAAAAAAGAATATGCTTGTTGTTTAAAATTCATATGTTTTTTTAAGAAACATCTCCCAAAGCACCCAAGCCCATTTCATAATAGCGTCCGTGCAAGGTATAAAATCCATTATTGCACCACCATCTTTACGCTTAATAAAAATGCAAGACAGTTTCTATCAAACTATTTACAACAGCAATATTATCATGACAGCTATCACTCGAAGTTTATGATTATATTGTGAATAGTCACTCTGCTTTTGAATGGGGTATGAGACACTAATGCGTTAAGATTAATAAAAAGAGTAGCATTATTAATGATAGCAATTATTACTCTGTTGAGATTATTAGCACTCGTTACTTATCTATTGGAATTTTTTCAACGAGTTATTACGATAAGCTTAGAAACCATGAAAGTCGTTAGAAACTTTACCAAAATTAGAAATTTAGAGAAACTGAATAGATTTATGAAGTTAACTTACCTCAGAAGGGTTTCTTGAGTACTCATTTAAAACTAAAATCTATAAGTTAATCATTTTGTGTTGATTATATACAATCTTAAAAGGAATAATATATCATTGCGACCTCCTGAAAAGAGAGGATTTAAAATTTTGAAAACTCTTATTTAAATTGCTTTAAGACTTTTAAGAAATTCTCTATTAAACAAGATTAGATTTTTCTGGATTACCTTTAAGAGATTATATCACAATTTAAAATGAGAACTCTATACTATTCAAAAGTTTTTAAGATTAGTTTGACATATTCATTTTATTGAAATGAAATAATAGAGATTGAGCTTTCTTTTAAACACATTTTATTTGTTGTATTTATATTAGGTTGTAATGTCTATATGGGTTATTTTTTGAAAAATTGACAATACCTAACATATGTAAAAATAAGCTTTTTCTCTAAAATACCAACGTGCAAAATTCAAAGTCTCATTAAAATCATAAGAAGTATTTATTCAGTGAGTTGAAAAAATTGATACAATCTATGTCATAGGTTTATCATTTATATTTTAAAAATTATAATCGACTGAAATGTAGTTTTGTTATTTTTGAGTAAGATTTTTTATAGGGTGCAGAATGAAGTGATAAAATCGATATAAGTTACAAAATTTAATTAAAAGAGATTTAAATAATGTGTATATGTATTGAATTTTCTCATGGATTAAGCTTTTTTTATTTAAGATATGAATGATATTAAAAAATATGGATGCAACCAATAGTGTTGATGAATTTTTTAACAAAATAAGTATATAGATATCTTAAAATAGCTGGATGAGGTGATTTTAAATGGTAGAATTAAAGGCACATACGGCTCTTTTAAGCTATCGAATGATTGGTTTTTGCTTATGTCCTGTTATTCCTTTTTATTTGTTCTTTCGTGCTATTCGTGGAAAAGAAGAGTGGTGTCGCAAAAAAGAGCGTTTAGGTAAAAGTTCTCATATACGCCCCCAAGGTTCGTTAGTTTGGTTGCATGCAGCAAGTGTTGGAGAAACACTTGCACTTGTTCCACTTATAAATTATATTTTATCATTGGAAATCAATGTATTAATGACAACTGGGACGGTGACATCTTCTACTCTTGTGAAAAAACATTTTGGTAATAGGTTGATTCATCAATATGCTCCTTTGGATTTAGATTTTGCAGTGCGCCGTTTTATTCGTCATTGGAAGCCTGATCTCGTCTTAATTTGTGAATCAGAAATTTGGCCTCTTCGTATTAAAGAACTTGCAAAAATGCGTATTCCGCAGATTTTGGTTAATGCCCATATGTCTGAACGTTCTTTTAAAGCTTGGCAAAAACGACGTGTTCTTGCCAAACATATTTTTAAGGATATTGATTTGGCGATTGGTCAAAATGAAAGAGATGTAGCTTATTACCATACACTTGGCGTAAAATCTGTTACGTTTTCTGGTAATCTCAAGGCTGATGTTTTTCTGGTTGAAAATCAAGAATTGCTTGCACGTTATCGTAATGCTATCGGCAATCGCCCAGTTTGGGCAGCTGTTTCAACGCATGAAGGGGAAGAGGAGATTGCTTTTGAGGTCCATAAAATTGTTAAAAATTATTTGCCAGATTTATTAACAATTATTGTGCCTCGTCATCCAGAACGTTCAGAAGATCTTATCAGAAAATGCGATAATAAGGGGTTAAGTTTTATTCGTAGGAGTAGAGATGCTGTTCCAAACATGAATACCGATATTTTATGGGGAGATACCATTGGAGAAATGGGACTTTTTCTTCGCTTATCGAAAGTTTCTTTCGTTGGTAAATCGTTATGTGGAAATGGTGGACACAATCCATTGGAATTGGCTTTGCTTGGTTCCGCTATTTTGACAGGGCCTCATGTTTCAAATTTTCAAGAGATGTTCAAACAATTTCTAACGCGTGATGCAGCATATATGGTTCAAGATACAAAACAGCTTGCTATTCAGGTGTATAAGCTTTTAACAAATGAAACATTGCGGCAAGAAATGGTTGATAAGGCTCATGAAGTGGCAACAGGTATGGCAGGTGCATTTGAGCGCACATTAAAGATTTTAGATCCATTTTTACAACCCCTTGTAATACAAACAGGTTTACGTCAGCGTCAGGGTAGATATGCATATTAGCGCCCCTCGTTTTTGGTGGAAAAATAAAAGCTTTTTGCGTTTTGTGTTAGCTCCAGTTTCATGGGGGTATGGTTATTTTTCAAGTCGTTTTATGACAAGACAGCCTCCCGTGATTGATCTGCCAGTTTTGTGTATTGGAAATTTTACATGTGGTGGTGCGGGTAAAACGCCGGTTGTTATTGCTTTTACAAAAGTGGCAAAAGAACTTGGTTTCGTACCTGGTATTATATCTCGTGGTTATGGTGGATCAGTTAAAGGGGTACATCTTGTAAATGAAAAATATGATACTCCATATAGTGTTGGAGATGAGGCACTTTTACTTGCACGGCATGCTTTTGTAGCTGTATCACCTAATCGTTATGCAGCGGCACAACGGCTTAAACAAGAGGGATGTAATCTTATTTTAATGGATGACGGATTTCAAAGTCGCCGTCTTTATATGGATTATGCGTTACTCGTTGTTGATGCGATGCGCGGTTTTGGTAATGGAGCTGTCTTTCCAGCAGGACCTTTGCGTGTACCATTAAAAACGCAGTTTTCTTTTATGGATAGTGTTTTATTGATTGGTCACTCCAATGCGCCTGATAATGTCGCTTTTCTTGTTTCGCGTACTGGAAAGCCTTTATATCGTGCTCATCTTAAAGCTAGTGCCTCTGATGAGGTTTCAGGAAAATCATTTTTGGCATTTGCTGGTATTGGCAATCCAGATAAATTTTTTAAATCTATTAAAGAATTGTCTGGTGATGTGGTGCAAACTTACATATATCCAGACCACTATTTTTTCACAGATAAAAATTTAAAAAGCCTTATACAAAAGGCTAAAATGCACAATTTATGGCTAGCAACAACAGCTAAAGATTATACCCGTATACAGACAATTCACATGCAAAAAGATTTGAAAAATCTTATTATCTTTGATGTGAATGTCGATTTTGTTCAAAAAGACTTCTGTCGTATGGTCCTTGAAGAGGTCATAACCCGCTTTAGAAAACGTTCCCTTGAATTTTCTTGTCTAAAAGGCAAAGGCTAAATTTATAGCTTTCGAGGGGTTATTTTTCTTTTGTTTTTAACAATTGCTTGAGATATGGGTTGCACTCAAGTTCGCGCTGATAGGAGATTTCACAACTAGCATATGCTTCTTGGCGGTGATGATTCCAATATTTTAAATCATCTATAGGGATTTTTTGCCCGCTAACAGCACAAATGGTATAGGTACCATATTCTATAATGTCATATCCGTTATTAGAATAATGAATTTTTGCTTCGCGTTCACCATTGGGAAACATGACAACTCCTTTTTACTTGATACAAGAGATACAAGAAAAGTGCCATAAAATATATTATAAAGTCGAGAGTTAATTTTAAAATATTTTTCTTGTAAAAATGATGAAGGGCTTATTTTCTGCCAAAAAGCCGTTCTATATCTGCCAATTTGAGTTCAATATAAGTAGGGCGTCCATGATTACATGTACTTGTATTAGGTATTGCCTCCATTTGTCGTAATAGTGTGTTCATTTCTTCGGGGCGTAAAAGGCGCCCTGACCGTATTGAGCCGTGACAGGCCATCGTTGCTGCAACATAATCAAGCATTGCTTTTAAATTATTTGTTGTATCATACTCAGCAGCCTCATCTGCGAGATCTTTAATAAGGGCTTGGACGTTGATCTCTCCTAACATGGAAGGTGTTTCACGCACAACAATTGCTCCTGGTCCAAATGGTTCTATTCCTAATCCAAATTTCTGCAAAGCATCTTTATGCGTTAAAAGGCATGTTGCATCCTCTTCAGAGAGTTCTACAATTTCAGGAATAAGTAATAACTGTGAAGGAAGTGGTTTGGAATAAAGTGCATTTTTGAGTGCTTCATAAACCAATCGTTCGTGAGCTGCATGCTGATCGACAATGATCAAACTATCTTGTGTTTGGGCGATAATATAGTTTTTATGGATTTGTGCTCTGGCCGCTCCTAATGGATAAGATAACTCTTCTGATGAAGATGTCGTGCTTGGAATGTATGCATCCCCACTTGGTGTATTTAAGCCCTCCATAATAGGAGCGGCATCTTCTTTTAAATCAAAAGAGTGAGTACTATCCAATGGTTTTTGGACCATTGAAGCACTGGTAAAATGATGAGGTTGTGAACTGTAAGAAGAGAACTGGTGCGTGTTCTTAAAACTGCCTAATGGTTGTTGTGCCAATGATTGTTGTGTTTGAAATGCAGCAAGCATTGCTTCAGAACGGGTTGAAGTAGGACGAATACCAGATTGCTGCAATGCTTCACGAATAGCTCCAACAATCAAACCACGAATTAATCCTGGATCACGGAATCGTACATCAGCTTTGGCTGGGTGAACATTAACATCTACCTCAGCAGGTGGGAGGTCAATAAAAAGAATAGCGACAGGATAACGATCTCGTGTCATGACATCAGCATAAGCGCCTCGGATAGCACCCCATAGAAATTTATCACGCACGGGACGTCCATTAACATAAGCAAATTGATGAAGGCTGTTATTTCGGTTGAAAGATGGCAAACAGGCAAAACCTGTTAAGCGCACCGCTTCGCGTTCAGCATTCAGCGCAATGCTATTAGGGGCGAATTCTTTTCCCATAATCTGCGTAATACGTTGTAATTGTCCTTGAATATTATTTTCTGTAGCAGACAATTCCATAGATGTTCTGTCTAGTCCTGAAAGAGAAAAGCGGATATGTGGAAATGCGATAGCAATTCGCTTAATCATATCGCTAATAGCATTTGTTTCAGCCCGATCAGTTTTCATAAATTTTAATCGTGCTGGCGTGACAAAGAAAAGATCACGAACTTCAACAATTGTTCCAAGATTCGCAGCAGCTGGTTTGGGTCCTACAATTTTTCCTGCAGTAACGGAAATTTCAGCAGCGCTCTCAGCATCTTTTGTTCGTGAAATGAGTTTAAGTTTAGCAACAGAACCAATAGAGGGGAGGGCTTCTCCTCTAAATCCAAGGAAGCAGATATTGTGTACGTCATCGGTAATCTTTGAGGTACAATGGCGAGAAACTGCTAAAGTTAATTGATCTGCAGGAATTCCATAACCATTATCACTCACCTTTATAAAATTTTTTCCACCATTTGCTGTAATAATTTCAATGCGTGTTGCACCAGCATCAATAGCGTTTTCAACAAGTTCTTTGACAACATTTGCTGGTCGTTCAATAACTTCACCGGCGGCGATTTGATTAATAATATTTTCGCTAAGATGGCGTATAATCATAATAAATTCTAACAGGAATCTTAAGGGTTCTATAGAAAATTATGATAACATCATTTGCGAGACATTCAAGAATAAGAGAACATGAGAGGTATTATTTTTACAATACCTCCTATTTTATTTTATGTTAACAAGTCGGTTGGAAAAAACATAAAAATAGTTTTTATCACTTTAAAATAGCTTGCACCAGTTTATCATCTAGGTCAAAAAAGAAACAATGTAAAAAGGGAAGGCAATATATATGGCGCGTATAAGCGGTATTTTAGCAGATAGTGATATACAAGCTTTGATTGAGAATAACTTTCTCAAGGCTCAGTGTCCATTTGATAGATCTCAAATACAACCAGCAAGCCTTGATCTTCGTTTAGGGGAGAAAGCTTATCGTATACGTGCTTCTTTTATGCCGGGACCTGATACAAAAGTTTTGGATAAGCTTGAACGGTTAAAGTTGCATGAGTTTGATTTACGAGGTGGAGCCGTTTTGGAAACGGGGTGTGTTTATATTGTTCCTCTTTTGGAAAGTTTAGCTTTACCAGAATTTTTATCTGCTGTTGCCAATCCCAAAAGTTCTACAGGCCGATTAGATATTTTTACACGTGTCATTACGGATAATGCTCAAGAGTTTGATAAAGTTTGTGCTGGTTATCATGGTCCACTTTATTTGGAAATTAGTCCACGCACATTTCCAATTTTGGTGCATACAGGCTCACATTTATCACAGCTTCGGTTTAGAAAAGGGCAAAGTTATTTAAATGAAATAGAGTTGCACACTTTGCAAAGGCAAGAAACACTGATATCGGATGATTTTCCTAATATTAGTGTTGGTGGTATTGGTCTTTCCATTAATTTAAAGGGAGACGAAAACGGGCTTATAGGTTATCGTGGTAAACATCATACAAGTGTTATTGATATTGATAAACGTGCCGTTGCCCACGTTTTAGATTTTTGGGAACCTCTTTTTGATCGTGGTCAAAGGGAGTTGGTTCTTGATCCTGATGAATTTTACATTTTAGTTTCACGAGAGTCTGTTCATGTGCCTCCGCTTTATGCCGCAGAAATGACACCTTTTGATCCTTTAGTGGGCGAGTTTAGGGTGCATTATGCAGGCTTTTTTGATCCAGGATTTGGGCATAAGGAGGCGGGTGGAAAAGGAGCAAGAGCGGTTTTAGAAGTGCGGAGCCATGAAGTTCCTTTTATCTTAGAGCATGGTCAAATTATTGGCCGTTTGGTCTATGAGCATATGCTTAATCGACCATCAACCCTTTATGGACATGATGTTGGATCACATTATCAAGCACAGGGTTTAAAGTTGTCCAAGCATTTTAAATGAGTTGGGAACCACGAATTTTGATAACATGTATGCAGAAAGCGTATTTTAGATAAAAGAAAATTTTGTGCTTCGCAAAACCGGCGTCATGCATTCTATTTTTAATTTCCAAGGTTATCTCATCTCTTGCATTTGAGAGGGGATGAGAGGCATTTTTACTTCTTTTTTCAAGAGGTTCTATCTATACGAACTCCATTTATGATGTGCAAAAGAATAGTTTTGATTATTTCATCATGACAAAATTTACAATGAAAGAATTTTACTATATTCAATATGTTGTTCATATTTATGATAATAAATCAATAGGTTAATAAAATTCAATATAACAGTAGCTACTCACTTTTCAAAGTAAATATGCGAGATTGGATGCTGCAATTGACTCAATTTTTCTAGAGTGTAATAACCAGTATATTTTATTCCGCATAAAAATTATCCTTAAGCGTTAATAAATAAGTTTCACTCCAGTTTAGTAACAATTATTTTTAATAAACATTGTTCTAATTTTAGTAACTCATTTATAGCCTCAAGATATAATATTGCTAGAAAATTATTCAATTAAATATGAAGGTTTCTATTGGTATGAACATTAAAAGTTTTTATGCTTTATATGAATTAGGCACTATAAACTTTCATGAATAAGTAACAGATCTCAGTTTTGAATATTGATATAAGAAGATTTCTGCATGTATGCGACAGCTTTATTTCCAGTATTAATAAAGGATTTTTTCATCTTTTGGGGGAGATTATGATTTATACTTAATGACACTCTATATTCTTAATAACTGATAATGTAAGGATCTTTGGAGGGAGAAGCGACTTTAAATTATAACTAATTAAGCTACGGAGCAATCGCTTTCGAAAAGGGATTGCTTTAAAGAGAGTATAACATTTTAATTGCACATGAAGAATATATGAGTAGATACGTTATTAATGATACTTCATACTGTGAGATTTTAAATTTGGATAAGAGCAATAAAGACGTTGTTTTTATCAATTAGTTTTTTTAGAAAGTTGCAGTCTCTGTTGCTTCTATCTATTCAATAGAGTGCTTTGGGAGAATAGCGAATAGGTAGGTACATGGATTCGCTTTTATGCGTTTTAGGATGTTTTCTCTTTTCATTTAGAAACAATGGTGCCATCAATGATTATTTCTTCAACACTTGATTATCGTAAGGCAGCAAAGCGTCGTCTTCCTCCCTTTCTTTTTCACTATATTGATGGTGGGGCTTATGCTGAAGAAACGATGCGACGTAATTGTACAGATCTTCAAGCACTTGCATTGCGTCAAAGGATTCTAAGGCAAGTTGGTGAAGTTGATCTTTCAATCAAGCTTTTTGATCAGACACTTGATTTACCGATTGTACTTGCGCCTGTTGGGCTAACGGGCATGTATGCACGTCGTGGAGAGGTAAAAGCAGCGCGTGCCGCAGCGGCAAAAGGGATTCCTTTTACTCTATCCTCTGTTTCAGTTTGTCCTATTGCGGAAGTGCAAGAAGCGGTTGGAGGTGCATTTTGGTTTCAACTTTATGTTCTCAAAGATCGCGGTTTCATGCGTGATGCACTAGAACGGGCTTGGTTGGCTGGTGTACGCACGTTGGTTTTTACAGTTGATATGCCAATTCCTGGTGCACGTTATCGTGATGCGCATTCGGGAATGTCTGGTCCTTATGCTGGTTTACGTCGTTTTTTACAAGCTTTGACTCATCCATATTGGGCTTGGAACGTTGGTGTTATGGGGCGCCCTCATGATCTTGGAAATGTCTCTGCTTATCTCAAAAAGAAAATTGCATTGGATGATTACGTTGGTTGGCTTGGTGCAAATTTTGATCCATCAATTGGTTGGCATGATCTACAATGGATTCGCGATTTTTGGAAAGGAAAAATGATTTTGAAAGGTATTCTTGATCCAGAAGATGCTCGAGAAGCAGTAAAATTTGGTGCAGATGGTATTGTTGTTTCTAATCACGGCGGACGTCAGCTTGATGGTGTATTATCAACAACACGAGCATTGCCTGCAATTGCGGATGCTGTAAAGGATTATTTGACTATTTTAGTGGACTCAGGTGTTCGTTCTGGTCTTGATGTTATACGCATGATAGCACAAGGTGCGGATGCTGTTATGATTGGCCGTGCTTTTGTTTATGCGCTTGCAGCAGCAGGTAAGAAAGGTGTTATGCATCTCCTTGATCTTTTTGCCAATGAAATGCGGGTAGCTATGACACTGACTGGTACTCAGATAATCAAAGATATTACACGCAAGAGTTTAGTAAATATAGATGTTTTTAAGCAATGAAAGCAATATGTTATACTTCTTTCAGAAAAAGAAAGTCTTTTTATAGAGGAGCATAATTATATATTTTAAAAATATGTTGACAGTTAAAGTTAAATAGAAAAGATCAATAAGCTCCTCTATAAAATCACAGAAAATACTCAGTAACTACAATAATATTAAATATTATTGATAATAATAAACACGAAAAAAAACAATAATAACATTGCATACATATTTTATTTACTTTATTAAAAGCTCATTCTACGGATAAAAAGGAACAAGTGCTGATATTAAAGGTAAAACAACTGTTGATATAGAAAAAATAGCTATAAATAATGCTGTGAGCATTTTTCCCTCCTGTATATAAAAAACATTAAAATATAATATATTAATTATTTCTTTTCCACATTGGCATAAAACGTAAATTTATAAAATCCATTTAGTTTTACTTTAATATAGAATAATATTAATTATTATATATAAATAAAATTATTAAAAATGTCAATATGTATTTATTTTAATCTATAATTATAATAAAAAATGTATCTAATAAATAATATTTCTATAATCTATATATTATTTATATTAAGTTCATTGGATAATATATTATATGGATATGATATTGTTTTTATGGAGTACGTTTTTAAGCAATGAAAAAATATCCGTACTATCTTTAAAAAGCTCGTTTACTGAGAGCAAAACTGCGTGAATTAATGTGCTTTTCTTTCTTATTTTCTTGTATTCTCAATGATTTATGATGTTTTTGAACTGGCGAGCATATTAGGAAGCAGTTGAATATTTTTTGTATAGTATGTCATTTCTAACACTATTTATGCGTTCTCGATTGATTTTATAACTTGTTAAAATATCCAGTTCGTTTTTATTGCAGAGGGGATTGTGGGGGCCTAATGATACAAATTGGCATAGAATGTTTTGTTCCATAAGCGATTTAACAATTGCATCTCCAAGCTTCTCCTTTGATACTATGCTCTTCACAGACAACAACAGATTGGTGAGATTGGCATAACTCTAACACTGATCTATTATCTCAAAGTTGAATTGTTGGCACACTTGTAAGCGTTGGGATAACTTCATGTTTTTTGAAGCTCTTCAGCAACATCAAGACAAATCTGAACAGTTTCTTCAGTAGCAGGTAAGAGGACATCTTTTCCTTTTTAAAACAGAAGTTTTGCTGATATCAATTTTTGAAGCATTTTTATGAATATTCATAACAGCACGCTTTCCTAAACCTATATAAATGGGTACAAGATTACTTAGAGTAGAAAGAATTACAGTTTCCATTTGATCCAATTACTTACTCATAAGTAATTGGATAATATTTACTTTATCGCTGAATAAAAAAGAAAAGTTTTTCTCTCTTTAAATAGAGGATGGATTGCCATCTAGCCAATAGGGATAGTTTGCGAGAAATTTGTTCGATGCAAAACGACTTAACATTGCAGTTACTTTTTATCATTTGAAGCTGTGAAAAGAAGGCTAAGATAGATGAAAGAATGTAAAAAATGATGGATACATTTTAAGATAAAAAATTATAATTTTGTTAATGCTACACCAGTTGCTGCTGATATTGGTGACAAAAGAAATTCGATCAAAAAAATATCAAAATTATTTGAGTATATTCCTCATGGCATGTAGAACAAACCTTTTTGTTGGTATGAGTGATATTTTCTTTGAACAGAAATTGATTCTATCCCCTGAAATCAGCAATAATCTCTCAGGTTATGTCGTAAACTTTTTAGGGATGTTACAACGCCACTATCGTCCTTTTATGAAAATGTTAGCATTTCAGATGAGCAGTTGTGAGGAATTTCAACGTTTAATACAGCAAGATCCAGAAACTCTCACGGATTTAGAACGGGCGTCAAGATTTTTATATTTACAGCGATTAAGTTTTAGAGGGAATGTAAATCTTACGATGAGAGTAGAAACCCATCGTAGCGCGCGGGGGCTTAAGCCCTTCCAATTTGAATGCGTGCTAAAACTTATTTTCCACTGTTTAGCAGGTGTTAGCATTGAACATTTAGACTGGTCTGATTTTATTGTGCGTTATGATTGCCTAAAAATCTTGTTTTATCTTTCACCACTTTAATTGTGGTTTTGAAGGTTATTAAAGAAAGGCTTTTTATAAGCGGGAGGACTATCAGCCGATGTCTAAGCTGCTTGCATAATAAGAGGGAGTTTTTTGTCTTTAAACAATATGCTAGAAATTCAAAAAACTTTAGTTAACTTTATAAAAGAGGTTACATCATCTTATATAGACTGCTCTGCAAATAACACAATTGCTGGTGAGGAATGGGGCATCACCAATTTTGATTTCTAAAAAAGAAACAATACGTATTAAATAGTCTTTAACTTTGCAGATTTTTTGAGAATCCTTTCAGAATCTTTTGAAAAAAGTGAACTGATAGAAGATATTTCTATCAAAATATAAAAACTTTTCTAACAAGTTAGGAATAAATATAAAAATATATATTAAATATAAAAACAGTACGATATGTAGGCAATCTGGGCTTTAGAAACAAGAATCAAAGCGTATAAAGATGCATAGAGGTGAGATTGAGACATATCATTTTTATGATTCAATAAAAAATAAAAATTAAAGAAAAAATTTTATATCAAAAATTTAAGGTGGTTTAAAAGGTGGATGGGCAATGCATGGAAGGATGAGTGAGAAGGTGAATTAGGGGAGAGTGATTTATAGATTATCAGTATCTTTGTAAAAGTATCTTCTCAAGATAAATATTGGGATGAAATAAGATTGTGGTTGAATGTTCGAAAAGATAATACGCGCTCTTAACTTTTCCGTTATACACATCACAATAAACGCCGTGAAAGACACGGTCCTATTACAAACTTTCTCTAAAAGCAGTACATGAGTTTACAAGCTATTACAGTAATATTTTAAAAGAAAGATTTTATTTCAGGAAAAAATTATCTTAAAATAGTAAAGCAATATTTTTCAAGAAATTGCTAGGCAACTTTTGAAAGTAAAAAAGCTAAGTTAAAAAATAAAAGAAAAAATGGTTATTGGTTTTCTCAATTGGAGTTGCATGTCATTTCCCACATAGGGAATTTACCTATAGAAAAATTAACAGCCAAGATTATTCACAATGTTTTCCCGCCACTTTAGCATGAAAAAGCAGATACAGTGCGAAAGTATTTTCCTTATCGTCAACATCATTATTATAATTAGGAAGCTGAAGCAACGTCATTTACAAATCACATAAAAGCCTTACCATTATTCATTATATAGCTCCGTAGATTGCTTTTCTTCAAGCATGCAAGCTTCTAGATGTTATTTTTGTTGAAAACAGAACCTTTGTGTATGATCAGTTCTTTGAACGACGATAGTAGTGCAATCCATAAAATCTTTTCTCATCTTCTTTTGATAGGATAACAAAGATGCCCATAGAATACATCAATAGACTCAATCATTTTACACAAACATAATCTGTTGAATCCTTTCGCTTCAACTCAGACATCTCCGTTACTCTAATTAAAACTAATCGACCACCAGAGTGTTTTAATCCTTTAAGTGCTTTTACTTTTAATCTGAATGTATCCACCTCTTTCAAATCTTTTCATTGATTGATGTTTCAGAGGAATTATATTTTTATCACTTTATTTTCCGTTTATCTCTCCAACCACATAAACGTTCACCTTGTTCGTTATGTTTTAAAATATCTCTCGCCAAATTTGGACTAATGACATTGATATCTTGTCGATTCAAATAAATTGGCAGCCATCCAATACAAGAAGTTCGTTCATTGGTCGCGCAACCAGCTAGAAAGCTTAGTGCGCACATCAGCATCACTTTTCTTATTAATTTCATTTTCTACCTCAAGCCGTGTTGTCGCTATCTTGAAATCTTCTTTTGTTTGCTTTTGCTTCTCAACTTTTTTCCCAAGAAAAAAGGCTTTGACTAAAGCTATAAGAAAAGCTGCTATGAGCGCTGACGTCATTGTCAGATATTTTTTTATCCATAAAATCATAGGCGGTGTTCCTGAAAACGTTTAGCAATGTATATCATAGCTGTACAAGCGGCTAAAACCATAATGCCTGCTAGAACCCATTGAACAGGACCATTTCCTGCAAAAAGACCTCCAAGCCCTGAAAAAGAACCTATGATTGGGGCAAGAGCTTCTACTTTGCAAATACCTGTTACGCCTTCTGGTTCTACTACATGATAATTGGGGGCAACATGAGCTCCTTTTGCCCATAATCCTGCTTCGGTTGCTCGGCGATTGACAAGACCTTGGATACGTTTTCCTCCCACTCTTGTCCATTTTTGCAATTCGGTTGGTATCGCTTCATATTCACCTTTATTAAGCTTTTTTAAAAGTGTAGAACTGCGAAATGCTGTGATTCCTACATTATAGCAAAATGATACTAATGCCGCGAATTGTTCATCGTTTAAAGGAACGGTAACGGCTTTTTCAACAACAGCTTCATACTCCCTCAAGTCCTGACAAAGGATTTTTTCAGCTTCTTTTTCCGTAATTTGCATATCTTTGTGAACGCTTGGGGCACCAGCAGCACTTGTATGTCCATAACCAATTGTCCAGACACCACCAGAATCTTCATAAGCTGATAAACGCAAGCCTTCCAATTGCTTAATCAATACAAGCCCTTCTTTTGATATTTTTCGCATTATTTTTACCTATAAAAAACTACACAAAGCAGGATATGAATTAAAAACTTACATCTACTCATTTTTAAGAACAGAACAGCGAAAGGGCATAATAAATTCAAAACATCCATAGTGGATTATTTTAAGATCCATATCATTTTTTTGAATAAAGGTTATGCTAAATACTATTCATTTCGCAGCAATTGATCTCCATCTAAAGACAATAACTTTATAATAATTCCATTTATAATCAGATAGATTTCACTCATAAATTCTTACATTTGATCCAGAATGATTTAGAAGAACTTTACTTGAAAAAACTTCAATAATTCCGATGACAAAAAGCATTTTTAACAAAAAATAAGAGACATAATAATTAATGAAATAATTAGGTGTTAATTTTTAAGTAATTTCAAAAGTCATAAATTGCACCACAGAATTTTTTTATAAAAACAAAAAAACATTATAATTTAATATTATATATCTAAAAATTATCTTAGAATCAATAAGACATATACATAACGTGTTATACATATTTAATAAAAAAATCTATAGTTAATTTAATTATTCTTTGTTTTTTTTCCTAATTGCTTAATTTCATTAAAAAATACCTTTATGAAGGATTTTAAATAAACTGTTATATAAAAAACATAATGAATGTTTCTCCTCTCTTACAGTCTGTTTCCAACTGAAACAATATATTAGTGGAGCATATTCAATATATAGACCAATGATATTTGATAGTTTTTTAAAGAATATTGTACTGTAATAAATTTGAACAAGTAGTTCGGTTTCATATATTTTCTTTTTCATATGAAGCATTTAGTGGGGCGTTCGGGTCCAATGGTATCATCTTTGTCTGGTGTTGTATTGGCTACGTTTCCAGCAGCCTCTTAAACAAATCAATCAAGCTATTGAAATCTTTTTAGAGGCAATAGCACAAGAGACACAAAAGATTTTGATAAAAAGCTGCTTGAAAATATAGGAAGCTCTCTCCTCATAGCATCCCAGCCCATTTACATAACATAAAAAATAAAAAGGCAATGGATGATATTTGATGATGGCAATAGATATGTAACAATCCGTGAGTGTGCACAGCTTTTTAGTATATCCACAACAACGATTCGCAATTGGATGCTTCAGAGGGGGCCGGAGCCATATAAGCTAGGGTGAGCAGTGAGGTGGAGAAAGAAAGAGGTTTTAGCATTTACTCCAGAGAAAAATACGGAGAAAATAACAACAGATTAGATAAAATTGTATAAATCCTAGAAGGTGGTCTTTAAACAGACAGTTAAATAAAAAATCTATATATTTCAATATGCTAAACACAAAAAGTGGTGCCGCATGCCGGCAAGCAGGGGCTTAGCAACAAGATTCAAAGTATATAAAGATGTGTAAGGGCGTATTGATGTCTATAGCTTTTTATGATTCAATAAAAAAAGTAAGTATTAAAGAAAAAATCTCAAATCAGAAATTAAAGGTGGTCTAAAAGGTGGACCCAAAAAGGTGGACCCAAAAAGGTGGACGAGCAATGCTTGAAAAGGTGGACGAGAGGGGACGTTAAGTGAGGGCGATTCATCGGTTATCAGCATCATTCGTAAAGACGTCTCCGCAGGGTAAATATTGTGACGGGGCAGGGTTGTGGTTGAATGTTCGAAAAGACAATACACGCTCTTGGTTTTTTCGCTATACGCACCACAATAAGCGCCGTGAAATGGGACTTGGTCCTGTTACGAAACTCTCTTTAAAAGAAGCGCGTGAGCTTACAAGATATTATAGTGATATTCTTAAAGAAGGCAATGATCCTATTGTCTTTCGAGAACAGACTATTTTAAAACAGCAAAGCAATATTTTTCAAGAAATTGCAAAAGCGGCTTTTGAAAGCAAAAAAGCAGAGTTGAAAAATGAAGGTAAAAACGGCCGCTGGTTTTCTCCACTAGAGTTGCACGTGATTCCACACATTGGTAATTTACCTATAGAAAAATTAACAGCCAATATCATTCGCAATGTTCTCGCACCCCTTTGGCATGAAAAAGCAGACACAGCGCGAAAAGCACTTAACCGTATCAATATTTGTTTGAAATATGCTGCGGCTCTTGGTTTAGATGTTGATCTACAGGCTTGTATGAAGGCACGCGCGCTTTTAGGAAAACCACGTGCGACATCAACAAATATTCCTGCTATGCCATGGCAAGAGGTTCCGGCATTTTATCAAAGCTTGGATGATAAGATCCTTTCAAATTTAGCACTGAAGTTATTGATTTTGACAGGAGCACGGTCATATCCATTGCGCTATTTACGCCTTGAACAAATTGACAAAAATATATGGACGATACCAAAAGAAAACATGAAAGGTATTGTAGGGAAAGTTTCAGATTTTCGCGTGCCATTAAGTCGTGAAGCTTTGAAAGTAATTGAAAAATCTCTCCCTTTTGAGAAAAAAGGTTTTCTCTTTTCTGGTCTTACCGGCAAGCCAATTTCTGATGCAAGCATGGCAAAATATATGACAGTTTGCGGCTTAACTTATCGTCCCCATGGTTTTCGTTCAAGCTTACGGGATTGGATAGCAGAGACAACGTCAACACCGTTTGAAATTGCCGAAACTGTTCTTGCCCATTCAGTTGGGAGTTCAGTGACAAAAGCTTATATGCGAACGGATTTTTTAGAACAGCGATATGTTCTTTTAGAGCAGTGGGCGTCTTTTATATCAGGAGAGGCTTGACAGGATTATAACAATGTGTCTATTGTCGAATGAGGTGCTTGAAAAACACCTTAAAACAACTAGCGGATTGGTTGCCGAAATAACTGATCTTCCGCAATTTAAAAGCTTTGACTCATTGTATGCTAGACGCATATAATAGCTTTGTCGGGTGTGGTTATGCCATATAATACCCTTTACGGGGAAAGCATAACGACGGGCTAGTTGCCGTGTTTTTCAGCACCCGGCATTTTTATAAAAAGTGTCAATGAAAAACATCTAACAACTAGGAGTTCGCTATGAACACTCTTATAGAAATTACGGAACAAATCATTGATCAGGAAACTGTTCAAACCGTTAACGCGCGTGAGTTACATACGTTTTTAGACGTTAATATACGCTTCAACGATTGGATTTCACGACGGATTGAAGAATATTCTTTTCAAGAAAATCAAGACTTTGTGAGTTTTACTCAAAAAAGAGTAAAACCTAAAGGCGGTCGTCCAAGCATAGAATATCACCTCACCTTAGACATGGCGAAAGAACTTTCCATGGTTGAACGCAATGAGAAAGGACGTCAAGCACGCCGTTACTTTATTGAATGTGAAAAGAAACTGAGAACCCAAGCTGTTGATTATGATAATGATACATGCTTTGATGATTTTAACTATCTTCGCCAATATGTTTTGACAAATTATCCTAAAATCATGGGTATTATCTTTGGTCGTCTTTTAAAAATAGATGAAATCGAAAAAGAGCTTGATCATTACAAATCAGTTACAAAAGAAGCCAAGCGCGTTCTAGCAAGATCTGTTGTGAAAGCGGCTTAGTTTAAAACACGATTCATCTCCCCATTTCAAAAGTGGGGAGGGAGAAATCATTTTATTGGCAAATTCATCTTATCGAAAAATAACCGATGCCTTTTCTTGGCATTATCTATAAGCTTGTCAAATGAAATCACTTCTATATAAGCTTTATAATTCTCGTTATATCCAAAATACCCCATGTTATCACCTGTTATTCTTAAATTCGAGTTTTTGCAACATTTCCTTATACTATCAGTTAAATCACAGATAATATAACAATAACCAGGTATATCAAGAGAGTCTTTTATAGGACGACCATCGAATGTTTGTACTTTACCTTTTCTAATTTCGTCTAGATAATCAAACACTTGTTTAATAGGATCTGTTTTATCTCCCGATTGTGCATCATCTCTCATTGGGCGTTTAATTTCTATTATAAAAAGAGATGCCAATTTCATAGGCTCTTCGTCTGATATTAAAATAGGATTGTCGTATATAGGGGTGTCGTATACATTTAAGGCACATATATCAGGTCTTTTATCTTCTGTAGAACCTGTAATAGGCATTGCTTTCAATGAGATGTCAGAAGCTAAATAATCATGAAAAACTAACTTTTCATCTATTAACCATAAATTACAATTATCCATAGAAATGTCATTGGAATCACACTTCATTGGCATTATGAGTTTGTGAATAATATTTTCTTTAGCGTAGCCTTTATCGCTTTTCTTTAAAGCCTTTTCTAGAAGATCTAAGATAACTTTTCTGTGGCATAAGTAACCTATTAGATCAGAGCGATTAAGATCATTTACAGTTTCTACATATGCGCTAACTTTACTTAAGTATTCTTCATAATTTGCGTTTTGTTCAGCTTGCAAAATATCATGACCTTCTTTTAAAGCCTTTTCTTCTAATTTAGTAAGATGTTTATGAAGGAGAAGCTCTAAGCTTTGGTCAGAGCTTGAGGGAGACGCTATGTAGTCATTTTCAGTTAAATGTTTTAGAACTGTACGGTAACGTGGTGCTTTTTCAGCTACGAATTTTTCAATTATTTTCTTACTGTTTTGAATGTTTTGCTTTAATTCTTTATCTAAGTATTTTTGAATACTAGGGACTACAGCTTTCCGTATTTTATCAAATGATATCTCTACCTTCTCTAGTAACCCTTCAGTATTTTCTTGAATATCAAAGCCTATTCTTTCAGCACGTACTCTTTCATCCAAAAAAGGAGAGCTTACGTAGCAAGAGTAGATAAATTCACCTATATCATCTTGCAGTTTTGCATGAATACCAGGAACGTTATGAGATAATCCTTCTTTTGTGATAACTCTGTTGGCGGCACAAAAATATAAAGCCTGGTTTTCTAAAGGTAAGGACCTAAATTTAAGATGCATAATAGAAAAGTTATACTTTTCTATTATTATTTTTTCATTAAAAACGGCTCCATGCATGCATTGTTCATATAGATCATTCAATAATATCTTTTCTGAGTCATCTTCAATAGTTATAGAGGGACAACTACCGGTTCTTGCAAAATACCAGAGACAATGTTCTAAGAGTGCTTTTGCAATAGATTGTAGCTTTTTAGGAATATGATTTTTATATTTTTGTTGTAGACCTGTTAACTCAACAACAGTTTCTCTCTTTGTACAATTATCTTGAAATTCGTGTAATGCTTTTATACCTTGAACAGCGTCGAATAAGAATTCACGCCCTTTTAATCCTCTATCTGTTTCATAAATACTCCGGATTTTTATATTATCAAAAGCTTTAAGCCATAAAAGTCGTCCTATACCATGGCAACCTTTTTTTATTTTATGATCTGAGTCTAAAGTTTCAAATGATTGAAAATTATAATCATTAAAGCCTGTACCATTATCGATTACTTTAAAACCTATAATTTGTGTTTTGTTTCGTTTTTCAGTATCTTTTTCAAGTGGTAGTGAAGCTTGCTTCGATCTTATGACTGAAACTATAATGTAGCGTGAGGAAAAATCATTTCCTATTTCTTCAATGGAATGAATAGAATTTACAACTGCTTCAAAAAGAGGCAGTAGAGCATGATTTTCTGGTAAAGATGTATTTCTTACGCGGCCACTTAAATTTGTTCTCATTATCCACTCTAATCTATAAAAGACAATCAATTGTGTCGTTTTACAAAGATTTGACTTCCTCTTCATCCTTAAAGGATTAAAATTTCGAAGCTGTTCATATCAAATACAGTTTATTAGAAGCTTTAAATTCATGAAACAATTAATTCAAAGATTAATTCTTTGAAATCCACTGTTTTAAATGGAAGAAGACATTGTCTATCGTCTCCATGAGACGAGCAAAATTAAGAAACCATTTTCTAAAGAATTTCGCGCGTCTCAGAGTATGTTTAGAGTCGGATATTTGGTTTTTGTGTAAAAATACTTACAAACGCATCCATAATACGTGAAAAATCAAGCGCTAATAAGAGTATAATGAGTACAATCCATTTCGTATAACGCGACATCACTTTTACACTTTTGTAGGTCATGATGATTTCTTGGAGGATTTCTTTTTCTGCTTCTGTAAGTTCTGTATCGTCTTGTGTTTTTTTTCTAGCCATGTTTCCACCCACACAAGCGTTCACCTAGATTATTGTGCTTTAAGATCTCTCTTGCTAAATTAGAACTGATGACGTTGACATCTTGCCTCTCTAAATAAATTGGTAACCAACCAACACAAGAGATATACTTATTTGTCCCGCAACCAACGAGAAAGATCAGAACGCACATCAGCATCACTTTTTTGATTAACTTCACTTTCCACCTCCAGACGTGTTTTGGCTGCTTTTAAAGCTTTTTCTGTTTGCTTTTGTTGCTCTGCTTTTTTCCCAAGAGTAAAAGCTCTTGCTAATGCAATAAAAAAAGCGACTAAAGCCGCGCCTGTTATCATCAGATTTCTTTTCATCCATAAGATCATAGACGATGCTCCTGAAAGCGTTTAGCAACAAAGAAAATACCAGCACATGCGGCTAAAATCATAATGGTGGCCAAAGCCCATTGGATTGGTCCATTTCCTGCTAATAAGCCTCCAAGCCCAGAAAAAGAACCAATAATCGGTGCAAGGGCTTCGGCTTTGAAAAGCCCTGTTGGTGCTTGCGTTTCTACTGTTTGATAATTGGAGGAAACATAAGCCCCTTTTGCCCATAAGCCTGTTTCTGCCGCACGCCGGTGTGCGAGACCTTCAAGACGCTTCCCGCCTGCTTTGGTCCATTTCTGTAGCTCTGCAGGGACAGCTTCATATTCACCTTGATTGAGCTTTTTTAACAGTGTCGAGTTACAAAAGGCTCCTGTTCCTACATTATAGCAAAAGGACACTAACGCCGCGAATTGTTCATCCGTTAATGAAACTGTAACAGCGCGTTCAACGGCATTTTCAAATTGTCTTAAGTCTTGACAAAGAAGTTCTTCTGCTTGCTTTTCAGTGATTGTCATGCCTTCGTAAATAAAAGGTTTTCCAGCACTGTTTGTATGTCCATAACCTATTGTCCACACCCCAATGGCATCTTTATAGGCGTTTAAATGCAAACCTTCCCATTGTTTGATAAGTGCAAGTCCTTCTGATGATATTTTTCGCATATGATTCTCCATAAAAAAAGCCCCGCAAAAGGCGGGGATGCGTGAAAAATATGAAATGAACGTCTTTCCCTCTTAAAGGACGGTAAGAAATCTACTCAACAAAAAGATATTGAAAAAGCCGTTCAATTAGTAAAAAAATTAACTTCCTCCTCGCCTAAAGGACAGGTAACGGACAAAAATATCATTGGTTAAAATTTAGAATCTGCTAATCAGTTATACTTGTCTAATCGTAGGATTTAATGCAATGACTGATATAAGATACAAAAACTTAGAAGATTTTTGTGGGCTTGATGAGGAAGAAAAAAAAAGCTTCGTAAACTTTCTCAAGAAAAGAAGAAGTGAACTGATTTCACCTACTGATGAAATAGTAAGTCAAATAGTACAGGAAAATAAACAAATTATAGATGAGTTGCTCAAAAAAGAGGAAGTTTCTAAAACAATTTTTAATATGCGAGAATTATCGTATTCCGCATTGTTAAAGCAAGAATCTACTTTCAATTCTGCGATTTTGATGGAAATTAGCCATCAGTTTGAGATGCCTAAAAGAATTATTACTGAATTAAGTTTAAAATTATTTCGGCTTAACATTCAAGATTCTCACAAATTTAACGAGCAGCTAATAAATTGTTTTGGCCAATATGCAGGAAAAATTATTCCATATATTTATTTATTATGTCTTAGCAATACACAGTCACGCCGTTCACGTGCGGGAAAAACATTTGAAGAAATTATTTATTTTTTATATAATCAATTTCGATATCGTTTCGAAGCTCAAAAAAAAATCGGAAAAGAAACATTTCAAAAAGCCGGTTTGGGTAAAATGGTTGATTCAGTACTACCGAGCATAGAGCATTTTAAGAAAAGACGCGATAAGGCTATTATTGGCACAATGAAAACCACTTTGCGTGAACGTTGGCAAGAAGTTATTGAAGAGCAGTCAAGATCTCAAGTTCCTAACATTCACTTACTGACAGTTGATGATAAAATCTCTGTAAATAAAATTGAACAAATGAACAAGCATAACATTGTTGTCGTCGTACTAAAAACAGTTAAAAATCAAGAAAAAATATTGCATAACCACAGCGTCATAGATTTTGAAACGTATTTTTTAAAAGAACTACCTGAGATGTTTAATTATTGGAAAAATCAGTAAAATGTTTAAACTAATTGACTTATTTGCCGGCATTGGAGGAATTCGTTTGGGTTTCGAGTCTGCATTTGGCTTAGATAACGCCCAATGTGTTTTTACATCAGAAATTGATAAATACTCTATTCAAACTTATCGACTTAATTTTAACAACGATCACGTCCATGGCGATATTACTCAGATCAATGAAGAAGAAATACCAGAGCATGATATTTTATTAGCAGGCTTTCCTTGCCAACCTTTTTCGCAAGCAGGCTTGAAGAAGGGGTTTGCGGATGCACGTGGAACTTTATTTTTTGATATCAATAGAATTTTATCACATAGGAAGCCTCGAGCATTTTTATTAGAGAATGTTAAGCAATTAAAGGGGCATGATAGGGGACGTACTCTCTCTAGTATTATAAAGCATTTACAATCAAGCGGTTATAAAGTTTTTTATGATATCTTAAAAGCACGGGATTTTGGAGTTCCTCAGAATCGTGAACGCATATATATCATTGGTTTTTTAGATCATTCGATAGATTTTAAATTTCCCTCTCCCATGAATATTAAAACAAGGGTGGGAGATATTTTAGATAAAGAGGTTGATGAAAAATATACAATTAGTAATGCTCTTTGGCATGGACACCAACGAAGAAAAGTTCTGAATAAACTGAAAGGAAAGGGATTTGGTTATGGGCTTTTCGATGTGGAATCGCCATACACAAATACACTTTCTGCACGTTATTACAAAGATGGAAGCGAAATACTTATAATGCAGGATAATAAAAATCCTAGAAAACTGACGCCAAGAGAAGCAGCACGCTTGCAAGGGTTTCCTGAAAGCTACCAGATTCCAGTATCTGATACGCAAGCCTATCGCCAATTTGGAAACAGTGTGTCTGTTCCAGTTATTAAAGCTATCGCATTGCAGATGAAAAAATATCTGTCGTAAACGTTCATTGACCTTCTTCCCTAAAAGGGACAGCACAACGAATGACCTAAAGTTGATATTAATCCTCATCCATATGGATGACGCCTTCACCTTCGTCGCATGCGTTTGGTGGAGCGTTTGGATCAAGGGTATCGTCCTTGTCTGGTGTGGTGTTTGCAACGTTTCCAGCCGCATCTTCTTGTGATGCATCAAAAAGTTCGCACTCTATTTTTGTGGTGTAACCACC
>NZ_JBHIRI010000007.1:0-120766 GCF_042197005.1 Bartonella sp. AA78NXGY
AGAGGCTTGCATATCCACTTTCGTGTTTTTGGTGCGAAGATGATACTCCATCTCATCGTTTCTCACCCCTATTGTTACCTCCCCTTGGGCGCCAAGAGCAACATTACCCTTGGCATCTATATCGGAAGCAGCCATATGGATATCGCCACCCGATAGAACAGTGGTCTCTTTTCCAGAACTTAAATGAGAGCCATTGTGCACGGCGACATGAAAGGTTTGATCCCCGCGATGACTATTGGTACTGTTGCGTGTGGCATCAATCGAAACATTCCTCTCAGCTTGCAAGAGAAGTTTATCCTTTGTTTGAACATCAGAGCCTAAAATATTCAAATCTTTTCCAAAGACATAAGTGAGATTGATGTACTTTGAAAAATATTTATTTAAAAAAAATGTGTGAATACACAACAACAAGTATATTCCGTTTAGGGCGTTCTGTTTTGCATGAGGAGTATGATCCCATTAAAAATGAAGAGATTAAGAGGAATAAAATAGAGAGATAATAAAATAAAGGCCCCGTTAAACGAGGCCTTAGTATTTTTTGTGCTGATAATTTCATTTTTACGAAATTAGAATTTGTAAGCGACACCTACACGGAAGTCATTGGTTTTGTAGTTGAATTCACGTGTATCGTTGGCGAATTTCTTTTTACCAAAATCGGAGTAACGGTATTCAGCACGTAAAAGAACGTTGTCTGTCATTGCAAAGTCAACTCCACCACCAATAGTGAAACCAAGCATTGTCTTCGTGTCATCAGCCCAAGTGCCACCAGTCAAATCTATGGCTTGCTTAGCCCCTGCCTCTGGCACTTTTCCATCCCCGCCAGCTTTCTGCTCAACTTTAGCTCTCTCTCCTTTTCCTGCAACGGATTGAATGCCCTGCACCTGCGCATAGGCAATACCACCAGCAACATAAGGCATAATACGGTCAACAGCAGCAAAACCGATACGGACACGTGTCGCACCAGACCATTTTTCTTTGTAACTGTGCGTTTCTGTTACCTTGTCACCGTTTTCAAACCGTTGCTGACCTTTTAATTCAACCTTAGCTTTTTCAAGGGCATCATTAAAATTTGCTGCATCTTTTTCAGTAAGGGTCAATTCACGGGCTTTTTTTGATTCTTCACGGTCTGCCCAAACTGCATCGGTTTCAACACCGAGAACGAGACCATTTCCGAGGTCTACGTTAGATCCGGCATAAATGCCACCCATGAAACCAGAAGGACTAGGTGTGTTATCTTTTTTGAAAAGTTCTTTGTCTGCTCCTGGAATAGTTACTTTAGTTTTACTCGAAAAGTTGCCAACTTGACCACCAAGATAAAAACCTGTCCAAGAAAACGAAGGGGCTGCTGCGATAACTGCTGGGGCTGTTTCACGAGAGATGATAATATCAGCAGCTTGTGCTGCAGAAACTGAAATTAAAGCGGCAATAGAAGTTGCTATTAAAGATTTTGTATTCATAATTTTGCTCCTAAATTAACTATAAAACGACCTTACAAGATTATAAATAGAAAAGCTGTAGTAAAAATGTCACAATCACACAAATAAACCCCAGAAAACAGCGGTTTTGTAAAAGTCAAGATCTCTTGAAAATTTAACTTTTTATTAATACTTTTTATTCATAATTGCACTTTTGATGAAATTAGAACTTGTAAGCGATACTTACACGAAAGTCATTGGTTGTGTAGCCTAGTTTAAGGTAATCCTTTTTATATTCCTTCTTACCAAAGTCTGAGTACCGGTACTCCGCACGAAGCAGAACATGATCTGTCATCGCCAAATCTATACCACCACCAAGGGTGAAACCCTCCATCGTTTTTATTTTATCAAATACTGTAGCAGAAACTTCTTTACTTGGCTTACCCATTTGCCAATTTTTTTGTTCCTGAAACTTTACCAACACCCTGTATTTGCGCATAAGCAATACCATGAGCCACATAAGGCATAATACTGTCAGCGATGGAAAAACCAACACGAACCCGTGTTGCACCAGACCATTTTCTTTGAAACCAATGCAATACACTGCTGTGTCACCCTTTTGAAACTTTTCATCTAATGTGACACCAGCATCTTTAAATTCATCATTAAAATCATCAATCGTAAGAATCTTTGAGACCGTCTTCGTCTCTCCTCAGTCTGCCCAGACTGTATCAGTTTCAACACCTAGAATGAGGACATTTCCAAGATCTACGTTGGAACCTAAATAAATACCACTTATGAAACCGGAAGGCATAGGTAGTGCATCTTTATCTGAAGTTTTTTCTTTTGTCTCAAAATCAAATACATAAACTTTGACTTGAAAAGTTGCCAACTTAACTACCAAGATAAAAACCTGTCTAAGAAAACGAAAGAGCTATGATAACTGTTGGAGCTGTTTTACGAGGAATGACAATATCAGCAGCTTGTGCCGCAGAAGCTGTAGTCATAGCGATAACAAAAGTTGTTACTAAAGATTTTGTATTCGTAAACTTTGCGCCTCATTTATTTAGAGGATAATGCTACAAGATTACATAAAGAAAAGCTGTCGTAAAAAATAATACAGTCATAGAAAATGGAGGATGCGCTCAAAACAAAATCGCTGCATGACTTTACAACGCTATTAACTTCACTCCGTACGAGAATTCGTAAGTTAACTTATCGATTTTGAATGTAATTCTTGTCTGTCGTTTATGAAAATATTTTTATATCTCCAATAAATATGGAGTGAGTAATAATATAACAACAGAAAAGAATAGAGGCCCTGTCTTTGACAGAGCCTCTTGGAAGTTTATTTCGTTGTTTACGAAATTAGAATTTGTAAGCAACACCTACACGGAAATCATTGGTTTTGTATGCTAATTTATCCCCGTCCTTTACAAATGCTTTTTTACCATAGTCTGAGTAACGATATTCTGCACGCAATAGAACATTGTCTGTCATTGCAAAATCAATACCACCACCTACAGTGAAACCAACCATCGTTTTCGTTTCATCAAACACTTTAGCAGAAGCGATTTCGGCACCTTCAGCTGTCGCTGCCTTAAGAGAATCAACCACTTGCAGCTGCGTATAAGCAATACCACCAGCAACATAAGGCATAATGCGATCAACTGCTGCAAAACCAACACGAACGCGTGTTGCACCAGACCATTTTTCTTTTATAGAGGTGCTATCTATACGTTTGTCAGTCGCCACGATACCAGCAATAGTTTTTCCTGTAGCAGGTGTAGCTTTCGCTGCTATAAGCTCATCTTTGAAAGCATCAAGGCCAATTGCTCCAATGACTGCTGAATGCGCTTTTGAATCTTCGCGGTCAGCCCAGACTGCATCGGTTTCAACACCTAGAATGAGGCCATTACCAAGATCTACGTTGGAACCTACATAAATACCACCCATGAAACCGGAAGGCTTAGGTGTCCAGTCTTTATCTGTAATTTTCTTTTTTGTTTCTGAATCAACTACATCAACTTTACCTGAAAAGTTACCAACTTGACCACCGATATAAAAGCCTGTCCAAGAAAATGAAGGGGCTGCTGCGATGACTGCTGGGGCTGTTTCACGAGGGATGATAACATCAGCAGCTTGCGCTGCAGAAGCTGCTGCTATAGCGATAACAGAAGTTGTTACTAAAGATTTTATATTCATAAACTTTGCTCCTAATTTATTTATGAGCACAGTGCTACAAGATTACAGAAAGAAAAGCTGTAGTAAAAATGATACAGTCACAGAAAATGGAGGGCACATCCCAGACAAAATCGCTTCATAGCTTGATTTTGTACGAGAAACCTAAAGATATATATATAAATAACTTATTGGTTTTTAAATGTAATTCTTGTTTATTGTCTATGATTTTTTTAAGAAAACCTGAATAATATCTTTTCACATCCACAATAAATTATGTATTGTGTGATAATATGGCAACAGAAAATAACAGAGGCTCTGTCAAAGACAGAGCCTCTGTTATTTAACTTATCATCTGTTAAAATTTGTAAGCAACACCAACACGGAAATCATTGGTTTTGTAAGAAGTCTCATATTTATCATTTGAGAATTTCTTTTTCCCAAAATCTGAGTAACGATATTCCGCACGTACAATAATATTATTGGTCATTGCTAAATCAACACCAGCACCAAGGGTGTAACCAACAAGGGTCTTTGTTTCATCAGACAGAGTACCAGAAGCGATTACTTTGTCTGAATCTTTATCTGTTATTGAAATCAACGCACTATCTTGAAGCTGTGTATAAGCGATACCACCAGCAACATAAGGCATAATGCGTTCAGCTGCAAAACCAATACGCACGCGCGTTGCACCAGCCCACTTTTCTTTAAAAGTGAAACTGTGGGTTCGTTTAGCACCAGGTTTAAGCACATCTTTACCAATATTAATTGCAGCGTCTTTTAATACCTTGTTAATATAATTGATGTGTTCTGGGGCAATGACATATGTTTTTCCTGTCTTCGTGTCATCTTTATTAGACCACATGATATCTGTATCAACACCTAGAATAAGGCCATTACCAAGATCAACGTTGGAACCTGCATAAAGCCCCCCCATGAAACCAGATAGTTTAGGCAAAAGGTCATCAGGCGCTGGAATCTTGTTTCCATTACTGAGAATATCCATTTTCGTTTTACCCGAAAAACCACCAATCTGGCCCCCAACATAAAAACCTGTCCAAGAAAAAGTTGGAGCAACAATAACGGGAGCAACAGGTGTTGGTCTTGGGGGAACAATAACATCTGCTGCTTGTGCTGCTGAAGCTGAAACAAAAGCGAAAGCAGAAGCTGTTATTAACCATTTCATATTCATATTTTCTCTCCATAGCTGAATATTTATTTGAACACACCGTTTCATATAGAGCCCCATCTTCAGATATCTGTAGCAAAAATGATACACTTATAAAAAAAACAAAAAGCCAATCAAAGTACCCTTAATTGCTTGATCTGTAATAAATGAGAATAAAACTATGCCCATGCACAAATGATCTCTTTTTCTCACATTTGCTCTCCTTTATAAATTTTGTAAAAAAACTGCGTCACAGTACCCTCCGTGTAAAGCGTATGCTATTGGAATGAAAATGTAATATATTGATTTATAATGAAAAAAATATCTTTTATATTAATTCGTCTGCAATATTGACGATGCTTTTATCTTAAGCCTTTTTATATTAAAGCCCCCCAGCACCTCACAAACAAGCAAGTGTGTGAATAAATAAAACTATTTAAAAGCTAGAATGGCTCCTATTAATATTCTCAATATTATAACAATGAAGACTGTTACAATATTGAGAGCAGCTAAATGTAACAGTTCCATTTAAATTCATACAAACAACGTTTTTAGCTTCATCCTTCGTATAACCAAATGTGAATAGCTCTTTGATTATTTTTTCATCATTGTAAAGAATGCTTGTACCCGACAGAACAAGATCTTCACTACCCCATGAACTGCAACAAAATTACATGTAATTTCATCACGCTTGCTCTTTGTTTTTAATTTAGGAATTTATTCCTTTTTGACATATTTACGCTTCTGCTTAACTTTCTAGAAAATCTTTTCCAGAGCTTTAGCCCTATTTGTAGGCTATCATTTCATACTCTTTTTAGCTAAATTGAAAAAAATACCTAAAGACAGATAACCGGTATGATAAACATTAAAACTTATATAGAAATCTCCTTAAAGCTGAAAAAACGAGAAATCTTTCTTAAAGTTTTCACACCACACCTTGCTTTAAAAATCATGAATTTGGCAGAAAAAATATCTGATATTTTGAATCATAGACAAATGAATATTTTATAAATTCTGTAGTCGAAGCATACCATCAAAGATCAAAAGTTTAACATTTTTGTTGCTTCACTCGATTTTGATGAGGTATCCTCTCTGCAAACAGCTTAGTTTCTTGTCGAGAGGATTTTCTTAACTCCTTACTTATGTGATTCACTTAACTAAAGGCTCTCTCTGGACAAGTCCTACTCTAAAAACACTTATCAAGGAGTTTTATATGCGCTGTATAGTTACGCTTAAATGACAGTATTTACAGTATAACAGCGTAACCCAAAATCGGGAGGTTATATTTATCCAAACCCATGAATTTTGTAACGAGCGATTGCCATTATACAGAGTATTCTTACACCGAAATCCACCTCCCCATATCTTTTCCAAATAGTACTCTTCACTCCCTCCGTACACAATTATAATAGCCTTTGCGAACAACTGCTCCTCCACTTTTCAAATGATAAAAAATATCTCCTCTCTTCAATTCCCGATCATACGTTAGACCTCTTGATGTTGTTTTCTTACTTTTTAATAACTCATTGGACTTCGTCTAAATAAATCTGGTCGTCTTCCTTTCCCTGATCCTTTTTTAGGCTTTTTAAATCTTTTTTTACCAGAATATGATACAGGTACTAACTTAGCTGCTGTTATGCATTGGTTGTTATGCGTGCAAGAAAGTTCCATTTGAACAACTTCAGAGAAGATCTTGCTCAACTGTTCACTAGAAAAAAGATCTCTGGGAGGAACAAGAGAAGGTATACCCTCTATTAACTTTTGAGAAGACAAGAAAGAAGCACCCTGAGCTACAGAGATTGAAGCAAACGTAGCGAAAGCCGTAATAAAATATTTTATGTTCATAAATTTAACCTCGTAGAAATATCCATAATGGATTTTATCTAGTGTCTTCATTGCAAATTTCTAGAGAAAAATAGCATGTTTATAGATAAAAAGTGAGAATCCTCAAAAAACAAAGCTTTGAAGCATTTTAATTTTAAAATAAAAGAAAATTGCCCTGCTCTACTAACATAGAAATTACTTATTGAGTAATAAATAAAGGCACGAAGTATCGTCTGAAAATAATAAACTATACGAACTTCATATAATATACTGATTTATAATGATAATTTATCGTTATTCATATTGACTGAGAATTCTAAATACCATAAGATTCTCTCATTCCAAATCTTTTTCATGTTGAATCAATCAAAACCATTTGTTTGCACGTTACAAGTTGGGAGAGCTGTGTGGATAAAAAACACTAAAAAAAAAGACTAAAAATGCCTCTTATGAACCGTCTCAAGTGCTAAAGACTTACACAACATTGGGAATTGGCACAGTTGTGTGGATGGTAGCGGCTTGTTACTCCATAAGCATAAAGATGGTAGTGTTCAATAGATTTTATATTGGTATTGGAAGCTTTATTGTTATATCTTTTATGAGCGCCACCGTAAAATGAACTTGGGTGTCGGTTTCTTTACAAAAAGCACATGAATTAGCAACACAAATATATTCCGTTTAGAGCGTTCTGTTTTACACGAAGAACGTAAATCCATTAAAAACATGAGAAACAAAAGTATGGGGCAATGCGTAATCTCTATTATTTAACAGACATTGCTTTAAATACTTTTGAAAGTCGTAAAGCAGAATTAAAAATGATGGTAAAGATGAGATTGGTTTTTTACATTTACACATTCATATTCTCCTCCAATTAGGCTGTATACCGGTTTCAGAGATTTAAGTCTTCCAACCTACCGTATGTTTCCAGCCTCTCCTCAAAATTGCTTTGTTTCAAATAAAAGCTGTTACAAAAATAAAAAATATGAATTCGCAAAAGTACCTTTATTGCCTAAACTTCAAATGAAATAGCACTTAAGAATTTATTATAATTCTTATCAGAAAAGATGAGAGGATAAAATGCCCATAATGTACAAGCATTTTGTCCTCTCACATCAATAATTAACTCTATTTAAAAGCCAATTTTAAAGTTAGCTATGCGCAAAAATATCAACTTCCGCCCATCCTAAAAGATCAAGCCTAGCTCTCATAGGCAAAAATTGAAAGCATGCCTTGGCAACATTTTCTCGCTCTTCACGTCTTAAACGTTCTTCAAATATAACCTTTAAACGATGTAAATATAACACATCCGACGCAGCATATTCAATTTGTGCCTGTGATAACGTTTCTGCCGCCCAATCCGAAGATTGTTGCTGTTTAGAAATATTCACATTCAGCAATTCATTACAAATTTCTTTCAAGCCATGACGATCCGTATAAGTGCGCGTGAGTTTCGAAGCAATCTTTGTACAAAAAATAGCCTCTGGCATAACACCAAATGTATGCGCTAAAATAGCAAGATCAAAACGCCCAAAATGAAATATTTTGGTTATTGCGTTATCCTCAAGCAATTTTATCAAATTTGGTGCACTCTTTTGTTCTTTAGCAATCTGAATAACGTCAGCAGTACCATCTCCAGAAGAAAGCTGAACAACGCATAAACGATCACGATAGGGTTGTAATCCTAAAGTCTCGGTATCAATCGCAATGGCATCAGTTTTATAATTGTCTAAGTTTGGTAAATCACCTTGATGAACGCGAATCTCAGCCATTTACCCTCCTACTTGCTAAAGCAGCAAGAATACGCGCCCAAGACCGCTGCCCCTTATGAAACGATTTTAAATTATACTTTTCATTAGGAGAATGAATACGGTCATCAGCCAATCCAAAACCAACCAAAAGAGTTTCCATACCAAGAATTGACCGAAAATCTGCTACAATTGGGATCGAGCCCCCCATGGCTGTCAAGACAGCGGGCACTTCCCACTCTTGTGATAAGGCATCCTTCGCCTCCTTGATAAAAGATGAATCATCAGAAATCTGAAGTGCCGGAGAAGAACCGTGATTCTTAAATTCAACCTTACAATCAGCAGGAATTGAGCTACGTACATAATCACGCAACGCTTGGCGTATTTTCTCTGGATCTTGCTTATGCACCAAACGACACGATACTTTTGCACTCGCTTGAGAAGCAATAACTGTTTTCATCCCCTCCCCTTCATAGCCGCCACTAATACCATTAATTTCCATGGTAGGACGTGCCCATACAAGCTCTAAAATGCTCCGCCCTTTTTCACCAGCTGGAACGGAAAGTCCTATAGGACCAAGAAAATTTTCAGCAGTACAATTAAGTGCATTCCATGATTGTAAAATCTGTGGAGGTGTTTCTTCTACGCCATCATAAAAACCAGGAAGTGTTGCCCTATTATTTTCATCGTGAAGTCCTGCTAAGATTTTCGTTAAAATACGAATGGGATTAGCTGCTACTCCTCCAAAATAACCAGAATGTAAATCACGATTCGCTGCTGTGATAATAATCTCTTCTGCCATAATTCCCCGAAGAGAAAGAGCAATAGATGGTGTATCCGCATCCCACATTGACGTGTCACAAACCAATGCATAATCTGCCTTAAGTTCATCTGTATTTGCTTTTAAAAAAGGAATAAGGGAAGGAGAAGCACATTCTTCTTCTCCCTCAAATAAAACAGTAACTTTAACAGGAAGCTGCCCTGTTTCTTTCTTAAATGCACGACATGCTTCAATAAAAGTCATCAACTGACCTTTGTCATCTGAAGCTCCACGAGCACAAATAACTTTCTCTCCATCTCTCTCTTTTAAAGAAGGTGTAAATGGATCATCCTCCCATAAACTCAATGGATCAACAGGTTGAACATCATAATGTCCGTAAAACAGCACATGCAAACAATCATCTGAAGGTCCAGGATGATGCCCAACAACCATTGGATGCCCCGGCGTATCACGGCGTGAAGCCTCAAAACCGATGCTTTTTAAATCCTCCACTAACCAATCAGCTGCTTTACGACATGCATCCTTGTAAGCCGAGTCTGTAGAAATCGATTGAAAACGTAAAAGAGAAAAAAGGCGTTCAAGGCTCTTCTCTATATTTCCATCAAGATGTGTTAGTACTTTATTCAGCATAAAAAAAACCTTTCAAGCCTTGTGTAATTATATTATAGATGCGATGACTTTAAGCCTCTTGTAAGATTTTGCAAGACACCTTATTCATTTTTGACATTGTGAGCAGTAAAAACTTGAACGTCCAGCCTGTAAAATGCGCATAATAGGCGCTCCACATTCCAAACATTGCTTGCCTTCTCGTCCATAAACTGAAAAAGCATGCTGAAAATAACCAAGCGAACCATCTATATGCATATAATCACGTAAAGAAGAGCCACCAGACAAAATGGCTTCAGAAATCACATTGCGTATATTTTGTGCTAAAGAATCTGCAAATTCACGTGCACGTGCCGTTTTTGATGCTAATGTAAATGCACCACGTTGTGGAGACAACCGACTCCGCCAAAGTGCTTCACAAACATAAATATTCCCAAGACCTGCAACAATAGACTGATCAAGTAAAACACCCTTGAGAGACATTTTTTTATTAACAAAAGCCTTTTGTAAATAACGACCAGAAAACGAATTACTTATAGGTTCAAGACCTAGCTTATTTAAAAGTGGATGTTCATAAAGCTTATCCGTATCGACTAAAAGCATAAACCCAAAGCGACGCACATCATTATAAATAAGACGATAAACGTCACCATTCTTTGTCTGAATATCCATGACAAAATGATCATGTTTAACTAATTTACTTGACGCTGAACAAGCTTTTCTTAAAAAATCATTCTCTATACGCCATGAACCAGACATTCCTAAATGGCTTAAAATCGTTTCATCCTGAGAAAGATGAAATAATAAATATTTCGCACGCCGACCAAGTTCTATAATTGTTCTGCCAATAAGGCGCTCAGAAAAAGCCTCAGGAAAAGGAAAGCGCAAATCTCTACGATTAAGTTTGACAGATACTATCTTTGCATCAGTTACAACGGACTCAAGTCCACGACGAACTGTCTCTACTTCAGGAAGCTCAGGCATTACTCTTCTTTAATAATTATACACTTTCCAATCGTATCACTGATAAATTGACTTCTTCCCCCCTCAAAAAACGAAGACTTCCTCTACATCTACTAAACAAATTCTTGATGAGTCGATTTTACTTGGATTCCTACTCATGTGAATCATTTAACTAAAGGCTTTATGGACAAACCCTGCCTTGAATATATACCACACACTCTAAAATACTTAACGTATCAATAAAGCTTACATCCCACCCCACCTCAAATGACCGCGTTTTATGGTAACAAAATTAAGCCCATTCACCCTTACGAAATACAGGAACTCTTACACCATCTTGGGTAATGCCATCTATGTCAATTTCACCAGAACCAATCATCCAGTCAATATGAATGACACTTTTATTCCCACCACGTGCTGCAATCTCTTCTGACGTCAATGATGCCCCATCTAAAAAGCATTTGGAATAACACTGCCCTAAAGCAATATGACATGCAGCATTTTCATCAAATAAGGTATTATAAAAAAGGAGGCCACTCTTAGAAATTGGTGAAGAATGGGGCACAAGGGCAACTTCGCCCAACCGGCTTGCACCCTCATCACTTTGCAAAACCTGCTGTAAAACTTCTTGGCCTGTTGATGCACGAGCCTCAACAATACGCCCGGCTTCAAAACGTACTTCAATATTATCAATCAGAGTTCCTTGATAGGAAAGGGGCTTTGTTGAGCGAACGAAACCTTCAACCTTATGAGCATGAGGAGTCGTGAAAACTTCTTCTGTCGGAATATTCGGATTGCAAATAACATCATTTTGAGCAACGGATGCACCACCATGCCATTCATGATCATCTGCCAAACCAACAGTTAAATCAGTCCCTGGCCCTGTAAAGTGTAAGGCAGAAAAACGCTGCTCATTAAGCCAAGATGACCGTTTCTTCAAATGTGCATTATGAACAGTCCACGCCTGCACCGGATCTTCTCCTGTAACACGTGAAGCAGAAAAAATTGCATCGGCTAATTTTTTAATCGCCTCATTAAGTGGTAAAGAAGGAAACATTGCCTCAGCCCATCCTGCTGTTGGATAAGCAACAATCGACCAATTCATAGCAAAATTTGATATTTGCTTGAGTGCCGGCTGGTAAGCTATTGAAGTGGCTTTATTTAAACGTGAAACCTTATCAAAATCCTGATTGGAAAGGAGCAAAGGATTATCACCAACAATCGCTAAACGCGCTGCCCCATTTTCAAAAGCCTTTGCCATTCCCTCATAAAGCCAAGAAGGGGCACAATCAAAACTAGCTGTATGGGCATTTTCAAACCGTGTAAGCGATAACATATCATCACTAAAAATTGGTGTAATGACACCAGCACCAACCTTATAAGCATGATATGCAATACGCCGAACAAAAGGTAACGCTGAAACTGGAGCAGTTAAAACAAGATCCTGCCCCTCTTGTAAATTCAACCCCACTTTCACTGTAATTTCTGCAAGACGATTAAGCATTTCAGGCAAAATTGTCTCATGAATATCAAAGTACATTACCAATACCCTTCTTTAAATAGAATGCGTTCTTTATGTCGTCATATTATAAATTGTTTTTCAGATCCTTTGAGTTCGCTTTCTCTACGTATATTTATGCGTATCATTATCGCTAAAATTCACTTAATTCATAAACCGCAATGAGGTATATCATCCTTCTTTGGTCATGAAAAACTTACTAGTTCCTGTGTCGTTTTTCTAACATTGCAACAATTGCATTTAACTGATCAGATGAAGGTAAAACCATAATCGTTTTATTTTCCTCTTTCCTAGCTAGATGTTGAGGTGCATAGGCAGGGATAGGAACTTTATCAAGCTGTACCATAGCAAAAGGCGCAGGATGTGCCATCTTGGACTGTGCTACTTCTGTCGAAGGAGATGTACTTTTCTCTGCCTTTACGCCCCTACTCTCTAAGCCTTCATCTATAAAGCTTGGCGCATAACCAGAACGTTCTTGAGCAAAAGCATAAGCAACATCATAAGGGCGATTATTTGTAGGAACTTGAAGCTCTCCATCACGTGATCGTTTTTCATAAAAAGCATTTCCCCCTGCAACCTGAACATAATGCATGTTTTTATACGGAAAAGACAAACCAGCGGTATGAAAAAACTTAGCGTGTTTAACTTTCTTATCTCGTTCACCCCGTAAAACGGCATCAGCCGCCTCTCTTACACGAGCAACAGATGCTTTCTCCGTCATAGGACGCGTTAAAACACCAGGAGCAAATTGCCTATATTGACCAACAACACCACAAATCGTCTTAGGATAGGCGGTTGAATTAACACGATTCATAACAACCGTTCCAACGGCAATCATTCCTTCACGGCTTGTGCGATTTGATTCAAAATACATCGCTCGCATAAGACATTGACGCTCTGTCAATGGATATGTAACCGCTTTTGTCTTATTATTATTTATTTTTCCAGCATCTAAATGACTTGAAGCACATCCCACAACAACTAACGGCGCTACACAACAGGTAACAAAAACATTCCAACGATTTTTTTTCATCTTATGCAACACATTCCTATAATCTCTGAGATATTCAAGTCTTGAAATGAGCTTTAAATGTATCTCTCAATAAAGTACATAGCTAATTGTTACCACTCAGTAAAATTTTAATACAAGAGGTAATCAAAAAGTATCTATGCAAAATAAAAAATAAAAAACTCTTAATTTACAGATCGATATTGTTATTCTTCATGGTTCAATATAGGCTATAATAACCCACACGTTTCAATTACAATAAAGTAACACTATCCACTTCTTCTACATACGAAAAAATAATACAGATATCCCCTTTAATATAAAATTTTAACAAAATGATCTGAAAGGAAATTCCCCTAGAAAACTCCCCTCCTGCCACAATACGAGTGATGATATCATCCAATATACAAATATGTCAAACCAAGAGTTAACAATCTGCCATGCTTCTCTGAAAAAACTCTTTGTTGCTTCTTTGTGCTTTGCCATAAAATGGTTATCTTATTCTTCTTATAGCTGCACTGTAAGAAAATACTCATATATCTACAAACTTATTTTATACATATAAGAAAAATTTTAATCTATTTTCTTCTCACCTACCCCAACTTTATAAGTAAGGTCATCACGAGGACGATCAGAGGACATATGGTAACCCGTTATGATATAATGCAGCATTTCAGCAATATTAGTAACATGATCACCAATTCGTTCAATATTCTTTAAACAAAACAGTAAGTGCGTACAAACCGTAATATTGCGCATATCTTCCATCATATACGTCAAAAGTTCACGAAAAAGAAAAGTATACAAAGCATCAATCTTCTCATCACGCTCACGCACCGCGTCAACACGCTCTAATAGGCGACTCGTATAAGCATTTAAGACTTCTTTTAATTGATTGAGTGCTAAAGCTGTAATTGTTTCAAGCCCATGATAAACAGAAGCAGATTGACGTATTTCTGAAAGTGCAACAGTCCTTTTAGCAATGTTTTTTGCCATATCCCCAATCCGTTCAAGATCAGAAGAAATACGAATGGCTCCAATAATTTCACGCAAATCGACAGCCATCGGTTGGCGTTTGCAAATAATAGCAACCGCTTTTTCATCAATGTCACGTTCTGCTTCATCTAAAAACACATCATCGGCAATCACTGTCGTTGCAAGTTGAAGATCACTACTCACAACCGATGCGACAGAACGTTCAATCATCCTTTCTGCATGGCTCCCCATTTCTGTAATCCTTACTCTTAAATATTTTAGTTCTGCATCATAAGAACGGACAGTATGTTTCATAGACATATCTTACACTCCTCAATTCACCTATCCAAAACGCCCCGTAATATAATCTTGTGTCCGTTGCTCTTTTGGTGAGGTAAAGATCATTTCAGTCGCACCAACTTCTACCAAATGCCCTAAATGAAACATAGCCGTATATTGAGAAACACGTGCGGCCTGTTGCATGGAATGCGTTACGATAACAATTGTATAATTTTGCCGTAACGCATCGATAAGCTCTTCAATCCGTGCTGTTGCAATGGGATCAAGAGCTGAACAGGGCTCATCCATCAAAATAACTTCAGGACTAACCGCAATAGCACGTGCAATACACAAACGCTGTTGTTGTCCCCCTGATAAACTTGTTCCAAGATCATGAAGGCGGTCTTTTACTTCTTCAAACAAACCTGCCTGCCTCAAACTCTTTTCAACGACATCATGCAATTCAGAGCGTGTTTTAACTAAACCATGAATGCGTGGACCATACGCAACATTCTCAAATATAGATTTTGGAAAAGGGCTGGGCTTTTGAAAAACCATTCCAACACGAGCGCGCAATTCTACAACATCAATCCGTGTGTCATAAATATTCTCCCCATCTAAGGTAATAAGACCAGTTGTTTTAGCGCCTTCAATTGTATCATTCATACGGTTAAAACAACGCAAAAAAGTTGACTTTCCGCATCCTGATGGACCAATCAAAGCAGTTACTTGATGTTCAGGAATATCAAGTGTAATACCGTGGAGTGCTTCTTTATCTCCGTAAGAAACCTTCACATCCTGACCGCGCATTTTAATCTTCATTACAAAAATTCACCTTACAAAAATCTTATCAAAGCTGTTGTTTTATTAAAATTACTGGCGGCGTTCAAATCGTCGACGTAAAAAAACCGCAGAAATATTCATGATCGCAAGAAAAATCATCAATACAATAATAGCACCTGATGTCTTTTCAACAAAAGCACGCTCTGCTTCACCCGCCCACATAAAAATTTGAACAGGCAAAGCCGTTGCTGGATCCATGGGGGTCGTAGGAATATTAACAACAAAAGCAACCATTCCAATCAAAAGCAAAGGAGCTGTTTCACCCAAAGCCTGAGCGACTCCAATAATTGTGCCTGTTAAAATGCCAGGCGCAGCTAAAGGAACAACATGATGAAAAATCATTTGTGTTTTTGATGCTCCCAACCCCAAAGCTGCAGAACGAATAGAGAGAGGAACAGCACGCAGAGCAGAACGTGTTGCAATAATGATCGTGGGAAGAGTCATGAGCGCTAAAACAAGACCACCAACAAAAGAGGCTGAACGTGGTAATCCTAAAAAATTAACAAAAAAAGAGAGTCCTAAAAGACCAAACACAATTGAAGGAACAGCTGCAAGATTATTGATATTAACCTCTATAAAATCTGTAAATTTATTTTTGCGTGCATATTCTTCTAAATAAAGAGCCGTTGCTATGCCTATCGGAAGGGAAACTAATAAAACGATGCCTATCATATAAAGAGAACCAATGATCGCAACACCTAATCCCGCAGTCTCAGGACGACTTGAAGCGCCAAATGTAAAAAAACCAATATTAAATGTTTTATAAAGCGTACCATCATGCGCTAAACGCTTTATCCATTCTATTTGTCGATTAGAAACTTTACGGTTTTTTTCTGCTACACGCAGATCAATCTGTCCCTTATAAGCAGAATCAATATCCGCAGATGCCAAAACTTTAACTTTTTGCATTGTGCCAATCAGTTTTGGATTTTTTGTCACCATTTCACGCAGTTGAACACGGACACCATTTGAAAACATACGGTTAACGTCCAAAAGAGAGGCTCGATCATTTTGATTGATATTAAGTTTCTTCGCTAAAGCATTGCGTACAAGAAGTGGATAATTCGCCGTCATGAGCACTTGTGGTTTTGTTTTACGTTGACCACTTGGATCAATGATCTTTTCATCCAAATAAATCGATAATGTCATTTCACTTTGAAAAAAAGCTGTATAACCCTGACTAATGATAGACCATAAAAGCGTAAATAAAAAAAATAAACCAATAAAAATGGCAATCAAACCATAGGCACGAAAACGACGTTCAGCCCAATACCGACGCTTGAGACTAATATTGCGACGAGGAAAAAAATCTTCATTCATTCATATTGTTCCCGATATTTACGCACAATATAAAGAGCTAGAATATTCATCAAAAGTGTCATAACAAAGAGCGTCATCCCTAAGGCAAAAGCCACCAGAGTTTGTGGAGAATTAAACTCAAAATCACCGGTCAATTGATTAACAATCTTAACAGTCATCGTAGTCATTGCTTCGAAAGGATTGAGTGTTAAATTTGCTGCAACACCTGCCGCCAAAACCACAATCATTGTTTCTCCAATTGCACGCGATGCCGTCAACAAAATAGCCCCCATAATCCCTGGAAGCGCTGCTGGTATAACAACTTTTTTAATTGTTTCAGATTGCGTTGCGCCTAAACCATAAGAACCTTCACGTAAAATGCGTGGAACAGCCGTAATAACATCATCCGATAAAGAGGAAACAAAAGGTATCAACATAATTCCCATCACAACTCCAGCAGTCAAAACACTTTGTGCCATAATAAAACTAACCCCGTCTGAGAGAGAAGCAGAGAGATCTCGTAAAAATGGTCCCACAACCTTCAAAGCAAAAAAGCCATAAACAATCGTTGGAATGCCAGCAAGAACTTCTAACAATGGCTTCACAATTGCTCGCAATCGCGCAGAAGCATACTCCGCCATATAAAGAGCTGAAAATAGTCCTATAGGTACAGCAAAAAGCATGGCAACAAATGCAATATAAAGCGTACCAGCAAGAAGCGGTATTAGACCAAATTGTCCTACTTCATCGCTGGAACCGCTCGCGGAAAAACGCGGATCCCAAACTGTTCCTAAAAAGAAATTTGAAAAGGATACAGACTGAAAAAAGCTTACTGTCTGAAAAAGCATAGAAAGCGCAATGGCTATTGTTGTCAAGACTGCAACAATAGATGCACAAATCAATCCAATAATAATAAAAGATTCAACCTTATTACGGGCACGTTGATGAGGCGCAATTTGCATCATTCCACAGATAAAACCAAAGGACGCAATAGCAAAAAGAAAAACATAACCTATAAACTTAAGCTTTTCAGAAGAGAATACCCACGACTGTGCTATTTTGAACACATCATCCGATGCTTCATCGGATAAAATCAATCCCTTCGCGAGTAATTGTGCCTGCACTTCCTTATAGGAAGCGGTAGAAAGATTCCCCTCAAAGCGATGAATCTTTTTGACGAGACTTCGAAGTGTCTCCCAAAGTAGATCGTGATTTACAGGCTCTGTTACATGCGCACTATACGCCCCCAGCTCTCGAGAGGCATTATATTCTAAATAAATTGTACTCCCAGCATCCCAAACAATTAAAAAAATAAAAGCTGGAATAACAGTAATCAAAAATGTCCACCAGCCATAATAATACGCACGAGAATGCATTTTATGTTGTCTGTATTCAAGAATGCGTGCTCGCATATAAGAAATACAAAAGCCACAAAATCCAAAAATCAATAATAGCAAAACAATGAAGGAAATGCGCATTTTATCTTTCAGTTTTTATAAAAAAATAGCACCCAAATTTCCTATCTCAGAAATCCAACAAATTTTCCCTGCAAATTATTTCAATGTCATTACTCGACCAGCAGAAAAATCAGAACGCTGTGCTTGACGCTCCTTTTCAGGAGAAACAATCAAACCATATTCAGCCAAAGGACCCTCTGGACCAATCATTTGATCAGAAAGAAAAAAGTCAACATACTCTCGCAAACCTGAAATAATACCTAAATGTGCTTTCTTAATATAGAAAAAAAGCGGACGAGAAACCGGATATTGTCCACTAGAAATCGTCTCAACTGTTGGCGCAAAACCGTTAATATCGGCAACCTTTAGTTTATCAGCATTATTTTGATAAAAAGACAAACCAAAAATACCAACCCCTGTTTTATTAGAAGTTAGACGCGCAAATGTTTCAGAATAATCACCATCAATATCAACCGCTTTTCCATCCTTACGTACCGCAATACAAGCAGTGTGTATCTCCTTATCATCCATTCCTAAAGACTTCATCACCTCAACTGCCCCACTCTCTTTACACCCCTTAGTAAGTAATTTTTCCTCAAAAACTTCACGTGTCCCATGCTTCTCCCCAGGAATATACGCTGCTATCGTCCAATCAGGAAGAGCACTATTAACTGCACTCCATTTCAAAACATTATTCGGTTGCAACTTTCCGTCTATAATAATTCGAGCAGCAAGGGCTTTATAAACATCTACTGGCTGTAATTTCCAATCAGGTCCCTTGATATCAGTTGCAAAAACAATGCCATCATACCCAATACGTATTTCCTCAACATCTTTTACACCAGCATCAAAACAAGACTGTAATTCACTCGGTTTCATTGCTCGCGAAGCATTAACAATATCAACAGTGTTCTCCCCAATACCACGGCAGAATTCCTTAATACCAGCTCCTGTTCCTCCCGATTCGATAACAGGAACCTTAAAATGGGGATAAATTTCTCCAAATGTTTCAGCAACAATCTTTTGATAAGGTAAAACTGTAGATGAACCAGTAATCTGTATTTGATCGCGCGCATTGCCTCCATTTGCTGACAGCAGTAGCGCAAAAATCAATCCCACTCCAATTGATAATACTTTGTTCATCTATAAACTCCCTAAAAATTGAAAACAAAGCCTCTTAATTTATATTATACGGTCATTCTAGTTCACATTTGCAACATAACAAATATAAAAAACAACATGGATCATTTTTTTAAAACCATGTTTTTGTCTTCTGTCAAATAAATTCATTTGAACGCTTGAACTCAATAACATCCCAAAACAAATGAGCAACATCCGTACCGCAGAAGCGTTTAATTTCACGAATTCCCGTAGGAGACGTCACATTAATTTCTGTTATATAATCTCCAATCACATCAATCCCCACAAAAAGAAGACCGCGTTCCTTTAAGGCTGGACCAATGCGTTCACAAATCTCATAATCACGTTTTGTTAACTCCACATTTTCCGCGCGACCTCCAACATGCATATTAGAGCGCACATCTGTTTCTGTCGGAATTCGATTAATAGCTCCAACAGGTGTACCATCAAGCAAAATAATCCTTTTATCTCCTTTTCGTACTGCCTCTAAATAGCGCTGAACAATAAAAGGTTCGTGATAAATTTCTGCAAACATTTCTAACAATGATGCTAAATTGCGATCATCTTGTCTTAAATAAAAAATACCAGCGCCCCCATTCCCATAAAGTGGTTTAACAATAATATCGCCAAATGTCTCTCTAAAAGCTGTTATTTCTTCAATATCTTTGGTAATTAATGTTTCTGGCATCAGATCAGAAAATTCAGTAACAAAAATTTTTTCTGGACTGTTGCGTACCCATGCAGGATCATTCACAACGAGTGTTTTAGGATGAATACGCTCTAACAAATGAGTTGTTGTGATATAATTGAGATTAAAAGGTGGATCTTGGCGTAAAAGAACCACATCCATATCTGTTAATTCCGTACGAACAGGCTTTTCTAATCGATAGTGGCTTCCCTCTTTATCATGTACAATCAATGGCTCTAGTCGTGCAATCACACAACCATCGTATAGAGATAAACGATCTGGTGTATAATGGAAGAGAGAGTGTCCACGTTCTTGGGCTGCTAAAGCGAGTGCAAATGTCGTATCTCCTTGAATCCGAACTGTTGAAATATGATCCATCTGAATGGCAATTTTCATAAATAAATCCTCTCTATCCTAAAAGCAGACTGGTCTATGCATCATAAACTTAGTAAACAATAAAAGAACTATGACAAGAGAAAATTTATGACACAAGAAACAGATATAAAATTAAACAACAAAGAAATCGAACGCTATGCACGCCACATCATTTTGCCTGAGATTGGTGGTGCAGGGCAACAAAAGCTAAAAACAGCACGTGTTCTTGTTGTAGGCGCGGGTGGTCTTGGTGCTCCTGTCTTAACCTATTTGGCTGCCGCAGGTGTTGGAACCCTTGGAATTGTCGATAACGACATCGTTTCACTTTCCAATTTACAACGCCAAGTTATTCATAAAACAAATGCAATCAACAAAAGCAAAACAGACAGTGCTGAAACCACTATAAAAGCAATAAATCCCCATGTTGTAGTTGAAAAACACACCCTACGCTTAGATAACAGTAATGTGGATAAACTGCTCAATGCTTACCACATCATTGTTGATGGAAGTGATAATTTTACGACACGCTATCTTCTTGCTGATCACGCTGCCCAATGTAAAAAACCTTTAATAAGTGGTGCTGTAGAACGTTTTAATGGCTCATTAACCGTCCTTATGCCATATAAAGACAATAATCCTCACTATCGCGATTTATTTCCCACGCCTCCTGCTCCCGATACTATTCCAACATGCGCTGAAGCTGGAATTATCGGTGTTTTACCCGGTGTTATTGGGACCCTACAAGCAATGGAAGTTATTAAAATGATCACAAACATCGGAGAGCCATTAGTAGGAAAGATTCTTCTCTATAATGGATTATTAGCACAATTTAATATTATTACTTATAAACGCTCAAATTATAAAGAAAATGCCATAGTTATTAAGAAGCTTGGAGAATCTTGATGATGTTCTCTCTTCCACTAACTTTTAGCACTCTCGCAATATGTATTGAAATACTAATATTTTATCGTAAGTCATCGAAACATTGTAACCAATGAAACCTATTAAATTTATCACAAATATGGAAAACCTTTTGTGAAAAAATAATTCTCTATAATGGATTATCATCATAATTTCATGTCATCGTCTATAAATAGACAGAGACTCGTGCAAACTTAGCTCCCATCAGTATTCTTGTGTAAAAAATTTTCAACGTAGATAAAAATACAATCAACGGAACTCTATTCAACTATTTTACTAGTCACACATAAAAATTGTTTCACATGAAAGTGCTCACTTCAAACCATAACCTATAAATAATCTAAGTCATATTTTAGTGATCGGTACTATAAAAGGTCAATGATCTGTCCACACACTTCTAACCTTAAGAGAAAACGTCTATTCATCAAGCATCATAAAATGCAGCTTAGGATTATTGCACGTATAAGAACAATCAATTGTCTCAGTTCATAAGAAAAATACATGGGAATTGATGTAAAAGTACATGGGGATTTGTATATAGAAGGATTGAGATAAACCTCATGGAGAGCTTTAATTACATAATTATTGCATTCAGAAGCAGAAAGCTGCGGCTCATAAATTGATAATCCTTCAGCAATAATTTCACAGACAAGTATATGTAGAAAAAGTGAAGCACACAAATCTTGAAAACCAATCCACAGATGACAGCGTAAAGAGTGCATTTTTATAAAAGATCTCTTTAAAATAAGCGAGTAAATATGCAATGTTAAATGTGTTCTGTTTTGCGTGAGGGGCGTTCCCCCCTAACAAAACATCAATAAGAGCTCTTTTTATAAAACTGTGAAACTAAAATTACAAAAAAATCAGACTTCTTTCTAAAATTAACATCTATGGTATAAGTTAATTTGGCTCGTTCGCTTTATTATTATCCATTGGTAAAGGAACAGGATGATCGGATAAACTGCGTAAATAAAGCAAAAGATCGGCACGATCTTGGTCATTTTTAATTCCACGAAAAGACATAATGGTCCCAGGAAAAGCTTCACGCGGAGAACGCAGATAACGATCTAACGTTACAAAATCCCATTTTTGATCAGAGTGCGCACGCAATGCCCGTGAATAAGCAAAACCTGCTGCTGATGCCAAAGGGCGGTCAACAATCTCCCAGAGAACTGGACCAACACGCCCTGCTTCATTGCGTCCAGAAGTATGGCATATGGCACATTGGCGAAAAACTTTACGGCCATTTTCAAAATTGCCTTGTTGAAGGCGGCTATTTAGTGATAGGGAAACATCAGGTGCTTTTTGTTTTTCTTGAAATATATCATTCTTGGCAACTGTATGATGATATTGGACTGATGTAGGATGATCGTAAATTATATTGCTGAGTGTGGAAATCCCCACAATAGCGACCAGCACACATAAACAAGCACAAATAAAATAAATAAATCTCGAGCGATTCATAAAAACTCAAATGTTCACGGTTTTATTACCATTTTTAGTTTAAGCTTTTTCTTTATAACACACAATATCATAAATGCATCACAGATGACATTGGGAATCTTACAATGGCTCTTGAACCAATTATTCTTATTCCTGCCCGTATGGGCTCAACCCGTCTTCCTCAAAAAGCTCTCGCTGAAATCGCTGGAAAGCCGATGATTGTTCATGTCGCAGAACAAGCAAAAAAAGCCGCATTAGGTCGAACCATCGTTGCAACAGATCATAATGATATCGCTAAAGCTGTTGCAGATTATGGGCATGAATATATCATAACACGAGGTGATCATAAGTCTGGATCTGATCGTATTTATGAAGCTTTAGTACGCATTGATCCTGAACAGCGCTACAACGCCATTTTAAATATACAAGGTGACCTACCAACAATCATGCCTCGTGAAATCATTCGTGCACTACGCCCTTTAGAAAATAGTTTTACTGATATTGCAACCTTGGGTGCTCAAATCATTGAAGAAAATGAAACAAGAGATCCCAATGTTGTCAAGATCATTGGGACACCGCTTTCTCAAAATCGCCTTCGTGCTCTTTATTTTACTCGCGCCACAGCACCCTATGGAGATGGTCCTCTTTATCACCATATTGGAATATACGCCTATAGGCGCGAAGCACTTGAAAAATTTGTATCATTCAAACCCTCACCACTTGAGAAACGTGAAAAACTTGAACAATTACGTGCATTAGAAAACAATATGCGTATCGATGTGGAAATAGTCGATACAATTCCCTTAGGTGTAGACACACAACATGATCTCGATAGAGTTTGTGAGATTTTAGCATGAAAATACTTAAAAAAACCAATAAAATTTCTTTCCAAGGAGAATACGGCGCTAATTCCCATATTGCTTGCTCCAATATGTTCCCCAATATGGATGCTGTTCCCTCTGCTACTTTCGAAGACGCCCTTAATTTAGTGGAAAGCGGGAAAGCTGATCTTGCTATGATCCCTATTGAAAATACCCTTGCGGGACGCGTTGCAGACATTCATCATCTTTTACCACAGTCATCTCTTTATATTATTGATGAATATTTTTTACCTATCCATTTTCAACTCATGGTTTTGCCCGGCGTTACACATGACGAAATTAAAACCGTCCACAGCCATACGCATGCCCTTGCACAATGCCGAAAAATCATACGAAACAACGGTTGGAAACCTGTTGTTTCTGCTGACACCGCTGGAGCTGCAAAATTTATTAAAAAAAATGCTAAACGTTCACAGGCTGCCTTAGCACCTTTAATTGCAGCAGAACTCTATGGACTTGATATTCTTGAAAGAGATGTTGAAGATAACCCTCATAATATTACCCGTTTTGTCATCCTTTCACGCTCCAAACGGCATGTCCCCAAACCTCAAAATGGCGAAAAAATCATCACCAGTCTTCTTTTTCGAGTGCGCAATGTCCCCGCAGCTCTCTATAAAGCTATGGGAGGATTTGCAACGAATGGTATCAATATGACAAAATTAGAAAGCTATCAAATTGGTGGAAATTTCAATGCGACACAATTCTTTGTTGATATTGAAGGACATCCTGAAGACCCGATGATGAAACTTGCCTTAGAAGAATTATCTTTCTTTTCTGCAGAACTGCGTATTATCGGTACTTATCCAGCACAAAACGATCGAACATCGTATATATAAAAGCAATTAAGCTGCTATCATTTTTTGTTGATATCAAAAAGCATCGTAAAAATTTCATAATGCAACGCATTTTGAAAGGGCTGTTTTTTCTACTCAACACCCTTCATAAACACTGAAGAAGAAAAAACAGCTCGTAATAGAATATATAAATTATTTTCATAATATTTTCTCACAAATTATATCATGATAAACCGCAATTCAACTCGTATAAAAACCAGTGTAAAAAAACACAGTAACCAAAAATAAAAACGCTTGTACCATCTATTTCCCTTTATATATTTAAAGAGAGCCTCTTGAGAAAAGTCATTTCCTCTGACAATATTCCAATAAAGATAACGAACTTCTAAATTAGCTCTCAAAACAATTCAAATTATTATACATAATAGAGTATTCGAATCTTTTAGATTAATATCATTCTAAACATGGTTTAAAACTAGAAAATGCAACTTAGCCCTGATTTTAGCGTTAAGTTTGAACTTGTATCTTTATAAAAACTGATTTATGATTCACCTCACTTTAGAAAAAAGGAGAGGATAATGAAAAAAATCTTCACGCGAGGATTATTAGCCGCAAATATTCTCGCCTACTCTAGTGTTGCATTTGCTGGCTTTGGTGAAAAAAAATGGAATTTTGCGCGGGATGAAAGTGTTGTGATCACACCATCCTATACATTCCAGCAAGGAGTTGAATACTCTTGTAATACCTTTAAACCGAAGAAAGTATCCTTTACTTTATCATACTCTGCCCCTTCTGATTTAAACAAATTGAGAATTTTTGTTGATGATGAAAAGAAAATAACCCATGATAAAGAAAAGAAAATCTTTACCCTAAAAAATATAAAATCTCTTCATATAAGTTTTCCTTGGTCAGGACATTATATTTTTAAAAATATTACGAACAAAAAAGTTGTTGGAACAGATTGTGACACAGGAGGTTATGATTAACAATATTTCTATAACATCTAAATTTGAGTAGAGTTATTCTTTTTTCAGGTATTTTTTTCAAAATAGGGCATAATGAGCCATTAAAACTAATCGCTGAAAAGGTTATTTTTATCCTAATATGGCAACCCTTAAGCTGCTTATAAGGTTAGATATTAAAGAACTTTTGCGAAAACTAAATGACTAAAATTAAATTGTTCTGTATTTTCTACTATCAGAGCTATTTTTTAATAAGAATATAACTTCTATCTTTGCAACTGCTTTATTTTAAGTACTATAAAGCACATCGTACCCAAATCACTTAGATAAACAGAAAAGTAAAATTTGCTCTACAGATGCATTCCTCGCTGCATTTTAAATCATACTCATTCAGCTTTTGTAAAAAATCATCTCGCTCTTCCCTCCTTATTAAAGGATATAATTATTTGAAACTATAAAATGTCGCTTATATCGAATAAGAACCATTTTTATGCTTATAAAATCAGTACCCCCTTATTTCTATAGCGTTTAATGTTGCATCTTCTCTTGCATAAGTACAGTCTCTTAAAAATATATGAAACCTTTTCTCAATAATAAAAATTCATATATTGATCCATCTTGTGATAAACATCAATGTTTTTTAATTAAAAGAACAAGTACGCAAAAAAAGAGCGATAACATCTACTCAGTATTTATATACGTTAAAAGAAAAAATATTACATATTTGATATTCTCATTCACTATAGAAATGAGGTGGTTCTCTTATAAGATATTTAATATATTGACTTATCATTATAAGAGTTCGATTTTTTATACTGAATTACAACCACAAATAAAGTAAGATCTCCCATCTTAAATCTCATATTGAATCAATTAAAATCGTTTCCTTGAAAGTTACAAATGGGAGTGATGTGTGAGTAAAAACGATTAAAAAAGGAATAAAAATGCTTCTTATAAAGCCTCTCAAGTGCAAGGGATCGCAACATTGGGAGTTGTTAAGTAGTATGAGGGCTAAAATTTATACTTTTATTAAGCATAAAAAAGATAGTGCACAATGGACTTATATCTCAAGGAGAGTATGTATACTATTTACGAGTAGAGTTTGAAATATAGTTAAGAGTATTGAGCAATCGCTCTTTAAAAAGCCTGTGAATGTACAACATTAAATGTATTCTGTTTGGGATGTTCTGTTTTGTGTGAGATGAGAAACACCATTAAAGCAATATTTTATAATTATTTAAATAGCACTCTTCCCCCTGACTTTCGAATGTTAGCCAATTACATGATCTATCTGCTTTATTTTCTTCTTTAACTGTTGTAAATTTTTGATGATTCAATTTCGTAGTTTTAGAACAGACGTGTCTATCCTAAAACTCTTATATGTTTCAGCGAATGAGAATAATTATACATTCAGACTATCTTAAGCGAAAAGATATTTTCATACCAAATAAATATGCAGAGCTACTGCTATAAAAACTAATAAATCCACAATCTCTTTGTTGTTTATATGTCAATAAATTAAACGCAAAGGAAAATTCTTCATCGTTCTTAGGATATTTTTCGTTTCTGAGCTTGATTTTTCATTCCAAATCGACAATATGAACTCGGGAGGTTGGTGGTGGACGAACTACTCGCCAACTGGGTCAGGTCTGGAAAGAAGCAGCCCCAACGAGTTCTGGTACGGGTCATCGTTCCAACCTCCTATTTTGCTGAAGAAATTATTTTTTATGCTGTCTTTTAGCGAGGTATTTTTAATCTTCAGAGCGGCATTTGTATGCAGCAAATAAAGGGGTTTTATTATTTTTAAACAAATTGTCCCATAAATAATTTGATTAAGAAAAAATCCTTTTATATGAGACTACAGTATTGATCTATGCTTTTGTATTATCAAAATGTACGCATAAAGAACTTCGAAGTTGGAAATATTCATGGAAAATTTACCGGTAGAAACAGCCTATCGTGTTCTTGCTCGTAAATATCGACCCCAAAACTTCTCTGACCTCATTGGTCAGGAAGCTATGGTGCGTACTCTTACCAACGCCTTTGAAAAAGGTCGTATTGCACAAGCGTGGATGTTAACAGGGATTCGTGGCGTAGGTAAAACCACAACAGCACGTATTTTGGCACGTGCACTTAATTATAAAACAAAAGATATTGACCAACCAACAACTGTATTGGACTCTCTTGGTGAACATTGCACACAAATTATCGAAGGACGCCATATTGATGTTATAGAAATGGATGCCGCTTCTCATACGGGCATTGATGATATTCGTGAAATTATTGAACAAATACGCTATCGTCCTGTTTCTGCACGCTATAAGGTTTATATTATCGATGAAGTACATATGCTCTCAACACAAGCCTTTAATGGTTTATTGAAAACTCTTGAAGAACCACCTTCCCATGTGAAATTTATTTTTGCCACAACAGAAATTCGCAAAGTTCCTATTACAATTCTTTCGCGTTGCCAACGTTTTGATTTACGACGTATTGACTCAAAAGCTTTGAGTGCACATTTGCGTCAAATTGCGAAATCTGAAAAGGTAGAAGTAGAAGATCAAGCACTCTCTATGATTGCCCGTGCTGCAGAAGGATCTGCACGTGATGCATTATCCATTTTTGATCAAGCAATCGCCCATAGCAATGGCAATGTTAATGCTATTGCGGTGCGTACAATGTTGGGATTAGCGGATCAAGCACGTATTATTGATCTTTTTGAATTTATCATGAAGGGCGATGTTGTCAATGCGTTACATGAATTACGCAGTCAGTATGAAGCAGGTGCTGATCCTCTTACTATATTGACAGAACTAGCCGATTTTAATCATCTGGTCACACGTTTACGTTTTACACCAGAAATAGTGGAAGATTTTTCTCTGACTGAAGAACAACGTTTAAGAAGTTTAGACTTTTCAAAAAAACTTTCCGTTCCTGTTTTATCCCGAAACTGGCAAATGTTACTCAAAGGTTTACAGGAAGTTAATCAAACTGCACGTCCTCTTCAAGCCGCTGAAATGCTTTTAATTCGTCTTGCTCACACGGCTGACTTACCAACTCTTGATGAGGCTTTAAAAAAGCTTACGCAAGAAAAAACGCCTCTCACACTGGTTAAAAACTCTTCTCATCAAGAATCTACAAATGCAAATAATATAACAAAAGAAACAATGGTCGGAGCCCATGCTTCCTCGAGCATTTCAAATATATTAGCCGATCAATCAGATTTAAAAACATCTTTGAAAAACCAATTAGATCATTCCTTACAACCAGAAAATTTAGTTAAAAATCAAAACCATGACAAAATCAGCGCCCAAGAAGTAACAGAAATTCTAGAAACTTCTCAATCTACTGATCTTTCTGAAAAGATTGCAAATTTATCGCATTCTGTCATGCAAAAAACAGAAAAGATTACTGAACCTAAAACTCTCGTGATTAATTCTTTGCACGATATTGTTCAATTAGCCGAACAGCATAATGACGTTCCTTTCAAACTCCTTGTTAAAGAATTTGTTCATCCTGTTTCTTTTGAAGCTGGGCATATTACCTTGAGACTTTCTGAAAATACCCCACAATTTCTTGCTCATGATATAGAAAAAAAGATATCTCAATGGACAGAAAAACGCTGGACAATAACTTTTGTTAATGAAGGAGGTGGCCCAACCTTACAGGAGGAAAGTATAGCGATTCAAAAGACTCTTTTTTCCAATGCAGAAACAGATCCTGATATCGCGAAAATCCTCAATCATTTCCCAGAAGCAAAAATTGTCGATATTCGACTCAATAAAGAAGAAAATGATCTTGATTTACTCTCCAATACCTTTAAAAATGCTGATATTTTTAAAAATAAAAATGATATCAATGATGAATAAGGATACCTATTCCTATGCGTGAAATGATGAGCATGATGAAAAAAGCCAAAGAAATGCAAGAAAAAATGCAGAAGATTCAGGAGGAAATAGCTAATCTGCAAGCTGTGGGCACCGCAGGGGGTGGTCTCGTCAATATCACTTTAAATGGCAAAAATATTATAACAGCAATTCAAATTGATCCTTCATTACTCAAACCTGAGGAAGCTGAAATTCTTGAAGATCTCATTATGGCAGCTTATAATGAAGCAAGAACAAAAATCGAAGTCGCAATAGAAGAAAAAACCAAAAGTATGACGGCAGGGCTACCACTCCCATCAGGTTTCACGCTTCCATTTTAATGAAACGGATTTTTTCCGTGGGACAAAAATATGCCTAAATACATTGCAGGACCTGAGATTGAACGTCTCATTCAGATTTTATCACGGTTACCAGGTCTTGGTCCACGTTCAGCACGTCGTGCTGCGCTTCATCTTATCAAAAAAAAAGAGACATTGCTGGAGCCTTTGGGAGCAGCTATACAAGCAGCTATAGAAAAAGTTGGCATTTGTTCTGTTTGTGGAAATGTCGATACCATTGATCCTTGTTCAATTTGTACAGATTTGCGCCGCGATGATACAACAATCATCGTTGTTGAGGATATTGCTGATCTGTGGGCTCTTGAACGCGCAAAAACTTTAGCCGCACGTTACCATGTGTTGGGTGGACGACTCTCCCCCTTAGATGGAATAGGTCCTGACGAACTCAACATTGCCACCTTAATACAGCGTGTTGTACAAAACCCTATTACGGAAATTATTCTTGCTGTCAATGCGACTGTCGAAGGTCAAACAACTGCTCACTATATCACCGATCAGCTTTCTAATTTTCCAGTTAAAATTACGCGACTTGCTCATGGTGTTCCTGTAGGAGGCGAGCTTGATTATCTTGATGATGGAACTTTAGCAGCAGCTGTACAAGCAAGAACAAATCTTTAAAAATTTCTTTCTCTTACCTGTTATCTCGTTTTATTTACTATTATTTCTTTGTATAGGGAAAATATTCAAGTGATAAAGAAAAAACTCTCACTTTTAAACGACTTTTGTCCTGGTATTCTAGTATGTTTACTCATATCAGCCTTAGCTTATGGCTTAGAAGTCCTAGAAAAACAGCTTTTTGGACAATCATGGCTTGAAAGCCTTGTTTTGGCAATTCTTTTAGGATCGATTATCCGTAGTTGTTTTCCTTTGCCAACATATTTTCAAAAAGGTATCACCTTTTGTGCAAAAACACTTCTCGAAATTGCTATCGTTCTTCTAGGAGCAAGTATTAGCATTAACGCAGTCCTTTCAGCTGGCTGGAATTTGCTTGCTAGTATCATATTCGTGATATTCGTAACGATTATCCTGAGCTTTGCCATCGGCCGACTTTTCGGGCTTTCTACACATTTGGCAATGCTGGTCGCTTGTGGGAATGCTATTTGTGGCAATTCAGCTATTGTTGCCGTTGCACCTGTCATAAAAGCAAAACATGACGATGTAGCCGCATCAATTGCCTTCACTGCTCTTTTAGGAATTCTTATTATTTTATTTTTACCCTTTTTACATCCATCTCTGAATTTGTCATTTAGCCAATATGGTGTGCTTGCTGGCATGGTTGTTTATGCTGTACCACAGGTTTTAGCAGCAACAGCATCTGTCTCTTTTCTGAGTGTTCAAATTGCAACAATTGTCAAATTAGTACGGGTTCTCATGTTAGGCCCTGTTATTTTTACTCTATCAATCATTTATCGCCGATCAGCACAAACACGCTTGCGTTTACATACCCTCGTCCCATGGTTTATCATTGGCTTTATTATCATGATGCTTGTTCGCTCAAGTGGTCTTATCCCTGAAAAGGCTATCAATTCCATCAAATTTATTGCCCAGTTGTTTACTGTTATCTCAATGGCTGCACTAGGATTAGGTGTTGATATCCGATCACTAAAAAAAGCAGGATGGCGCGTCATTTTGGCTTCAACCTGCTCCATAATTATTCTCGGTATTTGTAGCCTGATCATGATACAACTGAATGATTTAAATCATATAACATTTTAAATGTGCATTGATTATTATTTTTTCAACGTAGTATGCAATCAACCCAAAGTCCTCCTTATTATTAAAATCAGTTCTTTCATAAACCAGAAAAAGTTCTAAAATACTGCTCATTATTCTATACAAAAAATTGAAAGAGCTGATATTTAAGTGAAAACTGTCAAATTTGCTTTTCAGTCCATAATGATTTGCAACGGGGTAGTATCGAAATACATAACTCATGCAAAACAATGCCATTTCTTTCATCTGCTCTCATTACGCTGAGGTTTTTATATAAAGACGGATAAAATATATTCTTATTTGGAAAAAATGTGGGGTCATAACTTTTACTCTTTTAAATTACTTTTACTTACTATGTAATACAAGTGGCATCATCGTACTATTTGATAGCTTAAAAGTTGTGACAATCCTTATATTTAAACGATTCGTGAAAGGAGTTTTTATTCTTTTCTTCAACAGTTTTGATTCATACGCTAACTCCGCTTGTAATATACAAGCTAATAACTTTAATTGTTTCACCATAAGTAGATTTAAAATAAGAGAATCTTACAATACTCAAGATACTCATTCAAAAAGTGATAAAAATAAGGATTAAATCAACATCTCGTTCTATCCCATAAAAAGATATTGTTGCTTATTGGCACTAGTAACTTTCTTACAAATGAAATATACGATAATGAAAAGATTAAAAATACAGCAGGACTTTTATTTATCATTTTATTCAACTAAAATATTTTTATGCTTATCCTTGCTATAGATACTGCTTCAATTTATTGTGCTGTTGCGCTTATTCGTCATAAATCTGTTATTGCGCGTATCAATGAGCGCATGAACAAAGGACATGCTGAAAAACTTATTGGGCAGATTACACAAATAATGAAACAAGCCAATATGACGCTTGATCAAGTTGAGCATATTGCTGTCAATATTGGACCTGGATCATTTACTGGTGTACGTGTCGGTGTTGCAACAGCGCGCGCTTTGGCATTAGCACTTGAAATACCTGCTGTTGGAGTGAGTGCTCTTGAAGCGTTAGCAGCACAAGTCATAAACAATAAAAGTACAGCATCGGCAATTACTGTTGTCATTGAAGCAGGGAGAGGGATGTTCTACCATCAAAATTTTCATAATGATCTCACACCTTTGGGAGCGCCGGGATTAAAAACAATTGAAAATATCCTCGAAGATTTGCCCAAAAAAACCCGACTGACTGGCCCAGCTGCTGATATCGTTGTGGAGCATATTAAAAACCATAAAATACACGAAAAAATTGTCCTAGAAAAAATCCCCTGCGAAGCGGCCGATATTGTAAACTATGCTTATCTTGCTGCAAACAAACAATCAAAAAATTCACCTCGCCCACTCTATCTACGCAGCGCTGATGCAAAACAACAAACCAATTTTGCTTTACCACAAAAAAAATAATGCCCAAATTTTCATTGACAAAAAAGAATTTTGGAATTGCTCCGCTACAAGTTAATGATAGTGCTTCTCTTCATCAAATTCATCAGCATTGTTTTACCCCTTCTTGGGAAAAACAAGCTTTTGATAATTTCTTAACAGATCACTCTATCTTCGGATACAAAGCTTTTCTCATTGATCACTCTGATCAAATTTTAGGCTTTTGCCTATGCCGTCTCATCCTTGATGAAGCAGAAATCATCACAATTGCTGTTCATCCTCATTATCGTCAAAAAGGAATTGGTACCTTTCTTATCGATCGTACAGTTCACTATCTTCACGACAAGGGCGCCATAAAATTATTCTTGGAAGTAGAAGCCACAAATCTTTCTGCTTTGAACCTTTATCAACGCTTTGAATTTCAAAAAATTTCTGAACGTCTTGCCTATTACGCGTCAAAAAATGGTCGTGGTGATGCAATTATCATGCAAAAAACTTTTAAGCAAATAGATTGAGATTTGTGTAAAAAACATTTAGACAAGCACTATGAATAAAGTAAATCCTAAAAATACGCCTCCTGTTGCTCCTAAAAAGGTTTTTATCAAAACCTATGGATGTCAAATGAACGTTTATGATAGCCAACGGATGACTGATAGCCTCAGTTCGCAAGGCTATGTGACAACACAAATTCCCAATGATGCCGATCTTATTCTTGTTAATACCTGTCATATTCGTGAAAAAGCAGCAGAAAAACTTTATTCTGATCTTGGTCGTTTGCGCGTTATGCGTCAAGAGCGCACACCTGATAAACCCCTGATGGTTGGTGTAACAGGTTGTGTTGCACAAGCTGAGGGAAGTGAAATCTTGCGCCGTGCTCCAACAGTGGATCTTGTTATTGGTCCGCAAATGTATCATCGCTTGCCAGAATTGTTAGAAAAAGCCAAACAAGGGAAAAAAATTATCGAAACAGACTATGCTGTTGAAGATAAATTTGCTCATTTGCCGCCCCATAATAAACATGCAGTAAGAAAACGAGGTGTTAGCGCATTTTTAACAGTACAGGAAGGTTGCGATAAATTTTGCACTTTTTGTGTTGTTCCTTACACACGCGGTGCTGAAATATCACGATCCGTTGAGCAAATTACCGAGGAAGCCCTTCAACTCATCGAAGCGGGTGTCAAAGAAATTACGCTGCTTGGACAAAATGTCAATGGTTGGCATGGACAAAGTGCTGATGGCAAAACTTGGCGTCTTGGCGATCTTCTTTATCATCTCGCAAAACTCGATGGTTTAAAGCGTTTGCGTTACACAACCAGCCACCCACGTGATATGGATGATAGCCTTATTGCCGCGCATCGAGATCTTGATATGTTAATGCCTTACCTCCATCTTCCTGTTCAATCAGGTTCAGATCGCATCTTAAAAGCCATGAACCGACAACACAAAAGCTCTCATTATCTTCATCTTATCGAAAAAATTCGAACCGTACGGCCAGATATTGCCTTTTCAGGCGATTTTATTGTAGGGTTTCCAGGAGAAACAGATGAAGACTTTGAAGAAACCATTAAACTTATTCAACAAGTACAGTACAGTTCAGCTTATTCTTTTAAATATTCCCCCCGTCCTGGAACAGTGGGAGCCACAATGAAAAATCATGTTGATGAATCTGTAAAAGATGCCCGACTTCAACATTTACAAGCCCTTCTCCTTGAGCAACAAAATGCGTTTTTGCGTTCTAAAATTGATCAAAAAACGAACGTTCTCATCGAAAAACCTGGACGTCACTCAGGGCAAATGGTAGGGCGTTCCCCTTGGCTTTTACCTGTTGTTGTCGATACAGAAGCCTCTACAGGTAGCGTGATAGAAATTCATATTAAAAACGCAAGCTCAAACAGTTTTGTTGGTGAAGTGACAAATAGATAAACATGCCTCTAATACCTTGTTCAAAAATAAATATTTTGGAAAACTCTTTTATTTTAAAAGCAAATGATTACATCTAAAGCGTGCACTTTTTGTAAAAATTGTCTTTTATAAAGTTTACTTAACAAAATGTGCAATATTTATGTAGATATGGAGAATAGGCTGAAAGCTTCAACCGAAAAAATAAAGCGTATTAAAGAAAAAGTAAATACGTCCCTTGAAAAGGCTGATACCTTGAAACAAACAAGCGCTTCAGATGTGAGCCAAGTTGTTTTGATTTTCGAAAATAATAAATATGCAAAAGCAGTTTTTGGTAAATTTGACGAAAATCTCGCTTATATCGAAAAAAAACTCGAACTTAGTATTCATCCGCGTGGTAATGAAGTCTTAATCCGTGGAAATATTTCTGTTATAAAACATGCGCAATATGTATTGCAGCAGCTTTATGAACGTGCCAAAACACATCAAGAGCTCACTTTATCAGATATAAAAGGAGCGATTGCTATGGCAAATATACCAAAGAAGCAGAAAGAAGACACAATAACACACAAATCTGCAACGAACCGTATACCAGCTCGGTTGAGTACCCATAAAAAAATAATTCATGCAAGAACTCCAACACAAGACGCTTACATAAGTGCTATGGAGCATACTGAACTTGTGTTTGGTGTAGGACCAGCAGGAACAGGAAAAACGTATCTTGCTGTTGCTCATGCTGCAATGCTTCTAGAACGTGGTATCATTGAGCGAATTATTCTCTCACGTCCGGCTGTTGAAGCTGGAGAACATCTTGGTTTTCTTCCCGGTGATCTCAAAGAAAAAGTCGACCCATATTTACGACCACTTTATGATGCTCTTTATGATATGATGCCCGCTGAAAAAATAGAACGCATTTTAGCCTCTGGTGTCATAGAAATTGCTCCTCTCGCCTTTATGCGCGGACGAACACTTGCCCATGCTGCTGTTATTCTTGATGAGGCACAAAATACTACGCCCATGCAAATGAAAATGTTCCTCACACGTCTTGGAGAAGGAACACGTATGATTGTTACCGGTGACGTAAGCCAAATTGATTTGCCTACAGGGCAAAAATCAGGTCTCATTGAAGCAATTCGCATTCTTTCAAATGTAGAAAATATTGCAATTGTGCATTTTGATGAAAAAGATGTTGTACGCCACCCACTTGTTGCTGCTATCGTTCGTGCTTATGATCGTGATTCCGAAATACAAAATAAAAAAAAATCATTCGCATGCGATGCATTAAAAAATGAATTTGATTCATCATGATTATTATTGATATAATGATTAAAAGCGCAGGGTGGAATGATGAGAAAATGCTTTATAATATCACTGAAAAAGCATTAATGGCAACTATGCATCATGTTTCATTGGCAAATGTTGTAAGCGAGATTAGCCTGCTTTTTACGGATGATGAACATATGGCACAAATCAATGCACAATGGCGCAACAAAAACAAATCTACTAATGTATTATCCTTTCCTGCTTTTCCACTTAAAGCTGGAAATCGACCTGGTCCCATACTCGGTGATATTATTATTGCCCGAGAAACTGTTGTTTTCGAAGCAGAGAAAGAAGGAAAAACATTTCAAGACCATTTAACACATATGATTGTTCATGGTATCTTGCATCTGCTTGGTTATGACCATGAAACTGATGATGAAGCATATAAAATGGAAAAGCTCGAAAGAGAAATTCTTCAAAAGCTTTCCATAAAAGATCCTTACGCATAATTGTCTATCAATGATAAAATTTAACTTTTAAAATCAATATTACCAGCATACCATTTAAAGCCTCTTATTTATCTATTATAAAAAAGAAAGTCTAGAAGATTTCAAAACCATGGCAAACAAAATAAATGCACAAAATAATAATCAAGCATCTTCTAATAATGAAAAAGACCCCTCTCAGCAGACGAATCATACAGAAAAATATTCCCTGATGAATCATTTGTTTTCATTCTTACGGGGTCGAAATTGTGCATCTACGTCACTGCGCGATGATCTTACCGTTGCACTCACGACTAACAATGAAAAAGATGCCGCCCTCTTCTCACCTGAAGAACGTACTATGCTGCATAACATTTTACGCTTACGTGAAGCACGCGTGGATGATGTTATGATACCTCGTTCTGAAATCGAAGCATTAGAAATAAACACCTCTCTTGGAGAAACCCTTAAATGTTTTGCAAAAATTGGTCATTCTCGTATCCCCGTTTATGCTGAAACTTTAGATGATCCGCGCGGCATGATCCATATCCGCGATATTCTTAACTACATCACTCGCTTTATTATCAACCCAACAAAAACCGAACAAAAATCCGATTTGCTTCAATTAAACCATACAGACTTGCATACTCCAATCGGTGAATTGGATTTGATCCGAACAGTTCTCTTTGTTCCCAGTTCTATGCTTGCAAGCAAATTATTAACACGGATGCAAACTACACGAACTCAAATGGCTTTAGTTATTGATGAACATGGAGGAACAGATGGTCTCGTTTCAATGGAAGATATTGTTGAGTTAGTCGTTGGGGATATCGAAGATGAACATGATAATGTCGACAATGCTATCGTACGTGAACCAAATAATAAATGGCTCGTTGATGCAAGAACTGAACTAGAAGATGTGGAGAAAGCTCTTGGTCCTGATTTTATCGTAGGGGAATATGGTGATGAAGTTGATACTATTGGTGGTTTGATCGTCTCAATTCTTGATCGCATTCCTGCTAAAGGTGAAATTGTCGAAGCTGTACCTGGTTATAGATTTCGTATTTTAGAAGCTGATAAACGCCGGATTAAACGATTGCGCATTTTTCGCATTCCCAAAAATGAGAATCTTGAGAACAATGCCATCCCTAAAGAATAGTCCAGCATTTTTAAGCAATTTCATCGTTTTTTTGTTCTCTGTTACAGGCTGGAAGCGCCAAGCATGGATATTTCTGTGTGGTGCTCTTACTTCTTTTGCACTTCCACCCTTTTATTTAACACCTCTTTGCTTTTTAACTTTCCCTCTCTTTATTGTTTTACTTGACTCAATACGGGCCACCAAAAACAATAAAAAACATTTTTTTACTTACGCTTTAAGCTGTGGAACCTTTGGTTTTAGTTATTTTATTTGCGGCCTTTGGTGGCTATGCAATGCTTTGTTAACAGATCCAGATTCTTTTGGTTGGGCAGTCCCATTAGCCATTTTATTCCCTCCACTCTACCTTTCTCTTTATTGGTTTTTTTCTGGTTTCATTGTCGGTTTATTATGGACAAAAGGAATAGCACGCTTTTTTGTTTTAGCCTTTGCATTAGGATTATCCGAGTGGTTGCGTGCGTTTTTATTCACAGGATTTCCATGGAATTCTCTTGGCTATACAGCCATGCCAACCCCAATGTTCATGCAATCTGATGCAATCGTAGGACTTTACGGAATGAATATTCTTGCTGTCTTAGCCTACAGTTTGCCAACTGTTTTATTAACGGATGAAAAAAAGAAAGTGGCACTTTCTCTTTGCTTATCACTTATATTCATTCACTGTGGTTTTGGGTTTTATCGTCTTCATACTATAGAAAACACAACTGAAGATCAAAAAAGTGCTTATTGGGTGCGCATTGTTCAACCGTCCATCCAACAAAATATAAAATTGCGTGATAATACACGAGAATCTATGTTGGAAGCGCATATGAAGCTAAGTGCAACGCCAACAACCGATCAAAATTCAGAACCCGATTTTATCGTATGGCCTGAAGCTTCCGTTCCTTACCTTCTCTATGATAATTCATCTATCACAATGCGCATTGCCTCTCTTTTAAAACCTAAACAATGGGCTATTGTTGGAGCAATACGCGCCAGCAATGATCTACCTCATTCCCAAACACGATATTTTAATACAATTGCAGTCATTAATGCTCAAGGTAATATTTTAAATACTTCCGATAAACTTCATTTGGTTCCTTTTGGTGAGTATCTTCCTTATCAGCATTTATTGAAAAAAATTGGATTGCGTACCCTTGCTGATAATATTGGTGGATATAGTGCTGCAAGTGTGCGCAAAATTGTTACAATGCCAAACGGATTTTCTTATCTACCCTTGATTTGTTATGAAGCAATATTTCCCCATGAAATGACTTTCAAAGGCTCCCCGCCTCAAGCAATTATTAATATTACAAATGATGCATGGTTTGGTGTAACACCTGGACCCTATCAACATCTTCAACAAGCACAGCTTCGTGCCGTTGAACTGGGAATCCCCCTCATACGGGCGGCCAATAATGGCATATCAGCTGTTATTGATTCTTATGGACGAATCGTTGTAGCTCTTCGACAAAATGCTGTGGGCATTATTGATTCACAAGTTCCATCATCCATTACCCCTATAGGAAGCAATGAATACAGAACTTTCTCTACTTTTATCTTATTCATCCTTATGCTATTGTGTCGTATTGGTTTTGGTTTTACAAAACAGCTTAAATGATTCAAGTGCCCTTTGTACGGTATTGTGTTGCGTGTACCAGTGATATTGGGAAAAAATATTACATATTGTTTTAATTATATGATAAATCAACTGCGCATAAATATGATGTTGGTTTAGAAGAAAAATGCTGGAAATAAAGAGTTGCATTATGACCGAAACTAGAAAAAAACCTGACCCTATAGATATCTATGTTGGAACTCGTATCCGTTTACGTCGTAATATTTTAGGACTCACTCAAGAGAAACTAGGTGAAAAATTAGGAATTACTTTTCAGCAAATCCAAAAATATGAAAAAGGAACAAACCGTATTGGTGCCAGCCGTCTTCAAGCGATAGCGGAAATTATGGATGTTCCTGTTTCTTACTTTTTTGATAAAGGTATTACCTCCCAACAAGTAGAGGGTTTTGCTGAAAGTGAACACAATTTTATAGACTTTTGTTCTAGCAGCGAAGGGATTCAGCTCATGCGCGCTTTTACAAATATATCTGATGCTAAAGTGCGTCGAAAAATTATTGACTTGGCAAAAGCACTTTCTGAGGAAGATTTGACAAATAAGTTATAAATTAAAATTATATCTTTTCTCTTTTATTCATATACATTTGCATTGACTATTTGCTGTAGAATTAGCAAATGGTGACGACTTTAGTAAGCTATTGATTAAATCGTTGGTTTTCTTTTTTGAAGGAGTTCCTATGCCGCATCAAGATTATCTTTTTACGAGCGAATCGGTATCGGAAGGACATCCTGATAAAATTTGTGATCGTATTTCCGATGAAATTGTTGATATGATCTATAAAGAAGCTGAAAAGACTGGTACTGATCCATGGTTAGTACGCGTTGCCTGTGAAACTCTCGTCAGTGTCAACCGTGTTGTTATCGCTGGTGAAGTACGTGTTCCCGATACGCTATTAAAAAAAGATAAAAATAAAGAATTCATCTATGATGAAACTAGCTTTCCACTCATTAATCCTACACGTTTTCGTACAGCAGCGCGCCGTGCTATTCGTACCATTGGCTATGAACAAGCAGGCTTCCATTGGAAAACTGTTAAAATTGATGTTCTTTTGCGCCCACAATCAGCTGATATAGCAAGAGGGGTTGATAATGCTACGGATCGGCATGGTGAAGAAGGAGCGGGTGATCAAGGTATCATGTTTGGATATGCTTGCCGTGAAACACCTGATCTCATGCCTGCGCCAATTTATTATGCGCATAAAATTCTCAAACTTCTTGCCGCAGCTCGTCATAAAGGAGAGGGAGAAACTGGAAAATTAGGACCAGATGCTAAAAGCCAAATAACCATACGTTATAAAAATGGAAAACCGATAGAGGTCACATCCATTGTTCTTTCAACGCAGCACCTTGATGAAAGCTGGGATTCCAATAAAGTACGTACAGTGGTTGAACCTTACATTCGCCAAGCTTTACATGACATTCCCATTGCAGCTCAATGCAGTTGGTATATTAACCCAACAGGAAAATTTGTCATTGGAGGCCCTCAAAGCGATGCCGGATTAACGGGACGCAAAATTATTGTGGATACTTACGGAGGTGCAGCACCCCATGGAGGCGGTGCTTTTTCAGGAAAAGATACAACAAAAGTTGATCGTTCTGCTGCCTATGCGGCACGCTATCTGGCTAAGAATATTGTTGCTGCTCATTTAGCAGAGAGATGCACCATTCAACTCTCCTATGCAATTGGTATTGCACAACCTTTATCTATTTATCTTAATCTTCATGGAACAGGAAAAGTCGATGAAAAGGTTATTGAAGAAGCCATCCGCAAAATAATGGACCTTTCACCTACCGGCATTCGAAAACATCTTGCCCTCAATAAACCTATTTATGCGAAAACAGCTGCCTATGGTCACTTTGGTCGTAAACCAAAACACGATGGTTCGTTTTCATGGGAAAAAACTGATCTCGTGAAAACGCTTCAAACAATGATCCAAATCCCATGATTAAACATAATATACGTAAGAGTGAAGCATTTTTTGGACGCCGACAAGGAAAACAACTTCGAGACAGTCAGCTTACACGTATACAAATGCTTCTCCCCAGTTTGAATATTGATTTAAATGTCCCTCCTCCCTTAAACCTTACATCCTTATTTTCAAGCAAAGTAAGAGAAATTCGACTTGAAATCGGTTTTGGTGGAGGTGAACATTTACTTCATGAAATGGAATATTTTCCAAAAACCGGTTTTATCGGCGTCGAGCCCTTTATCAATGGCATGGCAAAAATATTATCGTCTCTTGAACAGCATCAAAACCATCAAAATCGTCTTCGCCTCTATAATGATGATGCTACACGCCTTCTTGATTGGCTCCCTGATAACTCGCTTGATGGAATAGACCTCTTCTATCCTGATCCTTGGCCGAAAAAGAAACACTGGAAACGACGCTTCATCAACATAAAAAATCTTAACCGTTTTGCTCGTGTTCTTAAAATAGGGAAATTTTTGCGCTTTGCTAGCGATATAGACAGTTATGTAAACTGGACTTTGTACCATTGTGCACAACATGATCACTTTGAATGGAAAGCAGAAAGCCCTCAAGACTGGAAACTCCCTTATCCACTATGGAGCGGAACCCGCTATGAAGCAAAAGCTTTACGCGAAGGACGAACGCCTGCCTATCTTACCTTTATCAAGAAATAAATGATCAAGCGCTTTTCTCATAAACAACTTGAAAAATTTTGAATTTAAGAGTATCAATAGTTAAATTCTTGGTCTTATGATGAAGAGTGGGCCGTTGGACCCGCTCTTTTTTAATATCATAAAACTGATGAAACCAACTTGGATAAAATGTATGAACGAAGCTGAAAAAATAAGCAATCTTGACGAACCGCGCCTGTTTGAAGAAGATGGTATCGAAGCACAGGTTGCTGCTCTTGTCATACCACTACTTAAACCTTTAGGTTTTCGTTTGGTTCGTGTGAAACTTCTTGGTCAAAATGGTTTAACACTTCAAATTATGGTTGAACGTGCCGATGGTTCTATGACCATAGAAGATTGTGAAACTGTTAGTCGAACAGTTTCTCCCCTCCTTGATGTACAAAATGTTATTGAACGCAAATATCATTTAGAAATCTCATCACCTGGAATTGATCGTCCATTGGTAAGAAAATCTGATTTTTTTCATTGGCAAGGGCATCTTGCAAAAATTGAAACCAAAATAACAATTGATGGGCGCCGAAAATTTCGTGGGACACTTACAAATATCACGCAAGATGGATTTATTTTAAACACTGATAAAGCTGCTTATGGAGAAGCCATGTATACCCCTATTTCCTTTTGTGATATCATAAATGCGCATTTAGTGCTTACCGATGAGCTTATTCGCGATGCATTGAAACAAAATAAAGATTTAAGTCAACAATTCATTGCCGAAGAGAACGCTAACGACTCTATACAGACGCTCAATTTCAAAAAATAATATCACTGGGAAATACCCATCGTGTGGCACAAAGAAGGAGAAAATTGATGGCTACAAGCGCTAACAGGCTTGAGATTCTGCAAATTGCAGATGCTGTTGCACGTGAAAAGTCAATCGACCGTGAAATTGTCATTTCTGCGATGGCTGATGCTATTCAAAAAGCAGCACGTTCTCGTTATGGTCAAGAAACCAATATTCGTGCTGAAATCAATTCTAAAACAGGTGAAATTAAATTACAGCGCCTGCTTAAAATCGTTGATGTCGTTGAAGACTATACAACGGAAATTACTTTGTCTGATGCTCTCAAACGTCAAGCAGAAGCAAAAATTGGTGATTTTTTTGCTGATCTTTTACCTCCTATGGATTTTGGACGTATCGCAGCACAATCTGCTAAACAGGTTATTGTACAAAAAGTACGCGATGCAGAGCGCGATCAGCAATATGAAGAATTCAAAAATAAAGTTGGTGAAATTATTTCTGGTACAGTTAAGCGTGTGGAATATGGTAACGTCATCGTTGATCTAGGGCGCGGTGAAGCTATTGTTCGCCGTGATGAATTAATTCCTCGTGAATCATTCCGCTATGGAGATCGCATTCGTGCTTTTGTCAATGATGTACACCGTGAAACGCGTGGTCCGCAAATTTTCCTTTCACGCACACATCCCCAATTTATGGTAAAACTTTTCACTATGGAAGTACCAGAAATTTATGATGGTATTATAGAAATCAAATCTGTTGCTCGTGATCCAGGTTCACGGGCTAAAATCGCCGTTGTTTCACGTGATGGTTCCATTGATCCTGTTGGAGCGTGCGTTGGAATGCGAGGAAGTCGTGTACAAGCTGTTGTTGCTGAATTGCAAGGCGAAAAAATTGATATTATTCCTTGGTCGCCTGATGCGGCAACATTTGTCGTTAATGCACTGCAACCTGCTGAAGTTTCTAAAATCATCCTTGATGAAGATGCTGAACGGATTGAAGTTATTGTGCCAGATGATCAACTTAGCCTTGCTATTGGACGACGTGGGCAAAATGTTCGCTTGGCTTCGCAACTAACAGGATGGAACATTGATATTTTAACAGAAAAGGAAGAATCTGAAAATCGTCAAAAAGAATTTACTGAACGGAGTAAATTGTTTATGGAAGCCTTAGAGGTTGACGAAATGATCGGACAGGTTATGGCATCAGAGGGTTTTTCTTCTATTGAAGAAATCGCCTATATTGATCTTGAAGAAATCGCTTCTATTGATGGTTTTGACCATGATACCGCCGCTGAAATCCAAAGTCGTGCCCGCGAATATCTTGATCATCAAGAAAAAGAACTTGATGAAAAACGCAAAAAGCTCGGAGTTTCTGACGAATTGCGAACACTTCCTGGAATGACAAGTGCTATGTTGGTTGCTGTAGGTGAGGATGGTGTAAAAACAATAGAAGACTTTGCTGGCTATGCCGTTGATGATTTAGCTGGTTGGAGAGAACGCAAAGAAGGTCAAACACAGAATTTTTCTGGTATTTTAACCCCTTTTGACATTACACGCGCAGATGCAGAAGCTATGGTTTTAGCCGCACGTGTACAAGCAGGCTGGATAGACCAAGCTGATCTTGTTACAGAAAGTCCTGTAGAAGATGAAAAAACAGATGATTTGGATGTGGATACACTTTAAATGAACGAACGGACTTGCATTGTGACCCGAAAAAATGCTTCAGCACAAACGCTGATCCGTTTTGTTATTGGTCCCAATAACCAAATTGTTCCTGATCTTAAAGCGAATTTACCAGGGCGTGGCGTTTGGATTTCTGCCCATCACGCTGTTATTGAGAAAGCAATCAAACAGAAAGCTTTTCATAGAAATTTTAAAACAGATGTTGAGGTTGCACCAAATCTTGTGCATGTTGTTGATACGCTTTTACTAAAAGCCGCTCTTTCAAGCCTTTCCATGGCACGAAAAGCGGGAGCAATTGTTATGGGAGCAACAAAGGTTGACGCTGCTATCCGCTCTGGTAAAGTTATTCTTGTACTTCATGCTAAAGAAACAACAGAAGATGGGAAACGAAAAATTGCACAGGCCATCCATTCAATACAACAACAAACAAATCGGACTATAAAAACCATATCTTTATTTACAAGTGATGAAATGCGAGTGGCTTTTGGCTCTAATCCTGTAATGCACGCGGCCTTACTGGACACAAAAGCTGCTGAAGGATTTCTCAAAACAACATGTAAATTGATCAGCTATCGTGACGACAAGCATAGTAAGTCTAGTGAGATGACGGCCCAAGCCGTGAAGGAAGTACAATGAGTGAAAATAACAACGACAAAACAACCGTCAAGAAGACACTAACTCTCAAGAGGTCTGTCTTGGAAACGAGTACGGTTAAACAAAATTTTAGTCATGGCCGTACGAAGGCTGTCGTTGTCGAAACCAAACGGCGTAAAATTACGCGACCTGATGAAAAAGCTGAAACCCTACAGCCCATTACAAAGCCGCATGTGGCCCCCCAGCGTTCTAAACCGCGTTTTGAGGGGAAAAAGCCTCAAGAATCTGTGACCAAAAGCAATCTTTCATCAACTGAAATGGAAGCGAGACTTCGCGCGTTAGAAGAAGCACATATCCAAGAAAAAATAACGCGAGAACAAGCCGAAGAAGAAGCAAGACGCGCTAAAGAGCGTGAAGAAATTTTACAGCAAGAAATTAAAGAAAAAGAAATACATCTCCAACAAGAAGAAGAAATATCGCCAGTACAGACTCCACCTGTTCCCCCTCTCATTGAACAGACAGATATTCCTATTGCCCCTAAACAGACAACCGTGGTTGAAAAACGCAAAATAGATGACAATAAAGAGGAAGAACGGCATAGTCGACGTGCTAATCCTGCTAAATCAGAAATACGTGTACCCAAAGTTGTCAAAGGAGCTGATGAGCGGAGACGCGGAAAGTTAACTCTGAATAGTGCACTGGATGAAGAAGGAAGCGCACGTGGGCGCTCAATGGCTGCAATGCGGCGTAGACAGGAAAAGTTTAAGCGTGCACAAAATCAAGAACCAAGAGAAAAAATTTCTCGCGAAGTTGTTCTTCCTGAAACGATTACTATTCAAGAGCTCGCACAACGTATGACTGAGCGTTCTGTTGATGTGATTAAATTCTTGATGAAACAAGGACAAATGATGAAACCTGGCGATGTTATTGATGCAGATGTTGCCGAACTCATCGCTGTTGAATTTGGCCATACTGTTAAACGTGTTTTAGAATCTGACGTAGAAGAAGGTATCTTTAATATAACAGATAATCCTCAAAACATGCAGCAGCGCGCCCCTGTTGTAACCATTATGGGCCATGTTGACCACGGAAAAACTTCGCTTTTGGATGCTATTCGTAAAGCAAATGTTGTTTCTGGCGAAGCAGGAGGTATTACGCAGCATATTGGTGCCTATCAAGTAGAACAAAATGGTCAAAAAATTACCTTTATTGATACACCAGGTCATGCTGCATTTACCGCTATGCGTGCACGCGGAGCTCGTGTTACTGATATTGCTGTTCTCGTTGTAGCCGCTGATGATAGTGTTATGCCTCAAACGATTGAATCAATCAATCATGCGAAAGCTGCTGGTGTACCTATCATTGTTGCTATCAACAAAATTGATAAACCAGCTGCGAATGCACAAAAAGTGCGTACAGAACTTCTACAACATGAAGTGTTTGTTGAAACTATGGGTGGAGAAACTTTGGACGTTGAAGTTTCTGCTAAAACTGGTCAAAATCTTGATAAACTTCTCGAAGCTATCCTTCTTCAAGCTGAAATGCTTGATCTGAAAGCAGATCCTCAACGAACTGCAGAGGGCGTTATCATTGAAGCCAAATTGGATCGCGGACGTGGGTCTGTTGCAACAGTTCTTGTTCAAAAAGGTACATTACACCCTTCTGATATTATCGTTGCTGGAAATGAATGGGGTCGTGTACGTGCTTTGATTGACGACCATGGCCGCCATGTCAAAGAGGCCGTTCCCTCTACACCAATTGAAATTTTAGGCATGCAAGGAACACCACAAGCCGGAGACCGTTTTGCTGTTGTCACACATGAAGCAAAAGCACGTGAAATTTCTGAATATCGGCAACGATTAGCACGTGATAAAGCTGTTGCGCGGCAAACTGGTTCGCGTGGTTCTCTTGAACAGATGATGACAAAATTGCAAACGACTGGTGTTAAGGAATTTTCTCTTATTATAAAAGGAGATGTGCAAGGATCAATTGAAGCAATCGCTTCAGCATTGGAAAAACTCGGAAATGACGAGGTTCGTGCGCGTATTGTACATTCTGGTGCTGGAGGAATTACCGAAAGTGATATTTCTCTTGCAGAAGCTTCTAACTCTGCTGTAATTGGCTTTAATGTTCGAGCCAATAAGCAGGCACGTGATTTTGCTAAAACACAAGGAATTGAAATTCGTTATTACAACATCATTTATGATCTTGTTGACGATATCAAGGCTGCTATGTCTGGATTACTCTCACCAGAACAGCGTGAAACTTTCCTTGGTAATGCTGAAATTCTAGAAGTCTTTAACATTACAAAAATTGGAAAAGTTGCAGGATGTCGTGTTACAGAAGGTAAAATAGAACGAGGAGCCGGTGTTCGCCTTATCCGCGATAATATCGTTATTCACGAAGGAAAGCTGAAAACACTCAAACGCTTTAAGGATGAAGTCAATGAAGTGCAAAGTGGTCAAGAATGTGGAATAGCCTTTGAAAATTATGAAGACATGCGCGCAGGAGACATCATTGAGACCTTCCGTATCGAACATATTAACCGCACATTATAAAATAATCCAATAACTTTCCTCATTTCACGATAGAGTTAAAGTGATTGGATTTTATAAACAATGTCTCTTTTTTCCTTATCTTGATGATTAAAAAAGAGATCTTGTAGCAGGGATAAAACTTTGATGAAAAATGCAGGGCCATCACAACGGCAACTTAGAGTAGCAGAGCAAGTACGTCATGCAATAGCGCATATATTACAGCGTGATATTTTGCTTGATGATGTCTTGAAAGATATTGTTATTTCTGTCTCTGAAGTACGCATGTCACCAGATTTAAAAATTGCTACTTGCTTTGTATCACCTCTCAGTACTCTTAAAAATGCTTCTCATACCGATGTTGTTGATACCCTCAATAAACATAGTCGTTTTCTCCGTGGAGAAATCAGTCATGCGTTGCGACAAATGAAATATATGCCAGAACTGCGTTTCCGACTTGATAATAGCTTTGATAATTTTTCAAAAATTGATGCCCTCCTTCGCTCGCCTGAGGTTGCACGCGATCTTCACCATAGTGATACAGATGAGGATTAAAGATATGGCGCGGCAACACAAGAAAAAAGGGCGTCCTGTTTCTGGCTGGGTCATATTTGATAAACCAAAAGGAATGAAATCAACAGAAGCTGTCTCACAAATCAAATGGCTCTTCCATGCTCAAAAGGCAGGACATGCGGGTACACTTGATCCTCTTGCTTCTGGTCTCCTTCCCATTGCATTGGGCGAAGCAACTAAAACCGTCCCTTACGTGATGCAAGGCAAAAAAACTTACCGTTTTCATATTGCTTGGGGGCAAGAGCGCTCAACAGATGATTTAGAAGGAGAAATAACGAAAACTTCTCTCATACGTCCAACACAAGAAGAAATACTTGCTCTTCTTCCTCAATATACAGGTGTTATTTTGCAAACACCTCCACAATTTTCAGCAATCAAAATTGCTGGAAATCGTGCCTATGATTTAGCGCGTGAAGGGGAAGTTGTTGACATTCCGCCCCGTGAAGTGGAAATAGAAACTTTCAAGTTATTAGAAATGCCTACCAAAGAGCATTCTATCTTTGAAATAACCTGCGGAAAAGGAACTTATGTGCGCTCTTTAGCACGCGATATGGGACGTGATCTCGGTTGCTATGGGCATATTGCTGATTTAAGACGTATTGCCGTCGCACCTTTTGATGAAGAAGATCTCATTACATGGGAGGAACTAAAAGCGGCCATTCCGCCAAATAAAAACACTACAGATGAGAATAATCGTTCTTTTGAAAAAAACTTCTCAACACTCGATGGGCTCTTAATTGACACAAGCGCCGCATTGGATTGCCTCCCTCACTATATCCTTAATGAAACTCAAGCACAGAGAATTATAAGAGGCCATTCTATCCTCTTGAATCATCACAAAGCACCTCTTGATGAAGAGGAAATTTGTGTCCTCTATAAGGAACAACTTCTTGCTATAGGCACTCTCGACAAAGGTCTATTTAAACCAAAGCGGATTTTCACAATTTAATCGATTCTTTTCCCAACCACCTTTTGCGGAAAGATATTTTTCTCTATCAATTAAGAAAAATATGGTGCTTTTCATTGTCTATATTTACCGTATTCATATCAAAATTTAAGTCAGTGCTATAAGCTAACACCACCACACACTTTTTCCTCTTAATGTCGCAATAATCCTTGCATTTAAAGGATTCATAAAAGGCTTTTTATTTCTTTTTCAATCGTTTTTTACTCATACTTTAGTCCTCGTTTATAATGTACAAGCAAAGATATGGACTGATTTACTCTAAATAGATTTGAAACGAGAAAAGCTTAAGATTTTCAGAATCTATCACTCAACATGAAAAATGAAAAATAACCATTATAAATCAATTCATTAAATATTGAAACAGCAATTTTTTTATGATTACGCTAACAAATTGATCGAAATAATATTAATATATGTAATATTTACAAAAACTGTTTTAACCCTAAGGGAGATGATCAGAGGAAACTTTTAAAAGCATCTCATTGGCTTGGGGTATTGTTTGGCGTTCAATCATACGGTGCACTCTTATACCGTTAGGAGCACAATTTAAATGACGCAGACGCTTATTGACTTCTGCATCCGCTTTTGTGCGACGATGATTATGGCGTAAATAATCTACCCATGTTGGCATATGATAAGCCTCTGTCCAATATTCAGGTCTTTCAAGATCTCGTAAAAGAACCCACTGACGCGCACCATCACGTAATCGAATATGGCGTCGACGCGTCATCACTTTGAGAAACTCTTCAAGATCATTTTCATGAATTTTATAATCGATCATTATCATAATCGGGCCACTTCTTGCTTTGAGGTCGAGTAATAATTCCGGCTCTCTAAAATGATCAAGAGGATTTAAATCTATCTGAGGAATTTCTTGAATTCTAAATTTTACCCCTGCAAGAGCACCAAAAATCAAGAATAAAGAACAAACGCTCAAAGCAATTGTTGGAGAATAACCATCAGCTAAACCTCCCCAGATTGCACTTCCAATAGCCATCCCCCCGGCAGATGCCGTTTGATAAAGAGCTAAAGAACGTGCAACAACCCAGCGTGGTGTAGAGAGTTGTACAGATGTATTAAACAACGATAAGGCCAAAACCCAACATAACCCTGCAGGAAATAAAGCAATATGGCTTATAATCAGTGAACGACTGATTCCCAATAAAAAGCAAGAAAAGGCGAAACCAATAAATGCACTTGCAATAATTGTTTCTGAACGAAAATGATGCCGTACAACTGCATTAATAATACCTGCTGTCATGGCTCCTAACCCAAAACAACCGAGCAATGTACCATAAAGAAGGGCACTTCCTCCAAGAACTTTATGCGCAACAATTGGCAAAAGTGCTAAAATAGAAGTTGCTCCTATACCAAAAAGGAACGCTCGAACCATAATACTCAGGAGATTAGGTGACATCGCAACATAACGCAAACCATCTGAGACAGCTCCTAACAGCCTTTCTCGTGGCAATGAGTTGTTTTCATAATTCGACTTCCAGAAAAACAACGCACCAATAAGAGGAATATAGCTTATAGCATTAAACAAAAAAGCAGCCGATGCCCCTAAAGTTGCAATGATGGCACCACCAATCGCAGGACCAACACTCCGCATCAAATTAAAGCCGACACTATTCAAACTAACAGCAGCAGGAATATTTTCCCTGCTCACAATATCTCCTATCGTTGCTTGCCAAGAAGGATTATAAAAAGCTGTGCCACATCCAATCAAAAACGTAAAACATAACAAAAGCCAAGGTGTTAGAAATCCCATATAGGCTAAAATAGATAAACTCATCGATATGACCATCATCATAATCTGTACACACAACATAATTTGACGCCGATTAAAATTATCAGCTAATGCCCCTGCCATCAAAGAAAACATAACAAGTGGTAATGTTGTGGCACTTTGAACTAGCCCAACCATGGAATGCGAAGAACTAATCAACGCCATTAACCACCCTGCTCCAACAGCTTGTATCAGCCCCCCTAAATTAGAAATAAGAGTAGATGACCATAAATTTCGAAATACCGAATTACGAAAAAGTTTTAATGTTGAAATGCTCTGCATCTTTTCCCTCCAACGCTATTTATCACTTTTGTTACCACTCACACACACTCATAATCTTTGTATCAAAAGGATGCATAATTGTTTAAAACACTTCTCATAAAACTCTATTTAAATCAATATTTCAAAACAAAAGCTTTTATTTAAAGAAAGACTTCAAAATGCTGTCAAGGACTAGTATTTTAACCTTCTTTCCTATATAAGAACGAAATTAGGTAAGAGTCTTCGACTTTTCCTGTTTTCTCACAGACCCTAGCTGAACGACATCTCGGCTATGGGTGGCTTTATGTTTCTTCGTTTTTGGAAAGGATAATACGATGTCGATTACAGCTGAACGTAAAAAAGCTCTTGTCGCAGAATACGCAAACAAAGTTGGTGATACAGGATCACCAGAAGTGCAAATTGCTGTACTTTCTGAACGTATTTCTAATTTAACAAACCACTTTAAATCTCACAAAAAAGATAATCATTCTCGTCGTGGTCTTTTGAAGATGGTGTCTCAACGTCGGCGTCTTCTTGATTATCTTAAAGGAGTTGACCAAAATCGTTATCAGACACTTATAAAGAAGTTAGGTTTGCGTCGCTAAAAGAAAAATGGAAGTGATATTTAAAAAACACCCATTTTTTCAACGTGTTGCTTTTAATTAAAAATTTTAAAAACTGATAAGTTATTATGGGATAGAACTGCTCATCGTTTCGCATTTAATACGATTTACTTCTCTCTTCGTCGTAACAAAGGAAGTAATTTGTTGTTCACCCCAGAATTTGCAAATATGCTATGCACAACCAGAATGTAAGCAATCAAAGATTTAAACACTGGTCATTAAGGATAAAAAATGTTCAAAACGCACAAGATAGAAATTGAATGGGCTGGGCGTCCTCTCACCCTTGAGACAGGGAAAATAGCGCGTCAAGCTGATGGTGCAGTGATTGCTACCTATGGAGAAACTATTGTCTTAGCAACCGTTGTATCGGCCAAAATCCCAAAACCAGACCAGGACTTTTTTCCACTCACCGTTAATTATCAAGAAAAATCCTATGCTGTTGGTCGAATACCTGGGGGCTATTTAAAACGTGAAAGTCGACCAAGTGAAAATGAAACTTTGGTTTCACGTTTGATTGATCGCCCAATTCGTCCCCTTTTCGTTGAGGGATATAAAAATGATACACAAGTTATTGTTTCCGTTATACAGCATGATCTCGAAAACAATCCCGATATCCTTGCGATGATTGCATCTTCTGCGGCATTGACCCTGTCAGGTGTTCCTTTCATGGGGCCTATAGCCGGTGCCCGCGTTGGCTATTGTAATGGACAATATATTCTTAATCCTCATATCGATGAAATGCCTGAATCAAAACTTGATCTTGTTGTTGCTGGAACAGAAAGTGCTGTTTTGATGGTTGAATCAGAAGCACAAGAATTACCGGAAGATATCATGTTGGGGGCCGTAATGTTTGGTCACAAAGGCCTTCAACCTGTCCTTGATGCCATTATAAAGCTTGCTGAAGTTGCTGCAAAAGATCCTCGTGATTTTGTTCCTGAAGATCTTTCTGAGCTTGAAAAAGCGATGCAGAAAATGGCAGAACAGGATATACGAAAGGCTTACACAATTACTGATAAGCAAGAACGTTATGCTGCAATTGATGCACTAAAGACAGAAATCCTCAATAAATTTATGCCAGAACCAGAAAAAGACTGTCAATTTAGTGCAGATCAAATTGCAACCGTATTTAAACAGTTGCAAGCAAAAATTGTTCGCGGAAACATTCTTGATACCCAAAAGCGGATTGATGGACGCAATCTTTCTACCGTACGCCCTATCCAATCAGAAGTAAGTATTTTACCCCGCACACATGGATCAGCACTCTTTACCCGCGGAGAAACACAAGCGATTGTCGTTGCAACATTGGGAACTGGTGAAGATGAACAATATGTTGATTCTTTGACAGGAATGTATAAGGAAACATTCCTTCTCCATTACAATTTTCCACCATTTTCAGTGGGTGAAACGGGACGCCTTGGTTCTCCAGGTCGTCGTGAAATTGGACATGGCAAATTGGCATGGCGGGCAATTCACCCCATGTTACCAACGAAAGAATCTTTTCCTTATACCATTCGTGCTGTCTCAGAAATCACTGAATCCAATGGCTCTTCTTCTATGGCAACGGTTTGTGGAACCTCACTTGCTCTTATGGATGCTGGTGTTCCTCTAGCACGCCCTGTTGCTGGTATTGCTATGGGCTTGATTAAAGAAGGAGAACGCTTTGCTGTTCTTTCTGATATTTTAGGGGATGAAGATCATCTTGGAGATATGGATTTTAAAGTCGCAGGAACAGAAAATGGTATTACTGCCTTGCAAATGGATATCAAAATTGATGGTATTACCGAAGAGATTATGAAAATCGCGCTTGAACAAGCCAAAGGTGGACGAATCCATATCCTTAATGAGATGGGGAAAGCTTTAACCAGTGCACGTGCTGAGCTGAGTGAATTTTCTCCACGAATCGAAGTTATGAATATTTCTGTCGATAAAATCCGTGATGTTATCGGCTCTGGTGGTAAAGTTATTCGGGAAATCGTGGAACAAACTGGAGCAAAAATTAATATTGAAGATGATGGTACCATTAAAATTGCTTCTGCTGATGCTAAAACCATTGAAGCAGCAAAACGTTGGATCCATTCTATTGTCGATGAGCCTGAAGTTGGTGCTATCTACCAAGGAACAGTTGTAAAAACTGCAGAATTTGGTGCATTTATAAACTTCTTTGGTTCTCGTGATGGACTCGTTCATATCTCTCAGCTTGCATCAGAACGCGTCACCAAAACAACAGATATTGTAAAAGAAGGTGACAAAGTTTGGGTTAAATTAATGGGCTTTGATGAGCGTGGAAAAGTTCGGTTATCAATGAAGGTCGTTGATCAAACAACCGGAAAGGAAATCACCGGTGATAAAGCGATGAATGAAGAAAAGTGCGTGGATGAAAAAAAACAACCTGAAAATAAGCGCCGCCGTAAGAAAGAAGAGTAAGTTTTTCCTCTTATCGTATCATGAAATGCCATCCCAACATTGGAGTGGCATTTTTCTTTGAAAGAGTCATATGTGTTATTATTTTTGCCTTTTGAAAATCATGAACTCCCGTATCCTGATCCAAACCAGTGTTGGCTAAGTTTTGGTTTAACAGAAATCCCAGCTCCAGAATGGGCACAAAATTTAAAAGTTATTACGCCTTGGCGACCAGATTTTTTAAAATTTGTCGATACTCAATTTCACTGCTCTCCTCAAATAGATAAAACTTTCAGCTATGATGGTGCATTTTTACATTTGAGCAAATATCGTGGTTTGAACCAAAATTGTTTTCTTGATTTATTAGAATGCGTTAAACCCAATAGATGGATTGTAATTAGTGGGGATAAAACTGCTGGTGCTGCTTCAATGATGAAATGGGTCAAAACAATTGTTCCCATCACCAATAAATTGTCTAAAAATCATGGTCTTGTATTTTGGTTGCAAGTTCCTCAACAAATTGAGAGACATAACATTGCGCAATTGCGCTCACCACCGCTCACTTTTGGTAAATTTCAAACCACTTCTGGTATGTTCTCACACGGACGTATTGATCCAGGATCTGCTGCGCTTGCTTCTTATATGCTCAAAGTTATTTCTGGAAAAACAGCTGATTTTGGTGCTGGATGGGGTTATCTTTCTCACGTTGCGCTTGAAAGAAGTGAAAAACTCACTGCTCTCGACCTTTATGAAGCAGACTACAATGCTTTGAGAGCAGCAAAACAGCACCTTAAATCCATAACAACTCCTTTTCCAATTCATTTTTATTGGCATGACCTTGTACATGAACCTGTCACAAATCTATATGACACAATCATTTCAAATCCACCGTTTCACACACAACAAACAACAGATGTTTCATTAGGAAAAAATTTTATTATAAATGCTGCAAAGTGCTTAAAGCCAAGCGGCAGTCTGCTTTTTGTTGCAAACCGCCACCTGCCTTATGAAACATTATTAAAAAATATTTTCCGCACAGTGTTGATACATGAACAAGCCCATGGTTTCAAAATTATCGAAGCACGCAGATAAACAGAACAAGCAATAACTTTCAAAGAATAAAACGTGAAAGATCGATATCAGCAGCAAGCTCGCCAATCGATTTTCTCACATAAGCAGCATCAATTTTAAACGATGTTCCAGCTTTATCAGGTGCAGTGAAAGAAATCTCATCCAAAACGCGCTCCATCACTGTTTGCAAACGACGTGCCCCTATATTTTCAATCCTTGCATTTAAATCTACAGCAATATCTGCTAAAGCATCAATTGCATCATCGGTAATTTCCAAATGAACCTCTTCTGTTGCCATAAGAGCAATATATTGTTTAATCAAACTAGCTTCTGGTTCCGTTAGAATGCGCCGTAAATCTTCCCTTGTTAAAGGGTTCAGCTCCACACGGATGGGCAAACGTCCTTGAAGTTCCGGTAATAAATCAGATGGCTTGGAAACATGAAATGCACCTGAGGCAATAAAAAGAATATGATCTGTTTTGATTTGCCCATATTTTGTAGCAATTGTTGTTCCTTCAACCAAAGGCAAAAGATCCCGTTGAACGCCCTCACGCGAAACCGCAACACTTGCTCCACCATCCCTGGTTGCAATTTTATCAATCTCGTCGATAAAAACAATACCGTCATTTTCAGCAACACGAAGCGCCTCTTGAATAATTTGCTCCTGATCAAGGAGTTTTTCAGATTCATCATCAATGAGCGGTTTAAAAGAATCCTTTACTGTCGTCTTACGGACTTTTGTACGACTGCCCATTTTTCCCAAAATATCTGATAAATTCATAATACCCATTTGTGCCCCAGGCATACCAGGAATATCAAAGGTTGAAGCACTATTGCTATTATTATCGGCGACTTCAATTTCAATCTCTTTCTCATCCAATTCACCTTCACGCAATTTTTTACGAAAACTATCACGGGTAGCAGGACTTGCTGTTTTACCAACAAGGGCGTCTAAAACCCGCTCTTCAGCATTCACGTGAGCCTTTTCTTTTATTTCATCCCGTTTCTTTTCACGCACAAGAGAAATGGCAATTTCAACAAGATCTCGAATAATTTGCTCAACATCACGTCCCACATAACCAACTTCAGTAAATTTCGTCGCTTCTACTTTCACAAAAGGTGCTCCAGAAAGTTTTGCTAATCGACGTGCGATTCCTGTTTTACCAACACCTGTTGGCCCTATCATTAAAATATTTTTTGGCATAACTTCTTCACGCATCGGCTCATCAAGCTGTTGCCTACGCCACCGATTGCGCAATGCAATAGCTACAGAGCGTTTGGCATCATTTTGGCCAATAATAAAACGATCAAGTTCAGAAACAGTCTCACGAGGGGAAAATACAACACACATTTAAATAGCTTTCTCTAAAGAAGATAATTCTGCATCCAATGTTTCAATCGTAAAATGATCATTGGTGTAAACACAAATTTTAGCGGCAATAGCCATAGCTTTACGAGCAATAGTTTCTGCATCTAAATCCAAATCCATGAGTGCACGCGCTGCTGAAAGAGCAAAATTTCCTCCAGAGCCAATTGCCATAACCCCATCTTCTGGTTCTAAGACATCACCAAGCCCTGTTAGAGCCAAAGTTACTTTCTTATCAGCCACGAGCATCATTGCTTCGAGACGACGCAAATAGCGATCTGTTCTCCAATCTTTTGCAAGTTCCACACAAGCACGCATAAGCTGATCAGGATATTGTTCAAGCTTTGTTTCCAATCTCTCCAGTAATGTAAAAGCATCTGCCGTAGCACCAGCAAAACCAGCAATAACCACTCCGTTCTTTCCAAGACGACGCACTTTACGTGCATTGCCTTTCATAATTGTCTGTCCAAGAGAGACCTGACCATCCCCAGCCATCACGACTTGTCCACCTTTTCGTACCGTAATAATTGTTGTACCATACATTATGTCTGGCTTATGTTCTGTCATAAGGAAACTCCTTAATATTAACTTTACTTTTTAATATTGATTTCTTTTCATACAATGTAAAACTCAATTACTATTGTCCTATTTAAGAACATATACAGCAAAACACAATGATTCAGCATAACTCAATTTGTTGAAAATGGAAAAATGATATCATTGTTGTCAATGTAAATTACTGCTAAATAGCTTTATATAAACAGTTTGTGCTTTTTAGAGGAAAATTATGAAAAAAATAGCCATAGGGACCTTAGGTGGAACAATTGCAATGACTGCTGATAGTTTTGGTCACATGCAACCGACTTTAACTTCAGATAACCTCATAAAAAGTGTTCCTGATTTAAATAACGTTGCTGATATTCATGCACAAACATTAATGCAAATACCAAGTGGATCTTTATCGTTTCAAATGCTTTTTGAAATAATTAAGTGGGCAAAACAACAAATAAACGCTGGTGCAGAAGGTATTGTTTTAACACAAGGGACTGATACTCTGGAAGAAACAGCTTTTTTTCTTTCTCTTTATTGGAAAGAAGCCGAACCACTCATCATAACCGGCGCTATGCGCATGCCTCATGAAGCAGGCGCCGATGGCCCCGCAAACATTTTAGCAGCCACTCGTGTCGCAGCAGCCACACAAAGTCGTAACAGGGGCGTTCTCGTTGTCATAAATGATGCAATTCATTCACCTTATTGGCTCTATAAAAGCCATACCGTCAAAGTCGAAACATTTCAATCAGGTCTTGCAGGTGTTTTAGGAACTATTTTAGAGGGAAAACTTATTTATTTCAATGATCGAAAATTTTTTCCGACAACGTTTGATCTTCCCCAAAACCATGATCATCAAATTGCACTCCTCTATTCCTCTTTATCATCTGGTGCACAATTAATGAAACTATGCCTTGAAAGTGGGTATTATGCTGGAGTTGTTATTGCTGGTTTTGGTGCGGGGCACTGTAGTTTTCAAGAAGCAGACCTTGTACAACAATATGCACAAAAAATACCAATCATTATTGCTAGTCGTTGTTGTAATGGCTCAACAACTCGTATAACTTATGGCTATAAAGGCTCCGAAATCGATATGATTGCTTCTGGTGCTCTCATGTCTGGTTATTTATCAGCCGTAAAAGCGCGTCTACTTTTATGGACTTTTTTGGCGCAAGGGCACTCATTAGCACAAATCCGTGCAAACTGGAATGACTGGACTATAAGTTAATGAAAAATGATCCATTATCTTAAAAGAAGAGAGCATGCAAAACAAAATTTATTTGAAAATAAAGCCGCTCATCTGTCTACTCTTAATCAATTGCTGCTGCAAGAAAATCTCGACAAATACAAATGATTGATACGACTATACAAAAAATTAATCAGAAAGATAATCTGGTCAAATCCGTTTCTGACCGATATTCACCCTATCGTGTTTTTACTGCACAAGAATGGTCAGAGTTTCGTGAAGACACACCTCTTACTTTGACTTTTGATGAAATTAAGCGTTTACGCTCTATTGATGATCCTATCGATCTTAAAGAAGTCCAACGCATTTATCTTTCTTTATCGCGTCTGTTATCATGCCATGTTGAAGCAGTACAGGAACTTTTTCACAAACGTCAGCAGTTTCTCCATCAAGAAGAGAGTAGAAAAACGCCCTTTATTATTGGAATTGCTGGTTCTGTAGCTGTAGGAAAATCAACCACGGCTCGCATTCTTCAAGAACTGTTGAAACGTTGGACATCTAGTCTTAAAGTTGATCTAATCACAACGGATGGTTTTCTCTATCCTAACGCAATCTTACAGCAAAAAAATCGTATGAATCGTAAAGGATTTCCTGATTCCTATGACATTAAAAAACTGCTGTGCTTTCTTTCGGCTATAAAAGCAGGTATCGGAAATGTTCGTGCCCCACTTTACTCACATATGACCTATGATGTTCTAGAAAATCAGACAATTACCATTGATCGTCCTGATATTTTAATTGTTGAAGGTATTAATGTATTACAAGTCAGTGATCTTCCTAAAGATGGAAAAGCTATTCCTTTCGTATCAGATTTTTTTGATTTTTCAATCTATGTCGATGCCGAAACAGAAGTCATTCGTCACTGGTATTTGGAGCGCTTTAAACGTTTGCGTAAAACAACTTTTCAAAATCCTGAATCCTATTTTCATCGTTATGCCCACCTCAATGAAAAAGAAGCCTCAAAAATCGCTGAGGATCTTTGGCAAACGATTAATTTAAAAAATTTACAGGAAAATATATTGCCAACACGACCACGGTCCAATCTCATTCTACGAAAGGGAAAAAATCATTTGGTCGAATATGTCGCACTTAGACGGCTATAAGGATCTCATAACTATGCACCACCACATTCATTTTACCTCAACGCGTATCGATAACAGTTGCCCTATCATATTGGTAAACCAAAGAACTCTTGCCAACTTATCACTTGATGCGTCAACAACAGCATGGATAAAAGTTAATGACTTTACTGGTAAAGCAGGACAAATACTCTTTATTCCTCACGAAACGGGGCATTTAAAAAAAGTTTTATTTGGAATTGGCAATGGTAACGATCCTTTTATCACAGGACTGCTTGCTCAAAAGCTTCCTGCTGGTCAATGGCATTTAGAAGGTACAACCTCTGATGAAATAAATACCTATCTTGGATTGGCATTTGGTAGCTATCAATTTAATCGCTATCGTCAAAATTCTTCTTTCAAATCATTATCTATCCATGTCAATGAGGCTATTGATCTTAATGAACTCCAACGAATTTATGAAGCTGTCTTTTTCGTCCGTGATCTCATTAATATTCCAGCCAATGATATGAACCCTGATACTCTCGAAAAAGAAGCTCGAAAACTAGGAAAAACCTATGGTGCTCATATCAAAAGTATTTGTGGAGACGATCTCTTAACCCATAACTTTCCGATGATTCATGCTGTAGGACGAGCAGGCAGCACTGCACCACGACTGATTGAGTTACTCTGGGGGCAAGAACATCATCCTAAAATAACGTTGGTGGGCAAAGGCGTAACTTTTGATACTGGAGGCCTCGATATTAAATCAGCCAATAACATGTTGCTTATGAAAAAAGACATGGGGGGTGGAGCAAACGTTTTGGGATTGGCTAAACTTATCATGGATGCAAAATTGCCTTTCCGTTTACGCGTTTTGATTCCAGCTGTAGAAAATGCAATTTCTGCGAATGCTTACCGACCAGGTGATATTCTTAAAAGTCGTAAAGGTTTAAGTGTTGAAGTAGGTAATACAGATGCTGAAGGGCGCCTTGTCCTTGCCGATGCACTCGCCTATGGTGATGAAGAAAGTCCACAATTCATGCTTTGTATGGCTACTTTAACAGGGGCAGCGCGTATAGCATTAGGACCAGATCTTCCCGCATTTTATTGTAATGATTCAATATGGGCACAACAAATTTCTGAATCTGCTCACGCTGTCTTTGATCCTCTTTGGCAAATGCCCCTTTGGAAACCTTACCAAGAGATGTTATCATCACCAATTGCCGATCTTAACAATGTAACTGGAAATAGCTTTGCTGGTTCTATAACGGCTGCTTTATTTCTTAATTCTTTTGTTGAAAAAGCTGAACATTTTGCGCATTTTGACCTTTATGGATGGGTTCCAAAAGAAAAACCAGGATACCCTATTGGTGGATCAGCACAAACTATTCGTGCCCTTTATAATATTTTTAAAAAATGAATTTTGACACAAATATCCACAAAAATGGACAATTTTGCAGCTTAAAGAATAATTGGTCTTACACTGTGTTCTTAGTTTTGTTTGAGGATAAAAACCTTACCAATACAGTTTTCATGAGTTTGTTTAAAGGTAAGGAGTAACAAAATGGAAAGCAAAAAGATGATCTCTAAAGACCCAAGACTTCATGCATTCAGAGATGATCTAGCAGATCAACGTCTTGAAACAGAAATTACAGCTCAACGCTTTGTTCAAGGTGAAAAAAGACGTGTTAATACAGCGGTCGCTGGACTTTTTAAAGAAAATAGTAAAAAAAGTGAAAGACAAACAGAATGCTTATTGGGAGAAGAACTTCTCATTTTTGAACAAGGGGAAACATTGTCGTGGGGACAATCACTCAAAGATGGTTATGTCGGTTATATTGATACAAAAGTTCTTTGTACATCAACCATAAAACAAACACATGTGGTTTCAGTACCACGCACATTTAAATATTTACACGCTGACTTACGTGGACCAATAGTATCCCCATTATCTATGGGAAGCAAAGTCAGTGTTGTTGATGAAATTGAAGTCCGTGACACAATGTATTCTATTCTTGAAAATGGAACAGCAATCATTACGAGCCATCTCAGCCCCATTGGACGCGTATATGAAGATTATGTCACAGTTGCAGAAACCTTTATCCGTACACCTTATCTTTGGGGTGGTATCAGCGGTTTTGGAATTGATTGTTCGGGACTCATTCAGCTCTCTATGATGATGACCGATCAAATAGTTTTACGAGACACCGATATGCAGCAAGAAACTGTAGGCAAGCTTCTTACAGACACTGATAAACTTCAACGAGGTGATTTAATTTTTTGGAAAGGTCATGTGGCTATTATGATTGATCATGAAAATATTATTCACGCTAATGGTTTTTCTATGGACGTTATGATCGAGCCATTGGAAGAAGCAATTACGCGTATCGCTAAAAAAAATCAATACCCCATTGCAAAACGTCGCCCAATTCAAGAAATTTAATACATGCCTCCTATAAAAAATTAATTGAATGTTTTTTATTATACAATAGATTGATTTATAAGGATAATTATCCATTATTTACTCTGTGTCAAGCATTCTAAATATCGTAAAATTCTCTCATTTCAAATCGGTTTTTATGTTGAATCAATCAAAATCGCTTGCTTGTTCATCACAAGCAAAATTGATGTATAAGTAAAAATGATTACGAAAAGAAAAATATCCCTTCTGAATGCTCTCAAATGCCAAGAGCTATCGTAACTAACATTGGAACTAGCTTACTCCTTCATAAGCGTAAAGATAGTGGCGCTCAATAGATTTTATCTTATAAAGTTTTACCATTATACCATTCACGAGTGCCGGCACGAAATGGGCTTTGGAATATTGCGAGATGCCTCTTTTAAACAACCCCGCAAATATGCAACACAATGGCGTTCTATATTACGTAAGGGATATGCCCCTCTTAATCAAAAGCAACATTTTTTGAAATTTTTCCTATTATCGATATCTTATGAAAGAAATACTCCTAATATCTCTCGGTGCATCCAAGACAATCTCTCAATAATAATCGCGAAAAGTATAAATCCATTATCTACCACCATTTTTATGCTTATGAAGCGTGCAAAGGCATCATTATACACTTTGCCAATTCTCAATGTTGCGATAACCCTTGGCTATTGGAGAGTATTCTTTCAACACGTATTTTATTTCTTTCTTAAATAATTTTATCCACATGACCCGCCCCGCTTGGAACGTGCAAAAGAATGGTTTTGACTAATTTAACATAAAACAGATTTGAAATGAGAAAATTTTTATGACCCTGGACTTTCCCATTCAACATAAAAAATATAAATTATTATTTTAAATCAATATATTGAATTATATTTTCTTCTTATAACACATTAAAGAAGATGATTTTTCAATACCTGAACCAATGGTTTATCAGCATCAGGCATAGGGTATTTATCAAGATCATTAATAAAAACCCATTCTAAATTTTGGCCCTCTCGTCCTTGCGCAACGCCCTCATAATGGTCACAAAGATACAATGGCATTAAGAGATGAAATGTTTTATAGCTATGACTTGCAAATGTTAAAGGGTGTAAATTATTTGGTTGAACATAAATACCAAGCTCTTCCTCTAATTCACGAATCAATGATGCTTCCGGAGTTTCACCTTGCTCAACCTTGCCACCAGGGAACTCCCATAAACCAGCCAATGATTTTCCTTCAGGACGCTGTGTAAGCAAAACACGATTATTCTGATCTAACAGTGCACATGCAACAACAAGAAGAATGGAACTTTTCATACACATATCACTCCCCAATAGGGAACATAAAGATAACTGACTTTTCTATCATATCCCCTCTGCTCCTAAAAGAGCTCACATACCCCATTTGCTCTGAAAAATAATAAACTGTTAAATATAAAGTGCATCCATTAACTTCTGTAATCGCTATTGATCATAACGTACTCTTTTGTTAAATCGCAAGACCAAACCGTCGCCGTACTCTTACCCAAACCGATATCAACACGAATCGTGATGTGCTTACCTTGCATATAAGTACCTATTGTCTCTTCACAATACTCAGGATCTCGTACGCCATTCACGGCCACACGATGCTCACCAAACCAAATCGTCAATAGATCACGATCGACTTCAACACCGGCCTTCCCAACTGCCATAACGACCCGCCCCCAATTCGCATCTTCACCGGCAATAGCCGTTTTTACGAGCGGTGAATTTGCAATTGATAAAGCAATAGTTTTAGCTGCATTATTTGTTGTAGCACCCACCACATTAACCTCAATTAAATGACGAGCACCTTCACCATCACAAACAACTTGTAGTGCAAGTTCATGCAGAAGTGCACTCAATTGTTTCACAAAAACCCCATAACGCGGATCAGATTTACTTGTAAGACATGGAAAATGTTCTTTTCCTGTCGCAAACAACATAAGCGTATCTGAAGTTGAGGTATCGCTATCAACAGTAATTGAATTGAAAGAACCCTCAACTGCCTCTGATAACATGGATTGGAGTGCATCCGAAGAAATGGTAGCATCACTAACCACAAATGACAGCATTGTCGCCATATCGGGTGCAATCATACCAGCACCTTTTGCAATTCCATTAATGGTAACACGCTCTCCCCCACAGTCAAAAGTGCGGGTCGCAAGTTTTGGAAATGTGTCCGTTGTCATTATGGCTTTTGCAGCTTCCAACCAATTTCCCTCTTCTGCTGTCTCTGTCATACTTGGTAAAAGATTGACAATACCCGATGCATCCATTGGCTCACCAATAACACCCGTAGAAGCTATAAAAATTTCATCTTCTCTAACCTTTAAAGCGTTCGCTGCTGCACAAATAATTGCATCGGTTGTGTGCTTTCCTTTGCTTCCTGTAAAAGCGTTTGCATTTCCAGAATTCACAACAACACCCCTCGCAACCCCATGAGGAAGCGATGCACGACAATGCTCTACAGGGGAAGATGGACATTTTGAACGGGTAAAAACACCGGCCACACTCACTGGCTTATCGAATATGATGAAAAGAAGATCTGTACGATCTTTATATTTAATCCCAGCTTCAGCTGTTGCTATCCGTACACCAGATAATGGAGAAAGCTCTTGGATCTTTTGAGGCGACAAAGGAGAGATTTTCAAAACCACAATATGCTTTCTATAAAAAAATGAAATGATTGCAGATCAATAACCTCTCATAGAAAACTGCTAGGCTTTTTGAACAAAACTAACCTAGAAAATTATCTATAAAAGAGGCTATCTACTTATTTTTACTAGCTATTCCGTATCTTCTTCATCAGATGTCTCATCGGGAAGTAGCGTCCCATTTTGATGAAGCGATTCCATGATTTTTGTAACATTAGGATCAGGGTATTTCACATCTATCTTGCTACGCAAATCAACAATCAGTTCTTGATAGCGCTTTTTTATCAGCTGTGTCCGCAACATCTCTTTAACATCATCAAATGCAGGCGGTTGTTTTACACGACGATCTTCTAATTTAATAATATGCCAACCAAAAGGACTTTCAACGGGTTGTTTTGTGTATTCGCCAACTTTCAAACCAAATGCGGCATCTTCAAAAGGCTTGACCATTTGACCATGGCTAAAATAACCAAGATCACCCCCAACGGCAGCAGAACCATCTGTTGAACTTTTCTTTGCAATCTCTTCAAAATTTTCGCCTTTATTTAAATGCTTAATGATAGCTTCTGCTTCTTTTCTCGTTTTGACCAAAATATGACGCGCTTTAACCTCATCCTCTTTAGGTAAAGCAGCAACTTCTTGCTTATAAAGAGCTTCCAAATCAGTATCCGATATTTTATCAACAATCGCCTGTTTAAAATAAAGCTGTTGAAGAACATTGTCACGCATGACTGCCATACGTTTATCGTAAGCTTCTGTCTTATCAAGACCTTTGCTTCTTGCTGCTTTTGCGAGGGCCTGCATATCTAAATAAGCTTTTAGAACCATCATACGGCGTTGTTCATCAGGAAAACGTGCTAAATTAGGATTTATTTCAAGCGCTAAATCATCCAATTGGCCTGCTGTAATATTTTTCCCATCAATAACCGCCATAACATGAGAAGGAGAAACGGCTTTTTCAGAAGCTTTCTCTAAAGTCTTTAAATCACTCGACGATGAATTCAAACCTTCTTGAGCACTCACCCCTAAACTTGTACTTGCCAATAAAGTTGATGCTAAAAAAAGCGTGATAAAGTTAAATTTCATAAATATACTCCTTAAAAATGAAGGCAGGTTCAAGATTCCAATTTTCTTTACCATAACACTTTAATCTTTAAACATAGAGAAATAAATTAGTAATTTTATTTAAAAAAAGTATAAAATTATCCTTTTATCTCAGTTTCTCCAATCCTATCTAATGCAGATGAAAAACATGATAATAGAGAAAAATGACATATTGTATCTTAAATTACTTTGTATTGTATCAGTTAAATAGCATACTTAAAGTTGACATAAAGCGCTTAGCCTCTTATCTCTACTTTACAATTAGAGTGAAAAATTGCACACCAGCAAGTATAATGGTACCATCTGCATTTCATGATGTCACTAATGATATCAGATAATTTGAAGAAAATGTAGAGTATGGGGAGAGCGTATGAATTACCCAACAAGAGTGACAACAATTAAAAGAAAGGGCCAGAGATGGTCAGTTTAGGTGTTTTTGCCCGTAAGTTTTTTGGTTCAGCTCATGAGCGACATCTCAAAGCACTCCGCCAAAAAGTTGCACAAATTAATGCTTTGGAAGAACAATTCGTAAAATTAAGTGATGAGCAGCTTTGCCAAAAAACAGATGCCTTTCGTAAACGTCTTAGTGAAGGTGAGAGTGTTGATTTGCTCTTAGCAGAAGCTTTCGCGACTGTTCGTGAAGCCGCAAAACGTGTTTATGACATGCGTCCTTTTGACGTGCAACTTATTGGTGGAATGGTCCTTCACGACTGCGGCATAGCTGAAATGCGTACTGGTGAAGGTAAAACATTAATGGCAACTCTACCAATTTATCTCAATGCATTGGAAGGTAAAGGCGTTCATGTTGTGACAGTAAACGATTATCTCGCCAGTCGTGATGCTGAAACAATGGGGAAAATTTTTAGTTTTCTAGGGCTTACAACAGGCGTGATTCTTCATGATCTTGATAGTGATGCCCGCCGAGAAGCCTATGCATGCGACATCACCTATGCCACAAATAATGAACTAGGTTTTGATTATTTGCGTGATAATATGGCTTTCGATCATAGTCAAATGGTCCAACGTGGACATCATTACGCAATTGTTGATGAAGTTGATTCGATTCTTATTGATGAAGCCCGTACCCCCCTTATTATTTCTGGTCCTCTAGAAGATCGTACTGACTTCTATAACCTTATTGATACATTTATTCCTGCCTTAACTCCAGAAGACTATGAAATAGACGAAAAACAAAAAACAACGACCTTTACCGAAGTTGGTACTGAAAAAATTGAAAAAATGCTCGAACAAGCTGGGCATCTTAAAGGTGAGAGTCTTTATGACATAGAAAATGTCGCTATCGTTCATCATGTCAATAATGCTCTAAAAGCTCATAAACTCTTTGCTCGCGATAAAGATTATATTGTTCGCAATGATGAAATCGTTATTATTGACGAATTTACAGGGCGAATGATGCCTGGGCGGCGTTATTCTGAAGGACTTCACCAAGCGTTAGAAGCTAAAGAGCATGTTGCTATTCAACCAGAAAACCAGACACTTGCTTCCATCACTTTCCAAAATTACTTCCGTATGTATAGAAAATTATCTGGCATGACTGGAACTGCAACAACAGAAGCCGAAGAATTCAGAAATATTTATGGTCTTGACGTTGTCGAAATCCCTACAAATTTGCCAATACAACGTATTGATGAAGATGATGAGATTTATCGAACAGCAGAAGAGAAATATCGGGCAATTGTGCGTGATATCCGTCAAGCTCACGAAAAAGAACAGCCTATTCTTGTTGGAACAACCTCTATTGAAAAGTCAGAACAATTGGCAGAGCGTTTGCGAAAAGAAGGCATTACCGATTTTAGAGTCTTAAATGCTCGCTATCACGAACAAGAAGCATATATCATTGCGCAAGCAGGAGTTCCTAGAGCTCTCACCATTGCAACCAACATGGCAGGACGCGGTACGGATATACAGCTTGGTGGTAATGTTGAAATGCGCATCCGACAAGAGTTACAGGATATCCCAGAAGGTCCAGAGCGGACAGCTAAAATTGAAGAAATAAAAAAAGATGTTCAGAAGCTTAAAGAAAAAGCTTTAGCGGCTGGAGGGCTTTACGTTATCGCTACTGAACGTCATGAAAGCCGTCGTATTGATAACCAACTTCGTGGACGTTCTGGTCGCCAAGGCGATCCTGGTCGCTCAAAATTCTTTCTCTCTCTTCAAGATGATCTTATGCGTATCTTTGGCTCTAACCGTATGGATGGTATGCTGCAAAAACTTGGATTGAAAGAAAATGAAGCTATTATCCATCCATGGATTAATAAAGCCCTTGAAAAAGCACAAAAAAAGGTTGAAGCACGAAACTTTGAAATTCGTAAAAATCTGCTAAAATATGATGATGTCATGAATGATCAACGCAAGGTTATTTTTGAACAGCGTATGGAGGTCATGAACGCAGATGATTTATCAGAAATGATCCTTGAAATGCGCAATGAAGTCGTAGAGGATCTCGTAGAGGCTTATATTCCTTCAGGGACATATTCTGAAAAATGGGATGCAAAAACTCTTGAAGAAGAGCTTCAACAACTCTTTAATCTTGAGCTTCCAGTGGAAGAATGGGCAAAAGAAGATGGAATTGCCGAGGAGCAAATTCTAGAGCGTGTATCAGATGCTGTTACAAAACTTGAAAATGAGCGTACTGAACGATATTCTCCAGAAGTTATGGCTTATTTTCACAAAGCAGTATTGCTCGAAACTATTGACACGTTATGGCGTGAACATCTGGTGAGTTTAGACCATTTGCGTTCTGTTGTTGGTTTTCGTGGTTATGCGCAGCGGGATCCGCTCAATGAATATAAGACAGAATCATTTGAACTCTTTCAAAGTATGTTGAGAAATTTGCGCCGAATTGTCACTTCTAAGCTTATGCGCTTTGAAATCATTCAACACCCCACAGAACCGACCATGCCTGAGCAAACTGATGCTGCTTCTTCTGTCTTTAATGATCAAAGTCAAGAAAATGCTCCCACCTTATGGGCACGATCACAAGAAAATAGATTTGTTAATCCACAAGATCGTGACCCTAACGATATAACCACATGGGGAAAAGTTGGACGTAATGAGCGTTGTCCTTGCGGTTCAGAGAAAAAATACAAACACTGTCATGGAGCCTTTGTTTGAAAAGCAAACTATGGAAATGAATAAAAAGCGAAATTATGAGCAAGAATTGCGCACCGCTGGTTTAAGAGTAACACGTCAACGACGAGTTATTCTTGATATTTTGACTGATACAAATGATCATCCTAATGCATTTGAAATTTTTCAGCGTGCAAACAAAATAGATTCGAATATTTCACTCTCAACTGTTTATCGAACCATGAAAATATTAGAAGGAAATGGAACAATTCATCGCCATAGCTTTAGTGGTGGTCCATCTCGTTTTGAGCAAGCAGATGGGCAACATCATGATCATCTCATTGATATAGAAACAGGACAAGTCATCGAGTTTCATTCTGATGTTATTGAAAAGCTACAAGAGGAAATTGCAAAATCTCTTGGCTATGATATTATTCATCACCGCCTTGAACTTTACGGAAAAAAAAACTCTTAAAAAAGTAATCATATATCATTAGATAAAATACCTCAGGCAAATCAAATTTTATAAAAATTTACCTTTAAAATATAATAGTTTTCATTGGCAAAAAAAAAGAATTGCTTTATTACCCCTCTTTGTATGATGCTATACGGTAATTCATTGCCAATATTATAACAAACAATCATTGCAACAAAATATTATAAAAATTGTATTATGAAAAATTAGGCCAATATTATCATGGTTTCCTTGCCACAAGATCGTATGAGACAGCTTGAAAAGCGCTTTGAAATAATTGAAAGCCAAATGACGACGAATCCAAATGCTGAAACATATGTCAAATTAGCTTCTGAATATGCAGAACTACAACCCGTTATTGCCTCTATACGCGCATTAAATGCTCTTTACGAAGAGATTCCAGAATTAGAAACGATTATCAACGATAAACAAACAGATATAGAGATGCGTAATCTTGCCCAGGAAGAGCTACCATCGTTATATAAAAAAGTAGAGCAATTTGAAAAAGAACTCCAGATTCTGCTTTTGCCTAAAGATGTTGCTGATGAAAAAAACGCTATTGTTGAAATTCGAGCAGGAACGGGTGGCTCAGAAGCAGCACTTTTTTCCGGTGATCTTTTCCGCATGTATGAACGTTATGCCCATGCTCACAATTGGAAAGTAGAAGTTATTTCACTCAGTGAGGGGGAAGTTGGCGGATATAAAGAGATTATTGCTACCATTTCAGGAAAAGGTGTCTTTTCTAAATTGAAATATGAATCAGGGGTTCATCGTGTGCAACGCATCCCTGAAACAGAGACAGGTGGACGTATCCATACATCTGCTGCTACCGTTGCTGTGCTTCCAGAAGCTGAAGATATTGATATTGATATTCGTCCTGAAGATATTCGTATCGACACAATGCGTGCATCTGGAGCAGGAGGACAGCATGTTAATACAACGGATTCAGCTGTTCGTATCACGCATATTCCAACAGGAATTATGGTCGTACAAGCAGAAAAATCACAACATCAAAACCGAGCACGAGCCCTTCAAATTTTACGGGCACGCTTATTCGATATCGAACGACAAAAAGCGGAAAGTGAACGTTCAGCTTCTCGTAAAAGCCAAGTTGGTTCTGGTGATCGCTCAGAACGTATTCGTACCTATAATTTTCCACAAGGACGCGTCACGGATCACCGTATTAATCTAACCTTGTATAAGCTTGATCGCATTCTAGAGGGAGATCTTGATGAGCTTCTTCATGCACTCATCTCAGATCACCAAACAGCACTCCTGATGGAAATGGACAATAATTGAACAAATATTCTTTCAAAAATGTCATCCAACAAACTCAAGAAAAATTGCGCACGAAAGGAATTGCTGAAGCCAATCTCGATGCGAAAATACTCATTGAATGGATAACAGGAATAAATGCTGCTGAAAGAATTTCTCAACCAGATATACCTCTATCTTCTGAGCACATTACACAAATAGAACAGGCTGTCCAACGGCGGATTGCAGGTGAACCCGTCTACCGTATTATAGGAGAACGAGAATTTTATGGCATATCCTTCGCTTTATCTCAAGAGACGTTAGAACCCCGTCCTGATACAGAAACGTTGATAGATCTTGTTCTCCCTTTCCTCAAAAAATATGTCGAAAATTCGAGAAAAATAACACTCCTTGATATGGGGACAGGAAGTGGCGCCATTGCCATTGCCATTCTTAAACAAATTCCACAATCCTATGCAGTCGCTGTCGATATTTCTGAAGATGCCCTTAAAACAGCGACAAAAAATGCAAAAAATGCTGAAGTAATACATCGCTTCACACCTCTTCTTAGCGATTGGTTTGATTCTGTCACTGGTCGCTTTGATTTTATTGTTTCCAATCCACCTTATATTCCCGCAAAAGATATCAAAAAACTTGCAAAAGAAGTGCGCTTACATGATCCATTGCGCGCTCTTATCGGTGGAAAAGATGGTCTTGATTTTTATCGAAAGCTCGCCCATGAAGCAGCCAACTACTTAAAAGAAAACGGCACTATCGCTGTTGAAATTGGTTACTCTCAAGAAAAAGAAGTATGCAATTTGTTTGAAACAAATGGCTTTCAATGTTTAGAAATGCGCAAAGACCTCAGTGGAATACCCCGCGCACTTCTATTTGCATGCAAACATTAAAATTCCCAATCATCATCCGTAGTAGCAACCGCCTTGCCAATGACATAAGAAGAACCTGCCCCTGAAAAAAAGTCATGATTTTCGTCAGAGTTTGGTGATAAAGCTGCCAAAATAGCGGGATTAACACGACAAACCTCAGGGGGGAAAAGAGCTTCAAAACCTAAATTCATTAAAGCCTTGTTAGCGTTATAATGAAGAAAAATTTTAACATCTTCTGTCAATCCAAGCGCATCATAAAGATCTTCAGTATATTTGCACTCGATGTTATAAAGATCAAAGAGCAGGTTAAAAGCAAAATCTTTAATTTCTTGTCTTTTGGCTTCATCAAGCTTTGCAAAGCCCAATTGGAATTTATAACCTATATAATAACCATGGACTGCTTCATCACGAATGATTAGTCGAATAAGATCTGCTGTATTGGTCAACTTAGCGCGACTGGCCCAATACATGGGCAAATAAAAACCAGAATAAAATAAAAAGCTTTCCAGCAAAGTCGAAGCAATTTTTTTCTTAAGTGGATCATTTGCTTCATAACGCTCAAGTACTAATCTAGCCTTTTTCTGCAAATGAATATTTTCTTCTGACCATCTAAACGCATCATCAACTTCTACCGTCGAACAAAGGGTTGAAAAAATAGAGGAATAAGAACGTGCATGAACCGCTTCCATGAAGGCAATATTCGTCAAAACTGCCTCCTCATGCTCTGTTATCGCATCAGCCAGAAGCGAAATGGCTCCTACAGTGTTTTGAATTGTATCAAGAAGCGTTAGTCCTGTAAAAACACGAATCGTTAGCTTGCGTTCTTCATCCGTTAAGCTTGACCATGAGGGAATGTCATTGGAAAGTGGAACCTTCTCAGGTAACCAAAAATTCCCAGTTAAGCGGTTCCATACTTCAAGATCTTTCTCATCATGTAATCTATTCCAATTAACAGCGCACACAACAGGATTTTTGGTTGTAATCTTTGTCATATGATGATCTCCTATAAACTGCACGAAACACAGCCATCAACTTCTGTTCCACTTAATGCTACTTGCCGTAATCGTACATAGTAAATACTCTTGATACCCTTTTTCCAAGCATAAATTTGTGCGCGGTTAATATCACGTGTGGTCGCTGTATCAGGAAAAAATAATGTTAATGAAAGACCTTGATCAACATGCTGTGTTGCAGCAGCATAGGTATCTATAATTTTTTCAGGACCAATCTCATAAGCATCTTGGTAAAAATTCAAATTCGTATTATTCATATAAGGAGCGGGATAATAAACGCGCCCAATTTTTCCTTCTTTGCGAATTTCAATTTTTGAAGCAATTGGATGAATGGAAGAAGTGGCATGATTAATATAGGAAATAGATCCCGTAGGTGGAACTGCCTGCAAATTGCGGTTATAAAGCCCATACTCAATAACTAATTTTTTGAGTTCCTGCCAATCCTTTTGATCTGGAATAACAATATTATTCCGTGCAAAAAGCTCTTGCACAAGCGGAAATTGCGGTTTCCATTCTTTTTCAATATATTTTTCGAAAAAACGTCCATCTGCATAAGCTGATTTTTCAAACCCTGCAAACATTTCTTGACGTTCGTGCGCAATTAAATTGGAAGCCCGTATGGCGTGATATGTCACAATATAAAAATAGATATTGGTAAAATCAATCGCTTCTGGAGACCCATAATAGATCTGCTCACGCGCTAGAAACCCATGCAAATTCATTTGTCCCAAACCAATCGCATGACTTTCAGCATTGCCTTTCGCAATGGAAGGCACACAATCAATATTGCTCATATCCGAAACAGCAGTCAGAGCGCGAACAGCAGATTCCACGGTCTGTCCAAAATCAGGACTTTCCATTGCTTTGGCAATATTCATGGATCCAAGATTACAGGATATATCACTTCCAATCGTGCGATAAGTTAAATCTGTCTCCAGTTCACTCGCCTCACTCACCTGCAAAATTTCTGAACATAAATTGCTCATACTTATGCGCCCAGCTATCGGATTCGATCGATTAGCAGTATCCTCAAATAAAATATAGGGATAACCCGACTCGAATTGTATTTCCGCTAATGTCTGGAAAAAAACGCGTGCACTTATTTTCTTTTTACGAATCTTTGCATTATCAACAAAAGAACGATAATGCTCCGTTAAAGAAATATCGCTAAAGGGCTTACCTGTCACACGCTCGATGTCATACGATGAGAAGAGATACATATCCTCATTATTCCGTGCAAGCTCAAAAGTAATATCAGGAATAACGACACCAAGCGAAAGCGTTTTAATTCTAACTTTTTCATCAGCATTTTCACGCTTTGTATCCAAAAACTTCATAATATCTAAATGATGAGCATGCAAATAAACAGCTCCAGCCCCCTGTCGTGCCCCAAGCTGATTGGCGTAAGAAAAAGAATCTTCCAAGAGTTTCATCACCGGTAAAACACCTGAGGACTGATTTTCTATTTGCTTAATTGGCGCCCCTGCTTCCCGCAAATTCGTTAAACAAAGCGCCACACCTCCACCACGTTTTGAAAGCTGCAAAGCCGAATTAACCGAACGACCTATCGATTCCATATTATCTTCAACACGTAGCAAAAAACACGAAACCAATTCACCTCGTTGTTTTTTCCCAGCATTTAAAAATGTTGGTGTTGCCGGTTGAAAACGTCCTGTAATAATTTCATCCACAAAACTTTCAGCAAGAGCTTTATTCCCTTGTGCCAAATATAAAGCTACAAGACAAACGCGATCTTCATAACGTTCAAGATAACGTTTCCCATCAAAAGTCTTCAGTGTATAGCTGGTATAATACTTAAATGCGCCTAAAAAGGTAGGAAAACGAAATTTAAATGCATAAGCACGTTTAAAAAGCTTTTTAATAAAAGAAAAATCATAAAGCTCAAATAAAGCTTTTTCATAATAACCTTCCTCTATTAAGTAATCTACTTTTTCCTTCAGGTTATGAAAAAAAACTGTATTTTGATTAACATGCTGAAGAAAATATTGCCGCGCAGCAAGCCGATCCATATCAAATTGAATATGACCATTTTCATCATAAAGATTAAGCATTGCATTCAACGCATGATAATCAGTAATCTGATCCGATTTCTGCGATTGTCCTATACCAATTGTTTCCAAAATCTTTCCAATCCCTTTTTTACATAAATAACGTCTTCATCAGTTCCACGCAGCTCAAAACGATAAAGGCAAGGTACACAACATTTTTCAGCAATAATTTTACTTGCTAGATTATAATAGCGACCAAAATTACGATTCCCACCGCCAATAACACCACAAATTAATTTTCGGTTCTCAGCTTCATTAAGAAACTGGACAACGGCTTTCGGCACGGCCCCTCTTCCTTCACCATCTGCATATGTAGGAACAACCAATACATAAGGTTCACCAACCAATGCAGAAGGCTTTCTTTTATCAATTTTGAAGAGTCTTTGCCCAAGCTGCGAGACAAAATGTTCTGTATTACCCGTTGCACTCGAATAATAAACAATAAGCCCCATTAAGCACAAAGACCACTAATCATATCTGGTCTAAAACCAGACCAATGATTTTCACCACAAACAACGACAGGAACCTGACGATACCCCAGAGATTGAACAAAACTGTATGCTTGTTCATCACAGGAAATATCAACAACACGATAATGAATGCCTTTTGCATCAAAAGCGCGGCGTGTAGCATCACATTGGACACAAGATGGTTTGCTATAAATAGTGATCGACATTTTCTTCAACTTTCACAATTCCAAACAATCAACCCTGAAAGGTCAATCTAATAATTTTATAGGTACTCAAGAATAACAAAAAATAGAAATTGTACGCAAAACATGTGGTTATTTTCAAATAATACACAGCTTCCTGAACATAACAGAATTCCTCATCAAATAACTTCAAAAACTATGATGAGAATAAGCGATTATTCTACAACTTAAATGGCAAAGCCCCCTAGTTATAAAACAATCTTTTGCTTGCATTACAATTCCCTCCTGCTGTCTAAAAAACTAATGTTCTAAACTACCGTTTTTCAAGAGCTCTGTTTGCTCTTTTACGGCAAAAATCAATTACAAAAACGAAAGGAAATCCTTCCAAAAGAGACCCTTCAGTAAAAATACTGCTATACCTTTGGCCAATAAACTCTTTACAATAATGGAAATAACTTAGATACCAAACGAAACACACTAACACCCTCTCTTGTGCTTATTTAGAATCACCAATCATTTTGATACTATATATAGTATATACTCTCTCTCTTTCGTCAAGGTGAATTCAATTATTATTTTTAATTTTCCACGATCTTCCCACTAAAATTTTCAGTACTCAAAACTATGTAATAATATAACATTTTGTTGACAAACGTTATATTATTACATAGTTTCCAAAATAATAAGTAACGATGGTAAAAAATATGGATCTGTACTTCAATAAGACAACATTAGGCTATAGGAATAGAATAGCAATAAAGAACTTTTCAGCAAAGTTAAAAGCTGGTTCATTGGTTGCAATAACAGGTGATAATGGCGCTGGAAAATCGACACTGCTAAAAGCCATCGCCGGATTGATTAAACCTCTTAAAGGAAAAATTACAAAACCAAAAAAAAGCCGCATTGCTTATCTTGCTCAGCAATGTGATGTGGATAAAACATTTCCAATTGATGTGAAAACGCTTGTAAAAACAGGACTGTGGTCTTTTTGTGGATTATGGAAGAATCAGCGCCCTTATGATTCTAAGATTCAAAATGCTCTTAAAATGGTTGGGCTTACAGAACTCGCACCCCGTTCGCTTGAAACATTATCAGGCGGGCAATTACAACGCGCTCTTTTTGCACGTATCATTGTACAAGATGCCAATATTATTTTACTTGATGAACCTTTCAATGGTGTAGATCATAATACCCAAAAAGACCTTCTTGCTCTGATCACATACTGGCAACAGCAAGGACGCACAATTCTCACAGCACTCCATAACCCTCTCATCGTGCAAGAATTTTTCCCCCAAATGATTCAAATTGATCAACAAAACGCCTTTTATGGAGAAACAACACAGTTTTTAAACAACACCCTTCATCACGTTATGCCACCTCTTACATCCAATTCTTTCCCTATTAGCGCACAAAAACAAAATCTTCTCATCAATGATCCTCTCTTTCTTAGGTTATAAGACGTGTATGCATTTTTTCTTGCCCCCTTTGTTGATTTCCAATTTATGCAAAACGCCCTTATCGGTTCTATTTTTCTGTCTATTAGCGCTTGTCCTGTTGGTGTGTTTTTGATGCTCCGAGGAATGAGCTTGACAGGAGATGCTATCTCTCATGCCATTCTTCCTGGTGTTGCAATTGCTTTTCTGATTTGTGGTTTTTCCCTCATATCTATGACACTTGGCGGTATCTTCGCTGGTCTTATTGTTGCTTTAGCAACCATTTTGATTTCACGAAACAGCTTTCAGAAAGAAGATGCATCCATGACCGTCTTTTATCTTATTGCACTCGCGGCAGGTGTTATTATTATCTCACTGAAAGACTCAACAATTGAGCTGCTTCATCTCTTATTCGGATCGGTTCTTGCACTTGATGCACAAGCCCTTTGGTTAATCACTACTATAATGCTGATCACACTCTGCAGCCTTTGTATTTTTTGGCGTGCACTCGTTTTAGAAAGCTTTGACCCCCTCTTTTTTAAATCACTCTCTCCATTGAGTAAATATATTCATATTTCATTGCTTGGACTTGTGGTGCTGAATCTGGTTGGAGGCTTTCAATCACTAGGAACATTACTTTCCGTTGGTATTATGATGATTCCAGCCATTACAGCCCGTTTTTGGTTTTCACGGCTAGGCCCTATTTGCGCGCTTTCCACTCTTTTTGGAATCATTTCTAGCGTATGTGGTCTCCTGCTTTCTTTTCATCTTTCACTTCCCTCCGGCCCTGCTATCATCATTGCCGCAGGATTTATTTATCTTGTTTCCTGTTTGATAAGTCCACGTGGCTTTATTGTAACATGGTTTCCCCACCTCTTTTATACCTCCTCACTTTAAGGAAAAAAATGTGCCTAAGTTTGCTCAAAAATTTGTTCTTCTTGGAGCTTTATTGCTTGCCCTTTCTCCATTTTCTGCTTCTGCACACAATAAAATCAAAGTTGTTGCGAGCTTTTCTATTCTTGCAGATCTCGTAAAAAATGTAGGAGACAACCATATCTCTATGACCACTTTTGTAGGTCCCAATGCGAATACCCACACTTATGAACCTACTCCCCATGATGCTCAGGCTCTTAGAAATGCTCAAATTATTTTCATCAACGGGCTTCATTTAGAGGGGTTCATTGACCGCCTCATTACAGCAAGTGGTACCAAAGCACTTCTTGTCGAAGTTAGCGCTAACATTCCCTCCCTCAAAATGAAAAATCAAGAACATAATGCCCATCACCACCACAGCGTTATTGATCCACACGCTTGGCAAACAATTCCCAATGTCAAAATCTATGTGAAGAATATCGCTGCTGCTTTTTGTAAAATCGATCCACAATCCTGTACCAGCTACAAAAAAAATGCCGAAACCTACATCCAAAAACTTGAAATAGCACAAAATACCCTGAAAACAAAAATTGCTACCATTCCTAAAGATAAACGTATCATTATCACATCTCATGATGCCTTTGGCTATTTTGCCAAGGAATATGGTTTTACTATCCTTGCCCCTCAAAGTGCTTCAACAGAAACTGAAGCAACCGCAGCCGATGTTGCTAAACTTATAAAACAAATTAAAGCGAATAAAGCAACTGCCCTATTCGTTGAAAATATTTCTAATCCCCGTCTCATAAAACAGATTGCAAAAGAAACAGGTTTAACAATTGGTGGAACACTTTATTCTGATGCATTGTCAAACAAAAATGGCCCTGCAGCAACTTATCTCGATATGATGGAACATAATGTAAATACCATCATTGATGCTATCACGAAACCTTAAAAAATCTTCTACGAAAGAGAGAAGAAAAAATTCATAAAATCATAGATCTATGATTATGTTACCAATGATACTCAATCCTCATGATTGGTGACAATGATATAAAACAAAGTTGATTTTACAGAAAAAATTTATACCCTATAGATGCTAAAATGGATCAAAGTTAAGATATAAGGTGCATAGTGCCATCATCTATGAATAATTTTCTCTCTCTATTTTTCTTATTCATTCTTTATAAGATACATAAATTATTACATCAGGAAATATATAATAATAGATTGTTTTTTATTGATAAAGTACCTTTCTAAATGAGAAGAAATATGGTTAATAAATGGTTATTATCTCTTGATGTTTTTCTACAATGAAAAGAACTTTATTATGTTTGATGTTTGAAAATAATATCCTTCTTATAGACCATAAAAGTGCAAGATTTCATTATATGAGTGTTTCGAATATTCTCAACATCATGTGACAATGGACCATTACCAAAACTTTTAAAATTTTATTTTTAATCTCATCGGTTATACTCTGATTTTGTGAATGTAATCGAGAAAGTCAAAACACAACATTATCATGACGCAGCATAAAAGAGAGTCGTATCACATCAATTAATGCTTACTTATTATTTGTGCGCTTTCCTGTGTTTTTATTAAAAGTATGAAAATTCTGATGAGCAACAGTGAAACTTAGTTTTTGACCATAGTCGTGTGTCAAGCGTTCTTTTATTTCAATCGTAAAGATGATACCATTCCAACGCGTTAAAACATGGCAACCTGTTCCAATAAGCTTGATAAGCTCAATTTTTGTGTGAAAGACAGGCCCTTTATCTGGATGTTCGCCCAATAAGATTATTTCAGGTCTGAATGCTAAAAGATCAGTTTCTTCACCATAAGAAAATGAATGCCCTAAATGTTGTTCTAAGACATAGCGATCAAGAAAATTCATAGGAGGAGAACCAATAAAATCAGCAACAAATGTTGTTGCTGGAGTATCGTAAATTTCCATTGGTGTTCCAATTTGCTCGATAGCTCCTTTATTCAAAACGACTATTCTATCAGCTAATGTCATAGCTTCTAGTTGATCATGGGTAACATAGAGGCTCGTTGTTCCTAATGAACGCTGTAGTGTTTTTATTTCAATACACATTTGCGCCCGTAATTTTGCATCAAGATTTGAAAGAGGTTCATCAAAGAGAAAAACACGGGGTTGACGTACAATCACACGCCCCATTGCAACACGCTGACGTTGTCCTCCTGATAATTGTCGTGGTTTACGATCAAGAAATGGTTCTATCTCCAAAAGCTTTGCAGCATGTGCGATACGTTTTTTAATTTCTTCTTTAGGAGTTTTACGATTTTTAAGACCATATTCTAAATTTCCACGAACTGTCATATGGGGATAAAGGGCATAATTTTGAAAAACCATAGCGATATCACGATCAGCTGGTTCACGATCATTGATACATTCGTTATCAATGCATAATTCACCTGAGGTAACTTGTTCAAGTCCTGCTATAATACGTAATAAGGTCGATTTTCCGCACCCTGAAGGACCGACAAGAACAAGAAGTTCTTTATCGGCAACAGTTAAGTTTAAATCATCAATGACCAGAATGCCGTTGTCATACTGTTTTTTTATATTTGATAACTGGATTATGGCCACAATTACTTCTCCGTTTCAATAAGGCCTTTGATAAAAAGCCGCTGCATGAAGATAACAACAAGAACAGGGGGAACCATGGCAACAACCGATACTGCCATGAGTATATTCCATTGAGGATCATGTTGAAGTGATTCGACAATAAGCTGTTTTAAAATAATAAGGATCGTTTGATGATTTTGATCCGTTGTGATGATAAGAGGCCAGAGATATTGTATCCATCCATAAATGAACATAATGATAAATAAAGCAGCAATATTGCTTTTACTAAGAGGAAGAAGAATATCCATAAAAAATTTAACTGGACCTGCACCATCAACACGTGCCGCCTCTAAGAGTTCATCTGGAACAGTCAAAAAAAACTGGCGAAATAAAAATGTAGCGGTCGCAGATGCAATAAGTGGAATAATCATTCCACTATAGGTGTTGACCATCCCCAATTTTGCAACAATCTCATAGGTTGGAAGAATACGAACTTCGACAGGGAGCATCAATGTAACAAAAATAAGAACAAAAGCAGTTTTTCGGAAGGGAAAGCGCATGTAAATAATTGCATAAGCAGACAAAAGTGAAATAATAATTTTTCCAACGCTAATCCCAAGAGCCATAATGAATGAATTCATTAAGAGTGGCCAGAGGTTGGGCAAACCCAGCTGTGCAAGGCCATCACCAAAGATTGTTTTATAATTTTCCAGAGCATATTTCCCAGGCAAAAGAGGAAGTGTTCCTGAGTTAAATGCTGCTGAACTATGAGTTGATGCAATGATAGCAACATAAACTGGAAAGCAAATAATGATAATACCAACAATGAGAATAATATGGGTTAGAAATTTCAAAACAGGGCGATTTTCAACCATAATTTGTTTCCTAATATTGTACACGGCGCTCAATCCAGCGAAACTGGATAAACGTTAAGACAATAACCATCAACATCAATATTGTTGATTGTGCTGCTGATGCACCGATTATTTGATTTCTAAAGCCATCGTCATATACTTTATAGACGAGGATGCTCGTTGCACGCGCAGGACCTCCAGAAGTTGTATTATCAATAATACCAAAAGTATCAAACATAACATAATTGACATTGACAATAAGAAGGAAAAACGTCGTTGGTGAAATTTGCGGGAAAACCACTGTCCAAAATCGTTTAAAGGGACCAGCACCATCAATGGCGGCTGCTTCTATTTGAGAACGCGGAACAGATTGAAGACCTGTAAGGAAAAAGAGAAAATTGTAAGAAATTTGTTTCCAACTAGCCGCAATGACAATAAGAATCATTGCTTGAGTGCCATTAATACGATAATTCCATAGCACCCCTATTTTCTCGAGAAAAAAAGGGATAATTCCGATGGTGGGATGAAAGATAAACAGCCACAATATACCTGCCAATACTGGAGCAACAGCATAGGGCCAGAGCAAAAGCATTGTATAAGCCTTTTTTGCACGGATGACACGATCAACACAGACAGCTAAGAGAAGTGATATTGTCATTGAAGCGACAGTAACTGAGATGGAAAATACTGCGGTTGTAAAAAGCGATTGCCGATAAGTAGGATCAGAAAGAACGGTTAGATAATTCTCAAAACCAATAAAGGTTGTTGTAAAGCCAAAAGGGTCTTCACGCTCAAAAGATGATTTTATTGCTTGAGCAGCAGGCCAAAAGAAAAACAAAAAAGTCACAAGAAGCTGAGGAAAAAGCAGTCCGTAAGAAAGTAGACTATTTTTAAAATATGCATGTTTTTCTTGCATTCATAGGGCTCTTTAAATGTAGAGACTTTAAAAAAGTAAACAAAAAGGACTCAACCGTTTTTGTTGAGTCTTTAATGTTTAACAATAAAACGAAATTAATGATTAGATCTTTCAAATTCACGCAAGAGTTTATTTCCACGTTCAACGGTCTCATCTAAACCATCTTTCGGCGTTTTTGAACCACTAAGAACAGCTTCCAACTCTTGATCAAGAATGGCACGAATTTGTGGTAAATTACCAAATCTTATCCCTTTTGAGTTAACTGTTGGTGGATTAAGATTAATCTGTTTGATAGCTATATCCGCACCTGGCGTTTTTTCATAGAAATGTTGTTTTTTGCTCAATTCATAAGTCGCTTTTGTGGTTGGGAGATAACCTGTTTCCTGATGCCATTTTGCTTGATTTTCTGTTTTTGAAAGAAATTTAAGAAAAGCGGCTGCCCCTGCATATTCCTTTGGAGTATGGCCCTTAAACGCCCAAATAGAAGCTCCCCCAATAACTGAATTTTGTGGTGCTCCTTCTGTATCCTTATAGTACGGTAGCATACCAACCCCCACATTAAACTGAGCTTCAGAAACAATTCCAGCATGTGATCCTGAAGATTGCATAAAAATTGCACAATTTTGTGCCATAAACATTGGTGTTGAATCTAATGCACCTGCTGGACCACCATAACGGAAAATACCTTGATCAGACCACTTTTTCAGGTCAGTCCACATACGCACTTGTAAAGGTCCATTAAATGTAAGTTCTGAATCAAGTCCTTTAAAGCCATTTTCCTTCGTTCCAAAAGGAACATTATGCAACGCTGAAAAATTTTCTATACCAATCCATTGAGCGGCATAAGCCATTGTAAAACCACAAGTTGCCGCTTTAGTCTCAAGAATTTTCTTGGAAAAGTTTTCTATATCTTGCCACGTTCTAGGAGGCTGTTCTGGATCAAGCCCTGCTTTTTTAAAGATATCTTTGTTATAATAAAGGATGGGTGTTGAAATATTAAATGGCATAGAGACGATACGTCCCTGTTCATCGGAGTAATAACCACTAATAGCAGGGAAATAATCTGTAGGATCAAATTCTTGTTTTGTATCAGCCATAAGTTGATAAAATGGGTAGATTGCACCTTTTGCAGCCATCATAGTTCCAGTACCAACGTCATAAATTTGAGCAAGTACTGGCTGTTTCTTTCCACGAAATGCTGCAATGAGTGAAATCAATCCCTCTTCATATTCACCGCGAAATGAAGAAACAACTTTATACTCAGATTGACTTGCATTAAAATCGTTAATGAGACTTTCAGTTTGCTTTCCTAATTCACCACTCATAGAATGCCAAAAGCTGATTTTTGTCTGTGCAAAACTTTCTGTCATCCCCGCTGTGGACATTATGATAGCAACCGTGGCCGCTATGGAAAGATAAAAACGACTCATGCTTCACCCTTTCTGAAGTGATGGAATACAAACTACCCCTAAATTTATAGTATTACACATGAACATGCTATGACAGTTTTATTTCAGAAACATATTCTCTCATTTAAACAGGAACCACCTAAAGGTCAAATGAATTTGTTTAAATTTATTTATTTTCTTTTATAAGCTTTCTTATGTATTCACGAAATACGCGTTTGTAACTATCTGAAAAAAGTGAGATGGCTTAAATAAGAAAAGTCACTTGGTAAAAAGATATAGATCGTAAATATCATTTCAATGACTATTTTAATATCTGGATTTACTTTTTTAAAAAGAATTGTTTATTCTTTTATTATTTGTCTTATAACTTTCGGCTTATAACTTTAACACGATGTTGCTACTGAATTTAAAGAAGAGACAAATAGAATTTTTTTAAAATTAAGAAAATCATTTTGAAGCGCTTAATAGTCTCTTTCCCTGTAACAAGATCACACCCCTCACGCAAAACAAAATGACACTGTATAACCAATTTCCATGCTGTTAAAAAATCTTTCAATACATCTACATTTCATGATAGCACCTATAAAATAAGCCCTAAAGCCTCTCCATTAAAGTATATAAGACTTTTTGTATGCCATCATTTTTACACTTCATAAAAGTGCAAAACGACATCATCATGTGCGATCCTAATGCTTCAACAAATCTTGCATTTAAAATACGTTAAATGAATATTTTTATTCTTTTCTCAATCATTTTTTATCCACACACCAACCCTGCTTGTAATGTGCAAACGAATGATTTTGATTGATTCATTGTAAAAATATTTGAAATAAGAGAATCTTACGTATTAAGGTCTCTTACTCACATGAATAAAATATTAATTATGATTATAAATCAATGTATTATTGTCGTATATTAGATAATTTTTCTTCTTTCATTACGCTAACTTTATGAAGATATATAGTTCCTTTTGTGTTGATGTATTTTTACCTTTGTGCACACAATTGCAATGCGAGATCAGGTTGATCTGTCGTAATATAATGTACAGGCATATCAAGCCAATATGATAACCGAGCTTTTCCATTAATTGTCCATACCCCTACAGTAAAACCAGCCACAAGAGCTGATTCAATAAAGTTCTGTGAAACAATAGAGCCATCTAAACTTAGATCAGAATAACCTAATTGCTTCCATTCAGAAAAATGACGGTACATATCACCTTCGAAATTATCAACACATGGACCAGATGGTATTCCTGCTTCAATAAAAGGACGAAGGATAAAAGGATCAAAACTAATAGCAGAAACCCGTTCTGATAAATTTCGGCTTTTTATTAGCGCAAGCGCTTTTTGGGATAATATTGTTTCGCGCTCCACTTCACCGCATGTCTTGATTTCAAGATGCAATGCAACATTCGTTGGTGCTAAAAGATCAAGCACTTCTTCTAATAAGGGAGGTGCTTCTTGGCTTCCTTTTACGCAGAGTTGTTTGCGTGTTTCATTATCAATGTCGTGAATATACCCCTTTTTTCCAACCAATTGGTCTAGACGGAAGTCGTGAAAGACAACCACTTCACCGCTTTTTAGCAAATGAACGTCGCATTCAACTTCATCAACACCTAACGCTATAGCATTATTAAATGCCGAAAGGGTATTTTCAGGATAAAGATGAGCTCCTCCACGGTGTGCAACAATTTTTTTCTCAGACATGCAAAATCCCACACTTCTCAATTTTAAACGATATTGACGTACAGATTGCCAGATAAAAGCTTATATCATATGAAAATACACAATCATTTTTAAATGATTTTTTCTACACTTTTCGAATATCAAACCCTCAGTCATATTTTATTCTGAAAAAGGCTTATCCTTCATTTCAATTATTCCCATTCAATGGTACCAGGAGGCTTTGAGGTTACATCATACACAACACGATTAATTCCTCTAACTTCATTAATAATACGTGCTGCTGTCTTACTTAAAAATGCCATATCATAAGGATAAAAATCAGCGGTCATTCCATCTACAGATGTGACGGCGCGAAGAGCACAAACAAATTCATAAGTGCGATCATCCCCCATAACACCAACAGTTTGAACTGGAAGAAGAACAGCAAAAGCTTGCCAAATTTCATCATAAAGTCCGGCCTTACGGATTTCCTCAAGATAAATAGCATCTGCTTCGCGTAAAATTTCTAATTTTTCACGTGTTACAGCACCTGGACACCGAATTGCAAGGCCGGGACCTGGAAAAGGATGGCGACCAATAAACTGCTCCGGTAGCCCTAACTCTCGCCCTAGCGAGCGAACCTCATCCTTAAAGAGTTCACGCAACGGTTCTACAAGTTTCATCTTCATCTGTTCTGGTAGTCCACCCACATTATGATGGCTTTTAATGGTTACCGTTTCACCAATAGCAGACACACTCTCAATGACATCTGGATAAAGTGTTCCTTGTGCTAAAAACTCTGCACCTCCTATTTTTTTCGTTTCTTCTTCAAAAACTTCAATAAAAAGGCGACCAATTGTTTTGCGTTTTTTTTCTGGATCTGTCTCACCTTTTAAAGCATTAAGAAACACATCAGCAGCATTAACGTGAATAAGCTCTATATTATAATGATCACGAAAGAGCGTGAGAACTTCTTCAGCTTCATTCTTGCGCATCAGCCCATGGTCTACCAAAATACATGTCAGTTGATCTCCTATGGCTTCATGAAGGAGTACCGCTACAACAGATGAATCCACTCCCCCTGAAAGACCACAAATCACACGACTTTTCCCAACTGTTTGTCGTATTGTCGCAATTGCCTGCTCACGATAAGAAGCCATTGACCAATTACCTTTAATAGCAGAGATCTTATGAACAAAATTTTGCAAAAGTTTTGTACCATCTGGTGTATGGATAACTTCAGGATGAAACTGTACCGCATAAAAATGCCTTTTCTCATCAGCAATAGCCGCATAGGGAGCACCTTTTGAGGTTCCTATGACACGAAAACCTTCCGGTAAAGCTGCCACACGGTCACCATGGCTCATCCATACTTGATAACGAGAACCTTTTTTCCACACTCCATCAAAAAGGGCACTCTCTTCTTGAACTTCCAAAAAAGCGCGCCCAAATTCACGCTCATGTCCAGCTTCAACCTTTCCTCCAAGCTGAATACACATGACTTGTTCACCATAGCAAATACCCAGAATCGGAACACCCGCCTCAAAAATTTCCATTGGAGCACGCGGAGAGCCCTCATCAATAACGGAATAAGGACTCCCTGATAAAATAATAGCTTTAGGATTTATGCGGCGCACAGCTTCTAAAGCCAATTGAAAAGGAGTAATTTCACAATACACTCCCATTGCTCGTACCCTTCGTGCAATAAGTTGTGTAACTTGTGAACCAAAGTCAATAATAAGAACAGTGTCTGGATGTGATATGCTCATAGAAAACCAATCAACAATTGTAAAAGAAAACTCATGAGAGTTATGATTCAATCTTTCTCTTTTCACAAGCCTGTTTTCTTAAGAAAAAGATTATTCTCGTAAAGTTTATGATAAAAAGTGCAAAAATATGGATCAATGTTTTTTTTGCAACACAGATAAAAAGAACCCATCTGTTTCTGTTGTGGCCGGCGACAAAGTAAGTCCATAATTTGAAAAAACTGGTTGCACAGGAGAAAAACTAAAATGTTTCTGCCAAAGCGCTGGCATATCCATTGGAGAAAAATGAGAATGTTGTTGAAGGAAATGGGAAATTTGTTCCTCATTTTCATCTGTAAAAAGAGAACAGGTAATATAGATTAGGCGCCCATTTGGCTTAAGATAAGCTATCGCTTCATTCAAAATATCCCTCTGTTCTGTTTGGCGTTGTTTCACTTGTTCTAATGTTAAACGCCATTTCGCATCTGGACGACGACGCCATGTTCCTGTCCCACTACATGGTGCATCTAGTAGAACTCTATCCATCTGGCCTATTAATGGCTTCAATTCTTCTTTTTGTGCTCGTGTTTGTACATTACGAACACCAGCACGTCGAAGACGATCAAAAATAGGAGCTAGGCGCACTTTATCAAAATCATAAGCATAAATTTGCCCACGATTGTTCATATCGGAAGCTAAAGCTAATGTTTTGCCCCCAGCACCTGCACAATAATCTAATACCTGCATGCCCTCTTGCGCTTCCACAAGGTGAGCAACAATTTGAGATCCTAAATCCTGTATTTCAAAGTGTCCTTTTTGAAAAGCTGGTTCCACTTGAACATTGGGATGACGATTAAACTTTTCAATCGGTGCAATTCTTAAAGCTTGCCCAAACCATGGAAAAGATTTAAGTTTGGTTTTTGCTAATTCTTTCAGCACCTTTTCTGGTGTTGCCTTTAGGTTATTTACCCGTAGGTCTAAAGAAGGACGCGTTGCTAACGCAGCCGCTTCAGTGATCCAATTATCACCAAATAAAGGACGCAGATGCGCTTGACACCATTGCGGAATATCACCACGAATATAGTCTGGAGCATCCACTAATTGCTGACCTTGCCACGATTTACGCTGTTTAGCCCCTAATAACTGCGGTGCAAACCGATCTTCTGCCAACTCACCGTCAATTTGCTCCAGCGTCATTTTTCCAGAATCTAATAAGGCACCAAAAACGATATCTCGGATATCATCACTCTCCATACGCCATTGTAAAGAATAACGTCGTCTTAAAACATCATAAACGATTGTACCAATAGCTGCACGATCACCTGCTCCAGCAAAGCGATGAGAAAGACCCCAATCCTTTAAAGCTTCTCCTACTGGGCGATGCTTCATTTCTATCTCTGTGAGAACATCTATTGCTGCTTGCAAACGCCCACCTAATCGCATTCATTTCTCCCATTAAAATAATAAAATTTTAAATCATCTAAAAAAATAATATTATCGCCTTCTTGCCAATGAAACCTTCTCAACGCCATAAAAAATTTACATTCAATATTAAAATGATCTGATCATACTTTTTTATAAGATCCAATTTAGAGTATCTAAATTTTTCCTTTCATCTTCTGCCCATTCGTTTTTTATCCTTCTACCTCTTATACTAAAAGATACGTAGCCATCCATAAAAAACTTATTTCCGCCATGCATTACGAAAAAAACAAACTCTTTAATTTATTTGCGTAAAATAAAGTTTACGAGGATTGTCTGAACAATAGAAAAAATCTTCTCATAAAATTAAACAAGCTCATCTTACGTTCAACAAAAAATTAACTTTTTAGAAAATGCTTGGAACCACTATTTGGCATGACCGTTTTTACTCTAATGGCAACTGCCAGACAATTTTAAAGGAGAAAATAATGACTTATAATAATGGAAAAACAACTTCGTCTAAAAGCCGTCATAATACAACGCCCTCAAACAACGGAAAGAAATCCGTCCAAAGTGATCAGACAAACACTCGCCAACGTGCGTCAAAGACTGGACGGAAGACAACAAAAAGTTAATTCTAATTTTATATAACTTATTTCATATAGTCTTAACAGAAAGAATTAGAATTTTAACCTCTAATTCTTTCCTTTTTGGGATTATTACACCAAATTACAAACAGAAAAAAGCGCAGTCTCTCTTTCTTGTTCTCGGAAAATTTTATATTTATGCAATATGATATTAGGCTCTTGTATCTTTAAACTGGCCCACGATAATTTGGACTCTCTCGTGTGATAGAAACATCATGCGTATGACTTTCATGGAGTCCCGCATTCGTAATACGTACAAACGTTGCTTTTTCACGAAACTCTACGAGATCTTTTGCTCCAACATACCCCATCGAAGCACGAAGTCCACCAGCAAGCTGATGTAGAACTGATGCTATAGGACCTTTATAAGCCACCTGCCCCTCCACACCTTCAGGAACCAACTTAAGTTCATCACGAACATCATCTTGAAAATAGCGATCTGCCGATCCTCGTGCCATAGCACCAACAGATCCCATGCCGCGATAAGCTTTAAAGGATCGTCCTTGATAAAGATAGACTTCGCCAGGACTTTCTTCTGTACCCGCTAAAAGAGAGCCAATCATAGCAGCACAAGCCCCACCTGCTAAGGCTTTAGCAAAATCACCCGAAGCTTTTATCCCCCCATCAGCAATAACGGGAATGCCCGCTTTTTCAGCAACTTCTGCAGCATTCATAATGGCTGCAAGCTGAGGAACACCAACACCTGCAACAATTCGCGTTGTGCAAATAGAACCAGGACCAATCCCAACTTTTATAGCATCCGCACCACTGTCAATCAAAGCCTGTGTTGCTTGAGCAGTCGCCACATTACCAGCAATAATAGCTGGAGAAAACATCATTTTTTTAATACGCTCAACAGTGTCTAATACACGCTGAGAATGTCCATGTGCAGTATCAATTACTAGAATATCAACGCCTGCATCAATTAATCGTTCAGCCCGCTCAAACCCATCGTTCCCTACACTACTTGCAGCTGCAACACGCAAGCGACCTTGTGAATCTTTGGCAGCGTTTGGATTTAATTTTGCTTTTTCAATATCCTTAACTGTTATCAGTCCGACACAACGATTCTGTTCATCCACAACTAATAATTTTTCAATACGATGATGATGTAAAAGATACTTCGCTTCACTGAGTTGAACATTTTCACGCACTGTGATTAAATTTTCATGCGTCATTAATTCATAAATTTTTTGTTTAGGATCCGATGCAAAACGCACATCCCTATTTGTCAAAATGCCAACAAGCCGTCCAGCAGTTTCACCTTTAGCACCATTTTCAACAACCGGAATACCGGAAATACCATGAGAGCGCATCAAAGATTTTGCTTCTTCAAGTGTTGCATCTGGTCCAATGGTGACTGGATTAACAACCATACCAGATTCAAACTTTTTTACTTGGCGAACTTCTTCTGCCTGCTCTGCAGGAGACATATTACGATGAATAACCCCAAGACCACCAGCTTGAGCCATAGCAATTGCCAAACGCGATTCTGTTACCGTATCCATTGCCGCAGAAAGCAATGGCAAATTGAGCTTAATATCCGCTGCAATGCGCGTACTGAGATCCACTTGACTAGGCATAACAAGAGAATGACCGGGTTGTAAAAGTACATCATCAAAAGTCAGTGCCAATGCACCTGTCCCCGTTTCAACAATCTTTGCCATATCAAAATTCCTTTTATAATAAAACACCGCAAGAAGCTTTAAAATACAACTGCGGTTCTCATACATGGTAGATTGGCAAAAAATTATGCCATGCTACAAACAAAATGAAAAGAAAAATAAATATTTTTTTTAAGTGTGGTTTATAAAAATTTACAATTGTGATTCAATAGGTAACCAACTTATTATTTTTGCAAATGCGCGACGCCAAAAATTGCTTTCTGGCTCATAGTCAATGCTATATTTTTTTTCATTTTCAATAAAATCCCAATAAATACGATTATTATCACCAAGACGCAGATGATAGCTCATTTCCCCTGTGGTTTCTTCAGAAAACAACAAATCTAATCTTGCTGTAATGGGAGCACATTCAAAAAGAATGCCCATTTCTGTATTTAATGATGCTGATCTTGGATCAAAATTTAAAGATCCAATAAAAGCTGTTTTACGATCAATTAAAAAAGCTTTGGCATGTAAACTTGCCTTACTCGATCGAAACAATCGTAACCCATGAGTATTGCCTTCCGCTTTTAATTCATAAAGATTAACACCACTTTTCAACAACGCCTTACGATAAGGTACATAACCACCATGCACTAATGCTACATCAGTAGCAGCTAAAGAATTTGTCAGAATTTTGACATCAACACCCTTTGAAACCAAATTACTAAAATTCTGCGTGCCAACCTTACCAGGAACAAAATAAGGTGACGTAATCTGAACCGTTTTTTGGGCATTTCCAATAACCTTTGAAAGTGCCTTCATAAGCCAATTGCTTGCTTTTTTACGCAATGCTTTTTCTGGAGGATCAGAAAGAACAACAACTTTGTCTGCTAAAAATAACCGCTTTCCTGTTTGGATAAAACAATTAAAGTTAATGTGCTCTTTGACATAATCTAAATAAACTTTTGCAACCTTGGAATCACGAAACTTTCGTAATTTATCTTTCCAATAGCTAAGATCACTTGCGCTTTTAGGAACAACCAAAGTATGAATTGGCAAAACAACAGCACTATTCCAAAAATCATCAAAGATACTTTCTACCTTTTTAACAGAAGGACCGATTAACATCAAATCTAAATCTCGAAAATGGGATTCTTTACCAGCATCAAAATAAGAATCTGCAAGATTACGTCCTCCTACAAAAGCGACCCTGCCATCAACAATAAAAGCTTTATTATGCATTCTACGTGTTACAGTAATTGCCCGTAATATAATTTCTAAACCACGGCGTAAACCACCTTTACGCGATCGCCCTGGATTAAACATTCTCACCTCAATATAAGGATGTTTATCTAGTGCAATATAAGCTGGATCACGTGCCTGAGCATTAATATCATCCAAAAGAAGCCGTACCCGAACCCCTCGATCAGCTGCCTCAACTATTTCACTTAATAATAGGCGCCCCGTTAAATCATCATCCCAAATATAATACATCAGATCAAGGCTACGTCCAGCCTCTGCAGCTCCTATTGCCCGAACACAAAACGCATCCAAATTGCTGATAATGAGGGAAAGGGCATCTTTATCAATCCCCAATCCATTTTCTTTCTCAGCTAATTGACTGACGATACGATCAAGCTTAGTTTCATCTTTCTGAAGAGGTAACGCATAAGAACATTTTCCCCTAGCATTTTTCACAAAACGCCCATAGGTGTAGATTGCCAACATAGATGCAATAAAAAAAAAGAGGACAAAACCAATAACAATCTGTAAAAGAGTCAAAGAGGGCAAACTTTCTATTTTAAACTATCACATCATCAGTAATGCAAACGATAACACTAATCACTTTATCTTAATCGTATAGCAGGTAAAATGCCACTTCTTGCTTAAGAGAGTATAAATTTAATATTGATGATACAAAAATTTTAGCGGTAGTATTTAAAAGTTTTTAAAAATGCTTCTCTGTTTTAATAAATGTAAACTTAACTAAAATTGTATAAATTGAAACAAACGATTAAAATAGTCACATAAAATTTATATTTGATTTAAATCAACAAAATCATCCACTATAGATAAATTTTACAATAAATGATTGTTTTCTTCAGCTTTCCCCCACGGACTTTATCAAAATTCACTCTATTTTTTGAAACGCTTGCTTGTCATGAAGAGAAATTTGTTATGAATTTACTTTCGTTCTTGATTTCTTATTGCTCTCAATTCTTCCATTTTTCTATAAAGTGTAGAGCGACCAATATGAAGGCGACGCGCAATCTCACTCATATGTCCTTTATAATGTTTAATCGCTTTCTCTATAATATCATGCTCCATTTCTGCAAAAGTACGTACATGCCCATCAGTATTCAAAAATTTTATCGATTCTTGCTCATTATCTTCTTGCATATTACCCTCAATGATATTGGGAACATTCATTAATGAATTTCCCATTAATTGCGGAAAATCTCGAACAGTTAATAACGGTCCTTCACTGAGTAAAATCGCACGAAATAAAAAGGTTTCAAGCTCATTTCTATTGCCAGGCCAATCATACTGCATAAGCAAGGAAAGAGCAGAGCCTGCTAAACCATGGACATGTGATCGCCCTGTTTCTGTGATAATGCGATCAATCAAACGTTGTGTGATCTCTGGAAAATCATCCCTTAATTCTCGTAAAGCAGGAACGCTAATAGACAAGTGAGAAAATTGTTCAAACAAACTATGCAAAAAAAAGTTCTCATTAACCAAGTCCTTTAAACGCGATGTTGAAATAGCGATGATCCGAAAAGGAAAAAAATCTCCTTTTGTATCCCTTTCCCTTTCTTTAAGGTAATGAGCAAACCGTTTTTGCTGTATGGGCTCAAGTCGATCAATATCACAAAGGCAAAGTGTCCCTTTTTCAAGAGAAGAAACCAATGGTAGGAATTCTTTAAACCACTGCTGATTTTCTTCTTCTGGATCAACGATGGCTGAACATTGAAAGCGAACAAAAACACCCTCCGAAAATAATCCCTCATGATGAATAATCCGAGCTAATGTCTCACGTCCTGTTCCAGCTTCTCCCTCTATCAAAAGATTCTGTAAAGAAGTTGCTGCTTGTCTCGATTGTTCTAATACTATCTGCATAGCTCTACTTTTTACGCAAAGATCAGAAAACCGTAAATGATTCTCTTTTTTTCGCCGAATATCTCGAACCTCATGCTCCAAGGCAGAAATAAGAGCAAGGATATCCAAAGTAACTCTTACACGTAATAATGTTACTGGATGGATCCAATAATCAATAGCTCCAGCTGTTAAAGCTTTCTGGAGTAAATGCTGATTCTCTTGTTGTGCTATAACGACAATAGGAACAGAAACACCAGCAACTCTAATCATTTTAATCAAATCGCTCACACTCAAATCACTCATAACGACATCAAGGAGTGCAAGCACAATGTTTTTACGCCTGTGTAAAAGATCAATCGTACGGAGACCATTTTCTGCTTCAATGACACGATAACCAAAACCTCGCAGCATAGAAGAAAGTTCTATACGTCTTCCATAATCTTCACTCGCAACAAGAATGGGACCAACCATAATGTCAATAATCTCCTTTGAGACTACTTAGCAGCTTAATATAAAAATTGTTGTAAACCATAAGAAATATTTTACCTCTTGTGTTTCACTTACGAAATTCATCAAGCTGTCAATTAAATACAACATTAAGGCATTTTTTTCCATTTTTTTGCTTTTTCATTGATTTTTATCAAATTTTTCATATTGACTCATGGGGTAATTTAATAATGTTATAGAAACTAGAGAGCAAAATAATCTAAATAGAGTGCAATAAATGAAACATACCTATCATATTTTATGTCTTACAATTACCGCCTTGCTGTTAAGTGCCTGTAACTTTTCGCGATATTATAACTCAAATATGCCAACTGGAATTGATGGAAAATGGGTTGATGAGAATGGTATTATTTCTTCTTTCCACAATGGTGTTTTTGAAACGCATGCAGCAGATACAGAAGAAAAACTATCAGAAGGAGCATATAATTATCTCAATGCCCAAAATATAGAAATTGAAATACGCTCTATTCTCCGTGGAACAATTTCTAGAGTCAATTGTACAATGTCATATGACGCCACACAACTTCTCTGCACCTCACATACAGGAGCACAGTTTTTCCTTAAGCGGAAATCTTAACAAAGTACAAGGGAAACCTCTCTTAAGAACAGAGGGAGCACACACATTAAGCAGGAGGCGATATCCTTTCTCCTCCTGATAGAAAATCCTCTCTAAAATACGCAAAGAGGCTAGTATAATCTTTACCCTGAAAATTTTCTAAACATTATGAAATGCGTAAAATAATCATTTTCTTCCACAAAATATCAGTAAAGCCACCTCACAATAAAATTGTAACTTTGTATCATTCAATCTATTTCAACCTAAAATAACATTTTATTTGATAGGGAAGCTTAATCTAAGCAGCGCCAATGCGCAAAAGATCATGAAAATGAACAATTCCTATCGGTTTTTTATCTTCAACCACAAAAAATGCACCAATCTGATGATCATTAATAAAAGCTGTTGCTGCACCAACAAGTGTATTTGGCTTTACAACTTTAGGAGCTTTGGTCATCACCTCGTCAACATTAAATTTTGATAAATTAAAATGAATGTTACGTGCAAGATCGCCATCAGTTACAATTCCGATTAGTTCACCTTCTTGATTCACAACACCAACACAACCAAAATGTTTTTCCACCAAAACATTCATCGCTTCAGTCATAGCTGTTCCCTGCATAACCAAAGGAATATTATCACCCTCATGCATAATATCACACACGTATTTAAGGCTTGCACCAAGAGAACCACCAGGATGATATATTTTGAAATCCGTTGCGGTAAAACCACGCATTTCTAAAAGAGAAACCGCTAATGCATCTCCCATTGCCAATTGCATAATTGTTGAAGTTGTAGGGGCTAAACCATGGGGGCAAGCCTCTTCTATCTTTGGTAATAATAGTACAATATCAGCTTGTCGTCCTAACACAGAGTGCTTACTTGATGTCATCGCAATAAGGGGGATACGAAAACGCGCCGCATAACTCATAATACCACTTAACTCTTGAGTTTCACCAGACCATGATAAAGCAAGAATAACGTCATCAGAGCCAATCATACCAAGATCACCATGATTGGCTTCTGCAGCGTGAACAAAAAAGGCAGGTGTTCCAGTTGAGGCTAAGGTTGCTGCAATTTTTGTCCCTATATGACCACTTTTTCCAAGACCAGTAATAACCACATGTCCACGAGCATTTCTAATAGTTTGAACAGCCGCTTCAAAAGAAGAAGAAAGACTTTCCAGAAGAGCTTTTTCAAGAGCTTCAAGCCCCTGCTTTTCACTAGCAAGTGTTTTAAGCGCTGATGCTACTGCACCTTGCAAAGCCATATGAGGAGACGGTATTGTCATAATCAAATTCGATCAATAAAATTAAGTGAGGGATCTATATCACTTTTCAACATTAATGGTTTCCAGTAAATTTTTCAATGAAGCAGAAACGTGGCTGTGCATATCAGCGCGTGCCAAAGAAAATGCAACGTTGGCTTCAATAAAACCAGCTTTAGAACCGCAATCAAAAGTGCGCCCTTTTACTTGCAAACCCCAAAAATCTTGCTCATTTGAAAGCCGCATCATAGCATCTGTTAATTGAATTTCATTTCCTGTTCCCCGTTCTTGAGTGGAAAGAATATTAAAAATTTCTGGCTGCAAAATATAACGTCCATTGATGTACAAATTTGATGGTGCCGTTCCTTGTGCCGGTTTCTCTACCATTTTTGTGATTTCAAAACCATTTGCAATCTGTTTGCCTTTCCCAACAATACCATATTTATGTGTTTCTCTAGGATCGCATTCCTGAACTGCTATAATATTCCCCCCACCCACCTTTTCATAAAGGCTCATCATTTCAGAAAGACAGCCCTTTTTCGCCTGTATCAACATATCGGGTAATAATAAAGCAAAAGGTTCCCCTGCAACTAATTCACGCGCACACCAAAGAGCATGCCCTAATCCCAAAGGTTGTTGTTGCCGAGTGAAAGAAGTTGACCCTGGTAATGGCTGTAAACGGTATAAGTGTGCAAGATCTTCTTTCTTTCCACATTCAGCAAGTGTCGTGTATAATTCAACTTGCGCATCAAAATAATCCTCAATGACTGCTTTGTTACGTCCAGTCACAAAAATAAAATGCTCAATACCAGCTTCCCTCGCCTCATCCACAACATATTGAATAACAGGTTTATCAACAACTGTTAGCATTTCTTTAGGAATCGTTTTTGTCGCAGGAAGGAAACGCGTACCAAGACCTGCTACTGGGAATACTGCTTTCCGGATTTTACGCACACTCACCCTCCTCAATGAATTCATATAACTTTTTTGTTTTATTTATCATATGTTTTTACGAAATGGTAAAAAAGATATCTTATTGTTTTGATTATCATTATAATGGGCAATCAAAATGTAAAAAGAGTCTGAGAATTTATTGAAAGGATTAAAATGAGTTATTTATTTCAGTTTTTTCCTCTTCTTGATCATATTATCGATTAAACTAAATACAAAATAAAGTTATTGCACATCTAATGAATTGAATATTAATGGGGATTTCAAAATGCAAAAAACAGAATTGAAGACTTTCTCTTTTTTAGAGAAGTCAATAGCTTGGAGAACTCTTTTCACTGTCTCTGCCGTTATTTTTTCTGCTTTTTTTATGTTTTTTATATCCCTTTCATATGCTGATAGCGGATTTAAACACTGGATTAAAGAATTTAAAAAAATAGCTATTGCTCACAATATTACCCCTTCTACGTTTCATATGGCGTTTAAAGGTGTTAATGCCATTGATCCTGAAGTTCTAAAAAGCGCCGCATACCAACCGGAATTTGTTGCTCCTTCCTGGAACTATTTCGATAATCGTGTCCATGATATCGCAATTGTGGAAGGACGGCGCCAAGCAAAAAAATGGAACAAATGGCTTCTTCAAATTGAAGAACGTTTTGGTGTTGACCGTAATATTCTGCTTGCTATTTGGTCAATGGAAAGCAATTATGGGAAAATTTTAGCCAATAAAAGTGTAATGCGTGATGCCATTCGCTCACTTGCAACCCTAGCCTATGCCGATAAAAAACGCGAAAAATACGCATATACACAGCTGATTGCTGCTATGAAAATTCTACAAAGTGGTGAAATTAAACGCTCTCAACTCACTGGATCTTGGGCCGGAGCATTGGGACATACACAATTTATTCCAAGCAGTTATCTCGCCTATGCTGTTGATATAAATCAAGATGGACGGCGTGATATCTGGAACTTTGTTCCAGATGCTCTGGCTACTGCTGCTAACCTTCTCCACAAAAATGGCTGGCAACCTAATCTTATTTGGGGAGTAGAGGTAAAAGTGCCGCAGGGGAAAAACCTTCCTGAAGGCTGGTATTCCTTTGAACAATGGAAAAAATTAGGTGTAAAACACGCAAATGGGCACCCTCTTCCTACATCAGCTGAACAAGCAATATTAAAATATCCAGATGGAGCAAAAGGACCTATATTTTTAGTCACAAAAAATTTCTTTGTTCTGAAACATTATAATAATGCAGATCGTTATGCGTTTGCTGTTTCCCTTCTTGCTGATCGTATTGCTGGACATCTTGGATTAGTGCATGATTGGCAAAGACCTTTTCAGCCTATTACCTTCCAAGAGTGCAAAGAACTGCAATCTCGCTTAAGTGCATTGGGATATTATAAAGGAGATATTGATGGACAAATCGGAACAGCCTCTCGCAAAGCAATCAAAGCTTTTCAGCTGCATTACGGTCTAAAAGAAAATGGATATCCATCATCTCAAGTGCTTTTTCTCCTTCGCAAACAATAATGGAAACTAAGGTTTTGTCTTCTTTTCGCCTGATATACTTGACATTATTGCTGTTTTCACTTTCTATTGTGGGGATCTTACAGCCATCCCCAAGTAAAGCAACGAACTTCTTCAAATGGTTATCACAACAAAACAAACAGACACAGCAGCCACCGCAAATTATAGAACAAAAAATAGACAAGCCGCAAAAAAAGATCGTAACACAAAAAAACATACAAAAGCTAAAAAATGAGAATGCAAAACGCATTCTTGTTGTAGGGGATTTTGCAGCCTCCGCTGTTGCCGATGCACTTAAAAAGTTTTTTATAAATAATAGCGATATCGTTATCATGAACAACACAATACCAGCTTCCGGCTTAGTTCGAACGGATTATTATTCTTGGCAAAGCAATATTTCTAAACTCATTGACCAAAATAGCCCCGATGTTATTATCATGATGATCGGTGCAAATGATAATCAACCCATCACAGACTCTCATAACATGATTAACACAGATCAGTCAGAATGGATACGCATCTACAAACAAAGAATTATCGAAATTACTGAAAGTCTTCACGCCTCTGGAAAATCATGGATATGGATAGGTCAACCTTCTTTTGGAAATGACCTTTTGACACAAAAAATGAAAATTTTTAATGCGCTCTATAAACAAGAAACAGAAACAGCAGGAGGGTATTTTCTCGATATCTGGAGCGGCTTTAGTGATGAAGAAGGAATTTTTTCTTTTTCAGGCTATGATATTAATGGAAAAACAACCAAATTACGCACCAATAATGGCATGCATTTCACCCCTGAAGGAAAGAAAAAAATTGCCTCTTATTTAGAAAAACCATTGAAAAATATTTTAAATTTTCACGCCTTTTCTCATGAAAATTCATACTCAACCGATAAAGCTATTCAAAAACTTATACAAGAATCAGAGAATCAAGAGCGGAGTAAAATTATGCGTCAGCTTCCAATGAACCTCGATGATATGGTACAAAAAAACACTCACCTTTTAGGCAAAAGAAAGTCAAGTTTTATAAAAAAATCATGGTTTCCACCAAATGGGCATCAAAAAGATCGAGCTGATAATTTTTCTTTCCCATAATGTCTATTTAAAATACAAAATCTATTTTCCTCTATAAACAAAAAGCGAATAAGATAAAAAACTCTGTTTACAGAGCTATAATGAAGAGAAAATTTGCATAAATCGCAACTGTACCTTTCGAATAATATGAAAACGGCATGGTGTTAACCATACCGTTATATCTTATAGTCCACGTTTGTTAATCATTGCCTCTGGTAAAGGCATTCGTCCCCGAAAAGCTTTATAAAGCTCCTCTGGATCACGACTTCCTCCAGCGGAGTAAATAAAACGTTTCAACTTATCAGCAAGCTCTGAATTAAAAACATCTCCCGTTTCTTCAAAAGCTTGAAAAGCATCAGCATCAAGCACTTCCGACCACATATAAGAATAGTAACCAGATGCATAACCATCTCCCGCAAACACGTGCATAAAATGTGGGGGACGATGACGCATAATAATTGTATCAGGCATTTGCAGCTTTTCTAATTCTTGGCGTTCAAACACTGTTGGATCAGTGACTGTTTCGCCTTGATGAAAAGCCATATCCACTAAAGCTGATGAGATAAATTCAACGGCAGAGAATCCTGCATTAAATGTCTGTGCTACTAAGACTTTATCTATCAACTCTTGTGGCATAGGATGACCTGTTTTTGTATGTATAGCATAAGATTTTAATATCTCTGGTACTGTTAACCAATGTTCGTAAAGTTGAGAAGGTAGCTCAACAAAATCACGTGAAACAGATGTTCCCGACACAGATGGCCATGTGACATCAGAAAGCAAACCATGCAATGCATGTCCAAATTCGTGGAAAAGCGTACGTGCATCATCAAGTGATAAAAGAGCAACTTCCCCTTTAGGTGGTTTAGCAAAATTACAAACATTGTAGATAATAGGCTTTTGTCCGCCATCCAATTTATGTTGTGATTGCAAACTACTCATCCACGCACCGGAGCGTTTTGAAGAACGCGCAAAATAATCACCAATAAAATGCCCAAGTAGACTTCCATCAGACTTTTTTACTTCCCACAAACGTGCATCAGGATGCCAAAGTGTAACAGCGTTTTTTTCTTCAAATGTAATGCTAAAGAGTTTTTCGGCTACCCCAAAAGCCGCTTTAATCATAAGATCAAGCTGAAAATAATATTTAATCTCAGCGCTATCGAAAGAAAGTTTTTCAGTGCGAAGTCTTTCAGCATAATAACGCCAATCCCAAGCAGCTAAAGATTCATTGCTGCCCTGATTGTTGGCAAAATTTTGTAAGTCAATTTGCTCAGTAGAAGCTTTCGCTCTTGCGCGCTCCCATACAGGCATAAGCAAATCCATAACGGAATCAACACTTTTAGCCATAGTATTATCGAGCTTCAAATCTGCGAAAGATTTATATCCCAATAATTTAGCCTGCTCATCTCGAAGCGCAACAATCTCTACAATAATTGTTTTATTATCATTCTTGTTATTATTTTCACCACGTTTAGCCCAAGCTTGGAATGCAACCTCACGCAAATCACGACGATCAGAGAATTTTAAAAAAGGTTCAACAATCGAACGTGCTAGTGTTAATGCATACGCTTTTTCATTGCCTCTTTCACACGCAATTTCCTTCATTGAAGCAATGAGATCTTGCGGTAAACCAGATAAGTCTGTTTGTTTTAAAAACAGAATCCATTCAGCTTCATCATTTAAGACATTTTGTCCAAAAGTAGCATTTAAAAAAGCAAGTCTTTCATTAATTTCCAAAAGCCGTTTCTTAGCTTTTTCATCGAGTTTTGCCCCATGACAAACAAACTTTTTCCACCATAATTCAAGAACACGTGTTGTTTCACTCTCAAATGTGCCCAACTGCGACTGTTTATAAAGTACATCTATTTTCGCAAATATCCGTGCATCCATCATCATTTTTGAAGAATAACGAGAAAGTTTTACAACGAACTCTTGCTCTAGCTGTTGAATTAATACATTCGTATGAGCACTGGTGCGTAAGAAAAATATTGAACAGACACGATCAAGCGCTTTGCCGCAAAGCTCAAAAGGCTGCAAAAAATTCTCAAGCGTTGGTGGTTCTTGCACCATCGCAATTGCCTCTAGTTCTTCTTCTGCTTCTTGAAGTGCCTGTTCAAAAGCGGGTTTAAAATCTTCGTCACTTATAGAAGAAAAATCAGGAAGACCTGAAAATCCCTTCCAGTCCAACACTGCTGCTTTTGTCATAATACTTTATGTCTCCATTATAAATTTAAACTGTAACAATTATCTTTACGACACAAATTGATAACATACTAAAACTATTTCGTGAGTTTCAAAACTACCTTTCAAAACGCTATTGAATAAAAAACCTGAAAATCGTAAAGTTCTTTCATTCAAACCATATTCTATTGAAGCAATAAAGATTATTCGCTCGCACATCACAATAGAATTGCATATTAACAAAAACACTTGGAGAAAAGCATAATCTCCACTCTTTATAAAATATTGCTGTAGATTCTTTTGAAAATCGCAAACTGCATTAAAGAAATGATGGTAAAATCAGAACTGATTTTTACATTTACGTTTTTATATTATCCTCAAATTAAGCTGTATTCTCGTTTTAGTGATTCAGAAACTTGTTTATAACTTATAATTTATCCTTGACTTTACTTCAAATATTAACAATTGGGAATATAGCTGGGGAGTTTTTTTAAATCTTCCATAAACTTTTGTTTTTATCTCATCTATTATCTAGATTTACAACTCTCCAACTCTTCAGGAGGTACTTTATCATGACTGAAATCAAAACGGCCTTCGACTTCAAAAATTTTTCTCCTGAAGCTCTCGCTGAAAAGTTAAAGAACCAGCATTTTGCAGACTCTATTGATATCATCAATGACCTCGATATCATGGAACGTGTAACTATTCTTAGTCTTCTGCCTCTTGATTATGTTATCGAACTTTTTGATAAACCAGAGCTTGAGCAACCTGCTGCCATCCTAGAACTTCTCCCTATAAATCGTGCTGTTGAAATTCTTGATGGCATGTCTGCCGATGCTGCTGCAGACGTCTTTCAAGAAATGGATAAGGAAACCCGTACACGACTTTATGCCTTGCTTAACCCCTTAACGCGCGCTGAACTTAAAAAACTCACCAGTTATCCTGATCATACAGCAGGAGCACTGATGACAACAGAGTTTATAGCCGTTCCTTCAAACTGGACCATACAAAAAACTTTGGATCACATTCGTGAGGTCGAGCGAACACGTGAAACAGTTTATACCAGCTATGTAATTGACCCCAAAACAGGTACTCTTCTCAAAGCTGTTTCCCTGCGTAACCTTATTCTTGCCTCACCTGATGAACAAATTCTTAATGTCCCTACCCATGACTCGCCCATTACAATATCACCTTTCACACATCATGAAGATATCGCACGCCTTTTCCAGCGCCATGATCTTCTCTCTGTGCCTGTAGTTGATGAAAGTAACCATGTCATTGGCATTGTAACCGTTGATGACGTGCTTGATACTATGGTCGATGAAATGAATGAAGATGCCTATAAATTTGGGGGTATGGAAGCACTTAATAAGCCCTATATGCAAATTAAGTTTCCTGAAATGATGAAAAAACGCGGAGGCTGGCTCGCTTTACTCTTTATCGGTGAAATGCTGACAGCAAGCGCTATGCAACATTTCGAAACAGAACTCGAAAAAGCGATTATTCTTACACTGTTCATACCTCTCATTATGAGCTCAGGAGGAAATTCCGGCTCACAGGCTACATCCCTTATTATCCGTGCATTGGCTTTACGTGAACTCACGTTGAAAGACTGGTGGAAAGTGATCATTCGTGAAATTCCAACAGGATTATCCCTTGGTCTCTTACTAGGAATTATTGGTGTTACGCGCATTGCTCTTTGGCAAAAACTGGGTATCTACGACTATGGCCAACATTGGATTGCTATTTCGACAACAGTGGGTACAGCTTTAGTTGGAATCGTTACCTTTGGTTCTCTTTCTGGATCTATGTTGCCTTTTATTCTTAAAGGTTTAAAATTTGATCCAGCAAGTGCTTCTGCTCCTTTTGTGGCAACTTTAGTAGATGTCATGGGCATTATAATCTATTTTTCTGTAGCTTCTCTCATTTTGTCAGGAACTCTTCTTTAAACATGTAAAGTAAAAACTCTTACTTATGGAAAAATCTTGTCATGTAACCTAAGATTCTTTCCATAAGAGAATAAGCTTTATTATTTATTTTCTAGCGCACCGCTCTATAGATAATTTATTATTTTTTTGAATAACAGCTCCGAATAACGTAATTTTACCTCATCATAAAGCTTCTCATATTAAATCGATTAAAGTCATCTTCTTGCCAGTCACAAACGAGATCGGTGTATGTCTAAAAACTATTCAAGAAAAAATAAAATACTTCTTATATCCTCTCTCTCTCGTATCAAAAACTGGCGCAATATTGACAGCTGAGAAAGAATAATCATGATGATACTCAACAGGCTTTATATTTCTTCACAAAGGCGTTAATAGTATACTATTCGCGTATATTATATCATTTATGAGCTCTATCATGGAATGGATGTAGTGTACGTTAAGCAATCTCTCTTAAGTACATGAATATGCAACAAAAAGTATATGCTGTTTAAAGTGTTCTGTTTGGCATGAAAAGCATACTCCTATTAGAGAGTGCAATTAACAAAAGTAAGGCAATGCACTATCTCCATGGTTTAAAAGATATTACTTTAGATGCTTTTGAAATTATAAATTGGATTAACAGCAAAGATGGGAATTTTCTTTGGATGCCTTCATATTCTTTCTAAATAAGACTGTATGCCGAGTTCATAAATAAATCAAACAGATATAACTCTTGCCCTAATCTGGCATACAAAAGCTAGAACTTCTTATAAAATTCTTAATCGTCTCAATATTTACCTCAAATACACGGTTGCATTAGATCTGGATTTTGATTGACAAGTTATGGAATAAGAAAAAGCTTTATTTAGAATAAAAATATTGTAAAGTTGTCAATAAATTGGCTATGGATTAAGAGATATTCCGGATTTTTAGCAATCTCTTTGCAAAACAACAACCACAATATCGCTAGCTTTATACTTACTCTTACAAGAATTCATATAAATTTCTTGTGTCATATTGATAAAAATCAAATTGACTGTGATTTTTGGGATAATTTTTAGCTCGAGAATAGAACATACGTACTATAAAAAACTTTTACGAAGCTTCAGAAATCGAAGCTCAATAGAGCCTTAAAGACTTGGATAAATAGTTTTGCCATAAAAATATTGCCTCCATCTTCCAAAATTATAAAAAAACATGTAAAAGGTTTTTTAATAGTCAGGCAAAGAATGTAAAGACTTTGCCTCAAATGAAATTTCATTAAACGAAAAGAAGAAAATTTATGCAATTGCGTAACATTGCCATCATTGCCCACGTTGACCATGGGAAAACAACGCTTGTAGACGGGCTTCTCAAGCAATCAGGAAACTTCCGTGATAATCAGCGTACAAGCGAACGTATGATGGATTCAAACGATATTGAGAAAGAACGCGGAATTACAATCCTAGCGAAAGTGACATCTGTTGTTTGGAAAGATACTCGAATTAATATTGTTGATACACCAGGACACGCCGACTTTGGTGGAGAAGTTGAACGCATCCTCAATATGGTTGATGGAGCTATTGTACTTGTTGATGCTGCTGAAGGACCAATGCCACAAACAAAATTTGTCGTTGGCAAAGCATTGAAAGTAGGATTGCGCCCTATTGTTGCTATTAATAAAATTGACCGACCGGATGCACGCGTTGATGAAGTCATTAATGAGGTTTTTGACCTTTTCGCTGCTCTTGACGCAACCGATGAACAGCTTGATTTTCCTATTCTTTATGGATCTGGACGCGATGGATGGATGGCTGAAGCCCCTGAAGGACCAAAAGATCAGGGATTAGGTCCTTTATTTGATCTTGTGACGCAGCATGTCCCTTCTCCTAGTGTAGCAGAAGGACCGTTTCGCATGATTGGAACTATTCTTGAAGCGGATCCGTTTTTGGGACGAATTATTACAGGACGGATTCATTCTGGCTCTTTAAAACCCAATCAAAATGTCAAGGTTCTTGGACAAGATGGAAAACTTTTAGAAACTGGGCGTATTTCAAAAATTTTAGCATTTCGTGGCTTAGAACGGCAACCTATTGAAGAAGGAAGTGCTGGTGATATTGTTGCGATTGCAGGTCTGCAAAAAGGTACCGTAGCTGATACTTTCTGTGATCCTACTGTCAATGAACCCCTTACTGCCCAACCAATTGATCCTCCTACTGTTACTATGAGTTTTCTCGTCAACGATAGTCCCCTTGCTGGAACTGAAGGCGATAAAGTAACAAGTCGTGTCATTCGTGACCGATTGTTAAAAGAAGCAGAAGGCAATGTCGCTCTTAAAATTGAAGAATCAGCCGATAAAGATTCTTTCTACGTTTCAGGACGAGGAGAATTACAGCTTGCAGTTCTCATTGAAAATATGCGCCGTGAAGGATTTGAACTTAGTGTTTCACGCCCACGTGTTGTTATGCAAAAAGATGAAAATGGAATAACTCTTGAGCCAATCGAAGAAGTTGTTATCGATGTTGATGAAGAATATTCCGGTATTGTTGTACAAAAAATGTCTGAACGTAAAGGCGAAATGGTGGAGTTACGTCCTTCTGGAGGTAATCGTGTCCGCCTTGTCTTTTATGCCCCAACCCGAGGACTCATTGGTTATCAATCTGAACTTTTAACGGACACACGTGGTACAGCAATTATGAATCGCCTTTTCCATGCTTATGAACCTTATAAAGGAGACATTGCTGGTCGTGTTAATGGTGTTATGATTTCAAATGACAACGGTGAATCTGTCGCTTATGCTCTTTTTAATCTTGAAGATCGTGGACCTATGATCATCGATGCGGGTGTGAAAGTCTATCAAGGTATGATTATTGGCATCCACTCACGAGATAATGACTTAGAAGTTAATGTGTTAAAAGGAAAAAAACTCACCAATATGCGCGCTTCTGGAAAAGATGAGGCCGTAAAGTTAACGCCTCCCATTAAAATGACATTAGAACGCGCCTTATCGTGGATACAAGATGATGAACTTGTGGAAGTAACCCCTAAAAATATTCGTCTCCGCAAACTCTATCTTGATCCTAATGAACGTAAACGTTTTGAAAAAACACGTGCATCAATTTCAAATTAATTTCATAATCTCTTTGGTAAAATATTTAATTGTATTGAGCCTCACTATATTCCAGAAAGGATGTCTCTATGAATATTAAGGAAATACCCGTAGGCAAAAATCCACCAGAAGATATTAACGTTATTGTGGAAGTCTCCCTTGGTGGGCAGCCAATAAAATATGAGATGGATAAAAAGTCGGGTGCATTATTTGTTGACCGTTTTCTTCATACATCAATGGTTTATCCTGGAAATTACGGTTTTGTCCCTCATACGCTTTCAGATGATGGTGATCCTATTGATGTCCTTATCTGTAATACCCGTCCACTTATGCCTGGTTGTGTTATCAATGTTCGCCCCATCGGAGCTCTAATGATGGAAGATGATGGTGGTAAAGATGAAAAAATTATTGCCATTCCCACTACAAAATTAACAAAACGCTATATCAATATTCATGACTATACAGACCTGCCCGAGATTACACTCAAACAAATTGAACATTTCTTCAAGCATTACAAAGATCTGGAACCTGGAAAATGGGCTAAAATTGAAGGATGGCGTGATAAAAACTTTGCTCATGAATTAATTAAGCAAGCTGTTGAGCGCAATAACAAAATATAACGATTTAATAAAATAAAGCCTATTTTTTATAGGCTTTGTTATTTATTTTTTCTACGAGATGTAATCTCTAAAGGATTGCCATATCTGTTTTAGCTCTTCTAAATGTGTTGAAAAGTAAAGTTGTTTGTAGCGAGATATTGCACCGTTTTTCAGAGAAATAGAAGAAGATGGGATTCTCCACTGCTTCGCAAGAAATTTAATGAGAGCTTTATTCGCTTTTCCATCTTCAGGAACAGCACGAAGGCGTATAACCAGATATTGTTTTTCACCATCCCTACATTCAACCCCTATTATTTTGTCAACAGATGATTTTGGAATGAGATATACAAACAAAATCAAGTTATTTTTATCAACTTGATAAAACATGTATTCGCCTCAAGTAATATTTCTATACATACATGTTTGCGTAAACGCGCCACATAAAAGTACGAATAAAATAAATAATAATGAACACTACAATAGGTGAAATATCAATCGTTCCAAAATTTGGTAAAATTTGCCGGATACGGCTTAGAACGGGATTTGTAAGACGATATAGAAAGCTTCCTATCAAAACAACAAAGCGATTGCGCGAATTTATGATATTAAAGACATAAAGCCAAGAAAAAATGACACTCGCGATTAAAATATCAATATAAATCTCAAAAATCAAATCAATCGTTCGAAGCAATGCATAAATCATGCGTCATCCCTTTCAATCAAGGAAACAGAAGAGCGTATAGAAAACCTTCATTAAAGCAGGTCTGTGTATCAAAAAATGGTTTTATATTTCAATACTCTTTTTTCTTGAATAAAAACCAGACATCTAAATTCTTCATCTCTCTATTTAATGACGATGCAGTTAGAAAACAAATATCAAAATTAAAAATAGCACATAAAATAGAAGAAACGGCAAAAAATCTGAATATCCCTTATAGGATTAATCTTAAATCTCATCGTTTTAATTATTAATTATAAAAAACAAACAAACTAAAAACGGCCTTTTAAAGGCCGCTTTTAGTTTTAAAATTATTTCTGCAAAGCAGTCAAACGATTAAGAGCACTGCTAAAACCATCTAGCTGAACAAATAAATCATTCAAAGCTGGTTCACCTGCAGCAGCAATTGTCATCGCCAACTTTAACTGTTTTCCAGAACGTAAAGCTGCTACGTGATTTTTGTCAAAAACGACAGGAACCACACAACCTGCTGGTACACAAGTCCGGATACCGGTTTCGATAACAGCTTTTCCCTCATCAACTTGTAAACGAACAGGTTTAGAAACCAAAATGCCAAAAGGAACTGTTAAATTACCAGATACAACACCCTCAGCATCGAGAGTAAGGCCCATAGCCACAACAACACGCCCCTGCTCATTTACTTCTTGACGGTGCATAAAACAAATTCTTTTCCCTTCTTGTATACCACAGTTAATAGTCCACAAACCGTAGGTTTCAGTCAAAGAAGAAGCTCCATTTGGCAATGTCGCTGCCGCATCTTTTGATGCAGGAGGCTTTGAACTTGTTGCAAATGCAACAGATGAAATACTCAAGAGAGTAAAAACTATAAGTAAATTAAATAACTTTTTCATTTTATATTCCTGTTCTTTACATAAAAGATAAACATGTTTATTATTTATTATAATATAAAGCATCTTAATAAAAAAAGCTTTCTCATAATCATATAGCTTTTATAATGGTCTAAGGCTACCTCGAAATTCGCTGACAACTTTCGTATAAACGTGCTTTTTAAAAGAAACAGCAATCAACGGAAGGGTTTCTAGATCAATCCATTTCCATTGATCGAATTCCGCTTTATTGCCATCTGGTGGCGGATTAATCGCAATTTCAGAAAGCTTTCCTGTAAACTGGAAAGCAAACCATTTTTGTATTTGCCCACGATATTTATTTGTTAATGTGCACCCAATAAGTTCTTGTGGAAAATCATAATGGAACCAATTTTGTGCTTCTTTAATCAACTTTACAGATCGAATACCCGTTTCTTCATAAAGTTCACGATATGCCGCATCTAATGGTTTTTCATCTTCATCAATCCCTCCTTGAGGAAGCTGCCAACGATGAGATATGTCAATATCTGCATCTGCATGAATGGGCATCATTAAACGACGCCCAACCCACACTTTCCCCTCATGATTAAAGACAACAATCCCAACACATTTGCGATATGGAAGAATCTTCAAATTAATATCTGCATCCATTTAATATTCCTCAAAATCGCAAGCTATAGATATCAATTCTCACTTTAACACATCCTTATTGGGATCTGGTGGAAATGCTGCATTTGCCATTTCACCTCGTAACAGTTTATAAGCCTCATTCAATTGAATATCATCTTTAGGGTCTTTGGGAACAAAAGCAGCTGAACCAGATCCTTTATTACTCTCTCGTTTTCCTTTGATATGTCCTTTTAATGCAGACTCACCAACTTTTACATCATAACCTTTATATTTTTCAGGGAGTGGTTGCTCTACAATAATATCTGGTGTGATCCCTGTTCCTTGAATAGAAGTGCCTGATGGCGTGTAATAAAGTGCTGTTGTTAAGCGTAAAGCCCCATTTTCACCCAAAGGAATAATTGTTTGAACAGATCCTTTACCAAAAGACTGCGTCCCTAAAATTGTTGCACGACGATGATCTTGCAGTGCACCCGCAACAATTTCAGAAGCACTTGCTGAACCACCATTAATAAGAACAATGAGCGGTTTTCCATTAATGACATCACCTGGCTTCGCATCAAATCTTGTCACATCACTCTTTTTGCGCCCACGAGTCGACACAATTTCACCTTTATTGAGAAAAGCACTCGAAACATTAACAGCTTGATCTAAAAGCCCACCCGGATTAAGCCGCAAATCAAGGACATAACCTTTTAGCTTATCTTCAGGAATTTTAGATTGGATATCTTTAATTGCCGCTAGAAGATTATTTAATGTCTGTTCAGAAAACTGGATAACTCTTAAATATCCAATATCACCTTCAACCCGATATTTCACCGCTTTTACTTTGATAATATCACGAACAATCTTCACTTCAAATGGCTTATCAACGCCAGAACGAATAATTGTTAAGGTAATTGGTGTTCCAGGAGCACCTCGCATCTTATTAACAGCTTCATTCAATGTTTGACCATTCGTTTGTACATCATCAATTTTTGAAATAAGGTCTCCTGCTAGAATACCTGCTTTTGAAGCGGGAGTATCATCCATTGGTGAAACAACTTTAATTAAGTTTTTTTCCATAGTGACCTCAATACCAAGACCTCCGAACTCTCCTTTCGTAGAATCCCGCATATCCTTGGCTTCTTCAGCATTCAAATAAGATGAATGAGGGTCCAGTGATGTGAGCATGCCATTGATAGCGTTTTCAATAAGCTTTTTATCATCTGGAACTGTAACGTATTGCATACGTACACGCTCAAAAACATCGCCAAATATAGCTAGCTTTTTATATGCATTATCTTCATTATTCGCAGCAACAGACTGCACCATAATCATTGAACAGGCGCCGAGCAATACCCCAGCGACCAAAAGAATAACTTTACGAATCATTTTGGCTCCTTCTTATTTTTTCAGTCTGCCACCAAGGAGTTGGATTTACAGGTTTCCCCTGCTTTCTAAACTCAATGTAAAGCATTGGAGAAGTTTTTCCTATATCCAATGCAACACTGTTTGAAATAAATTGCATTTCCATTATACCCAGAGGCTCACCTGAAAGAACAAACTGCCCCTGTTTTACATTAATTCTCGACATTCCAGTAAGAATGATATGATAACCATTTCCAACATTGAGAATGATTAAATGTCCGTAAGAACGAAATGGCCCAGCAAAAGCAACAAAAGCATCTACAGGTGATATAACAACAGCTCCTGACTCTGTTTCTATCGTTTCACCAAAGCGCGTAATCTGCGAACTTTTATTAGAATGACGTATTCTTTTTCCTGAAACAGGAAAAAGTAAAGAACCTTTTCGGCTTTCAAAATTGGACTGTTCTAACAATTGCAAACTTTTCCGTACCTGTACTGATGCATCAGAGCTAAATTTTGACTGGCGGTCGAGCTCTAAAATCAATTCTTCCAAAGACTGCGCTTTTTTAGCAAGAGCAATATTTTTTTGTTGCTGTTCTGTAAGTTCTTTTTCTGATTTTTTTTGTAGTTTGTTTTTTTGGTCTAATAAAAGCTCTAGACGTTTTCGCTGCTCTGCTTGATTTTGCAGTTTTGTCTTTAATGCCTTATATTCCGTAGTAATGGAATTACTCAAATTGGTCAACTCCTTGAGTTTTTCTGTTAAATCTCGCGTTTTCTCTTGCATCTGAGGAATAACAGTACCTAATAAAACGGAACTACGTATAGAAGCCAACGCGTCCTCTGGCTGTATCATAAGAGCAGGAGGCGGATTCAATCCCATACGCTCCAAAAGTGCAAGAACTTCCGCAAATTCAGCACGACGATTTTTTAAACTTTGATAGACTTGTACCCGCTTTTCTATCATTTTTTTAAGCTTTTCTTCCCTTTTAGCAATATCATCTGCTACTATACGTTCTTCTTTAGCCGCCTTTATGAGTGCATCACTCAAAACACGTTGATCTTTTTTTAAATGCTCAACTTGATGCATAAGAAAAGCAACACGCTCACGCGAAAGTGAAATATTTTGGCGAATTTCTCCTAATTCTTTATGGACTTCCGTACTCCTCATTGTATCTTCCGCATGCGATACAGAAAAGCAAAAAAATATACTCAAGAGCAGAATGACAAATATGACGCACTCCTCATATAAATATAGCATCTTTCTATGAAGAAGCTTTTTCATTTGCAAAAACCATGACACCTCATTGTATACATTAGAGATGCTTTAAATGGTGTCAGCTAAAACAATATTAATAAACATATAAATAAGTGCTAAAAATTGAACAAAAATATTAAAAACGATGATACGGATGATGATTTTCAATTGTTACAGCGCGGTAAAGTTGTTCTGTAAGAAGAATACGTGCAATTTGATGTGGCCACGTCATCAAACCAAAAGATAAAAGAAAATCAGCACGCTTCCTTATTTGTTCATTATGCCCATCAGGTCCTCCCAAAGCAATGACGACATCTCGAATGCCCTCATCACGATAACACCTCAATTTTTCAGAAAAAGAAATTGACGAAATCGATTCTCCACGCTCATCTAACACAATTAATCGACATTTTTCAGGTAAAAATTCAATAAGTTTTCTCCCCTCTTCCTCCATACGTTGATAAACTGTTTGAGCACGACTTTCTGGTATCTCTTGTAACTTTTTTAAATGAAAGCCTACATCTCCAGAAATTTTAGAAAAACGATCCAAATAATGCTGAACTAATTTTTGCTCCGCCCCACTTTTCATACGACCAACCGCAAAAATAGAAATTTGCATTTTAATGATCTCCGAAGAGAAGCAAAGCCGTATCGTTTAAATCCGGCGTCATCCATATTTTTTCTAAATTATAAAAAAGACGAATTTCTGGACGAAAAAGATGAATGATAATATCACCTGTATCAATCAATACCCAGTCACCTCCAGCAAGCCCTTCTACACGCGCAAGCCCCTGCCCACTATCTTTCCAAGTATGTAATAAATGATCAGCAACAGACGATACATGACGCTGCGAATTTGCTGAAGCTATGACCATATAATCAGCCAAAGATGACTTCCCTCGAATATCAATAGCAACAATATCTTCTGCTTTTGTATCTTCTAAACTCTTGAGAATAACTTCAAGACTCTCACTAACAGAAAAAACTTTTTTTTCTTTTGAAGGCATAATATCGTAAGAGTGTTTGTGTGCAACGTTTTTCAGATCAATATCCTTTCTTATCGTTGTGGAATCTAAAAAAAAGACTTCTCTAAAGAGAAGCAGAATCTTATGAAATGTTCAAGAAAAATCATTCTTCTTCAAACGAAGGTTTGTTGAAGATTGAAAAGATAAAGGTCCATGCAAATAAGTCCAAACAGGTGGCTTGATAAAAGGTAATCGCTTACTTTCTCTCTCATCCAAACGAAAACGGCGATAAATATGTGCCATAGGAGAGGAAAGTGCTGACCGATTGCCTAAAGGACGATCAATAATCGCAATAGGAAGCATAGAGACGATATCATGCCATCGATACCAATGATGTATCGTCGCAAAACTATCTGCCCCCATAATCCATACAAAATTTACGCCACTGTAATGAGTAAGAATATGAAAAATCGTATCTACCGATACTTTGCTCCCTATAGCTTTTTCAAAACCTGTCAAGCGAATTTTCGGATGGTCAATAAGTTTAAAACTTAATCGCATTCTCTCCTCTAAAGGGAGCAACTGTGTACAATCCTTTAAAGGATTTCCTGGAGTGATCATCCACCATAACTGATCAAGATGCAAACGCCGAATGGCAATTTTTGCAACAAGAAGATGCCCCGCATGCGGTGGATTAAAGGAACCACCAAAAAGACCCACAACATTAGATCTTTCAACATGTGGCATACAATTTTTCCATGGAAAAAATGGTGTTCTCAAGCTCTAACCTGACCATTTCCTTTAACGTGATATTGAAATGATGTTAGCTGTCCAACACCTATGGGACCACGTGCATGCATTTTTCCTGTTGCGATACCAATTTCCATTCCAAAACCAAATTCACCTCCATCAGCAAATTGTGTAGATGCATTGTGTAATAAAATAGCTGAATCTAAATGATTAAAAAAATTCTTCACCACTTCCAAATCCTCAGCAATAATCGATTCCGTATGTCCTGATGAATAACGCTTGATATGAGCAATGGCTCCCTCAACACCCTCAACCGTTTTAACAGAAAGAATAGCATCAAGATATTCATGCGACCAATCTTCTTCAGAAGCTAATTTGACATCTGGCATAAGAAAAACAATATCTTCTGTGGCACGAATTTCACACCCCTTTTCCTGTAAAGCAGTTAAAACAGGAAGAAATTTTTTTAATGCTTGGCCGTCAATGAGAACTGTCTCAACAGCACCGCATATCCCTGTTCGCCGCAGCTTTGCATTTAAAACAATATTGCGTGCCATATCTAAATCTGCCGATTTATCAATATAAATATGACAAAGTCCCTCCAAATGAGCAAAAATTGGAACACGTGCATCAGACTGAACGCGGGCAACAAGGCTCTTTCCACCACGTGGTACGATCACATCAATCGCTCCATCCAATCCTTTGAGCATTTCCCCAACGGCAGCACGATCTGTCGTTCCAACCATTTGGATAGCATCTTTGGGTAAACCAGAGCGCTCTAAACCTTGTACCAAAGCTAAATGAAGAGCATGAGAAGAATGAAAGCTATCCGAACCACCGCGCAAAATCGCAGCATTACCTGCTTTTAAGCACAAAGAACTCGCATCAACTGTAACATTGGGACGACTTTCATAAATAATGCCAATCACACCAAGAGGTGTTCGTACACGACTTATATGAAGCCCATTTGGACGCGTCCATTCATCCATCACTTGTCCAACAGGATCAGATAAACGAGCAACTTGGCGAACACTGTCTATCATTGCACGTAAACGCAAATCATCTAATTTTAGCCGATCAATCATTGCAGCTTTCAAATTATTCTGAGCAGCATTCTCTAAATCTTGACAATTCGCCCGTAAAATTTCATCTGACTGAGCCTCTAAACTTAAAGCGATCATTTCTAATGCATTGTTCTTTTGCTCAGAAGAAGCAACAGCCAATGCTGCAGCGGCATAGCGTGCTTTTTGTCCCATATCTTTCATTTGTTCTTCTAAAGTCATCGTAACATCCACTCTGCCAAAACAATAAAAACAAAAGTAACTTTTTTAAACAGTATTGGTCAAGCAACGTACAATCATATCATTACGATGCACCATAGCAGAGCGCGCCTCATACCCAAGAATAGCTTCGATTTCTTCACTTTTATGTCCTATAATGCGTACAGCCTCATCTTTGTCATAGCTTACAAGTCCACGAGCAATCTCAACTCCATCTGTACCAACAATTGCAACCGTATCCCCACGCTGGAAATTTCCCTCAACGCCAATAACCCCTGCAGCTAATAATGATTTTCCTGATTCAAGAGCCCTAATGGCTCCTTGATCAATCGTCAAAACACCAGATGGATCTAAATGACCAGAAATCCATGTTTTCCAAGCATTGACAGATTTCTTACTTGCCGCAAAAAAACTCTTGCGTTCACCTTTGTCAATTGCAGCAAGAGGATTCATACGCTTGCCTGAGGTGATAATCATCGCCGTTCCAGCAGCATTAGCTATTTTTCCGGCTTCAAGCTTAGTCTTCATTCCTCCCCGTGAAAACTCTGAAGCAGCAACATCTGCCATTTTTTCGATATCATGCGTAATGGATGCAACAAAAGGTATAAATTCAGCCGTAGGATCACTATGGGGAGACTTTGTATAAAGACCATCAATATCGGATAAAAGTATTAAAAGATCTGCCCTCACCATTGTTGCCACACGTGCAGCTAAACGATCATTATCACCATAACGAATTTCAGTTGTTGCAACAGTATCATTCTCATTAATAACAGGCACAGCTCCCAAATATAAAAGCGTCTCAATCGTTGCACGTGCATTGAGATAACGCCTTCGCTCCTCCGTATCAAATAAAGTGAGCAAAATTTGGCCTGTTTTGAGCCCATGTTGAGCAAGCGCATCACCATAGGTTTTTGCTAACTCAATTTGCCCCAAAGCAGCACATGCCTGGCTTTCTTCCAATTTCAAAGCCCCCTTAGGAAGCTGTAGCAATGTCCTTCCTAAAGCAATAGCGCCTGAAGACACCAATAATATCTCTACGCCTTTTTTATGCAATTCAACAACATCATTGATCAAGCTTTTAAGCCACTCAACCCGTAAACCTGCCTGAGGATCAACCAAAAGGGCAGATCCAATCTTGACCACAATACGTTTATAGTGTGTAAGTTTTTGCGATCCAACAGCCATCTCAATCAACCTTGCTATCCCCACTGATCTCCTCTTTGCGTGACATTTCAATAATATGTGCACCAGCACGCAGCACATTTTCTAAACCTTCGCGGCTAACCGCAGAAAACATCATAACAGGTTGATCCGTTACTTTTTGCAAAGCTTCCCGTTTAGCTTCACGCTCTTCAATCGTTAGCGTATCTATCTGGCTTAAAGCAACAATTTCAGTTTTATCACTTAGATTATTTCCATATGCCTCAAGTTCATGACGCACAATTTGATATGCTTTTGCAACATCTTCTTCTTGAGAAGAAATTAGATGAAGCAGTACGCGACAACGTTCCACATGTCCTAAAAAACGATCTCCAATTCCCACACCTTCATGCGCTCCTTCAATTAATCCTGGAATATCAGCCAAAACAAATTCACGACCATCAATACGTACAACACCAAGATGAGGATGTAGAGTGGTAAAAGGATAATCTGCAACTTTTGGTTTTGCAGCCGTTACAGAAGCTAAAAAAGTTGATTTTCCGGCATTTGGTAAACCAACAAGCCCCGCATCAGCAATCAACTTCAAACGAAGCCATATTGCACGCTCTTCTCCAGCCAAACCTGGATTTGCACGACGCGGTGCCCGATTTGTCGATGTTGTAAAGTGAAGATTGCCAAAACCGCCATTCCCTCCTTTTGCAAGGCGATAGCGCTGTCCCACTTCCGTTAAATCACATATTAACGTTGTATTATCTTCTTCAAAAATTTGAGTCCCAACCGGAACTTTAAGGATGACATCATCACCCTTCTCACCCGTCATATTACGCCCCTTGCCATGTCCCCCTGTTTTTGCTTTAAAATGCTGTTGGTACCGATAATCAATCAGCGTGTTAAGTCCATCAACAACAAGAGCCCAGACATCACCACCCCGTCCTCCATTCCCTCCATCAGGCCCCCCAAATTCTATGAATTTTTCACGGCGAAATGATACTGCTCCAGAACCTCCATTACCAGAACGAATATAAACTTTAGCTTGATCAAGAAATTTCATTGGAAACACTCACTGAGGAATCAATCTCTCTACCTCTATAGGCAATACATTAATTTTACCAGTTTTTCATCATTGATAACAGAAAAACTGTCACTATCGCCGATAACTCTTTGAGAAAAAAATCATCGCATTTAAATAGGTTAAGTAAAATTAAGTCTTCTTAAAAGAAGGTGCTATTCTTGTACTTTTGTTTTTCCCTTAAATTCAAGTGCTAGAAGATAAAGCTCTACTGATTCTGATCGGCTTGCAGGTGGTTTAACATGGTAGACTTTTTTAAAATGCTGTTTTAATCTTGCAAGAAGAGTGTTTTCTGCTCCCCCTTGAAAAGCCTTTGCTAAAAAATATCCCCCAGGCTTGAGAACCGAAAGAGCAAAATCAGCCGCAACTTCACATAAATAAATCGTTCTTAAATGATCCGTCTGACGATGACCTGTTGTTGGCGCTGCCATATCAGAAAGAACCACATCCGGTTTTGTCCCTAAAGTTTCAATTAATTTCTGCGGTGCATCTGTATGCAAAAAATCCATTTCCAACATGGCAACTCTAGGCAATGGATCAACATGTAAATAATCAATACCAACAACGCTAGGATCCTCATCACTTGACCCTACTATACGCTCAACCACCTGACACCAGCCTCCAGGTGCTGCTCCTAGATCAATAACCTTTTGGCCTTTTTTCAAAAACCTATAGCGCTCATTAATTTCAATGAGTTTATAAGCCGCACGCGAACGGTACCCATCTACTTTTGATTGATGGACATAAGGATCATTCAGATGCCTCTCTAACCATCGTCGTGATGAAGCTTTAATGGTTCCTGCTTTCTTTTTTACGCGCTGATATAATTCATGTGACCCTGAACCTCCATAGCCACCTCTCGGTGTTTTTGTTGTTTTTTTCATCGTTATTCATTGTCTCCATATTTAATTCCCTAACACTTGAAATCTCTGCTCTTTCTATGACGACACCATACTCCATCGCGTAACATTAGCTCTATCAAAATTCCTTCCCTTAATCCACGATCAGCAACTCTTAAACGCTGACTTGGCCAAACTTCCCGAATAACATCTAAAATTGCACAACCAGCTAAAACTAAATCTGCTCTCTCGCGTCCAATAAAAGGGCTTATGACACGTTTTTCTATATCCCATGATAATAGGCGTTGTGTCATAAGCGTAATGTCCGCATCATTCATCCAAATGCCATCCACTTTTTTCCTATCATAACGCTCTAAATTAAGATACATTCCTGCTAAAGTCGTAACCGTACCGGAGGTTCCCAAAAGATGAAACTTTGAACCTTGTGCTAACTCTCCTAATTTATGACGATCTGAAAAATTATTTAATAACCCTCGCACATAGCTCTTCATTTTTTCAAAATCGTCTAAGCTAATATCATTCCCTCCAAAACGTTCAGCAAGCGTAACAACACCAACAGGAAGAGAAGTCCAAGCGATAATTTGTCGAGCTAAACGAAAAGAACGCTTTTGAGAAACATCAAGTAGCACAATTTCTGATGATCCTCCTCCGATATCAAAAAGCACAATTGCGTCAGTATTTGGTTCAACAAGTGTACTACACCCTGTAACAGCAAAACGCGCTTCTGTTTGCCGATCAACAATTTCCAATTCAAGACCTGTCTCCTCCAAAACACGCTGAATAAAATGTCTACCATTTTCTGCAGAACGACAAGCTTCCGTTGCAATCAAGCGATAACGCTTAATATGCCTTTGTTTTAGCTTTAAATGACAAATCTTTAATGCTTCAATCGCACGATCCATAGCTTGTGTATTAAGAAAACCGTTATTTATTAAACCTTCTCCCAATCGTACAATACGAGAAAAAGCATCAACAACACGAAAATATCCAGGTTTACTGGGAGATGCGATAAGAAGACGACAATTATTTGTTCCGAGATCAAGTGCCGCATAAAGAGGTGGAGATTTTACTGAATGAAACCGTCGAAGAAAAGGTGCTTTGAGTTTTTTTGTTTTTTGAGCACCTATCATTATCTGATTATGAAACTCAAAAGCTGCTTCAGATTGAACAAAAACCTGTTTCTGTTCATAATGTTTTTTTCTCTGTTGTCTCTTTATATCAACAAGGACAGAGTATGCCTCTGTTCGTGACAATGCAGAAAGATTATTTGTATTACTACCGCACTGATCATACAATTGATCTGCTTTGGTATCGTATATTTCTCCTTGCTTTAACTCTTTTGAACCATAATTTAACGGGGTCATGTCCCTTATCCCTTGAGCGTTCCCCCAATAAATAAACGCGAAAACTCTTCTGCTCATTCCTAAATAAAGCAATAATGCAGCATCAAATGATATATACAAGAAATCATTCTTTCTTTTTCTATCATTAAAATTTTCTACACTAACATCATTCAGATTTTTGTATAATCTTTCGGTTGTTTCCGTGAAATCATGCATCTCTTTATGAACTTAAAACTATAAATTAATCGTTTACGTTCACATCAATTTTTATAAATTATGCTCTTTTCTTTATACCATTTACACGGAGCATACCTCTATTGTAACAAACCTACACTATCATACTATTTGCTGACTTTTAAGGTTACAACAACCTATACATTAGTACGGTTTATAAGAAAAAAAAATTTTTTTCGTTATCCACACACAAACCTCGTTGTTATATGCAATGAAATGGCTTTGATTATGCTGGAATAAAAGTTCCATAGTACTACAAAATGCAATTACAATAGCTGTTATTTCGTGAATACCAATAAAAACTATCGTTCAAAAAAACTCTAGAATTATAAATTTATCTGAAAAATATTAATGCTTAATCAGACCGCTTTAAAAATCCATTTTAAGCTTAAAAAAGAATTTAGTCTACTCATTATTGTAAGGAAGAAATCGAGTATTTCTAATCTTTTTTACTTTTAATAACTAACGAAATCACTCTTTAAGCATTATAGGAAACACTAACTTGATTTTCCATTACATATAAAGAACTTACTGTGACTTTATATTCATAAAACTCTCACTCTTTCCAATAAATCACCTCGATATCATATTATATAAAACTTCTTACTTATTTGACCTTATAATTTACACTCAAAAATATAATACAACAATTTATGGAAAAATGACTCTTGTTAAAAATACTCGATGAATTCTAAGGACGGAAAGAATTAAGTGCTGCATTTAACCCTTTAAATGGTACAGTAAAAGAAAATACCTTACCTTCTTTAGTTTTATAGGAAATACGTACCTTATTGTTCTGCTCTATTTGTTTAGTCAAAACCGGCCCTACAGGTGATTGTGCCAAACAAACCGTTTCATTACATTGCGTATAATTAATAAGAACAGGTTTTTTAACATCTTTTACAAACATTTGAATCGGAACATTTATATCAGAATTTGGCAATGTTCGAAAAAGCATCACTGCTTGACCACTTGTCGTAGAAACAAGAGACCAACTAAAAATGGTATTTCCTTCTTGATCATGAACCGTCTGTGTCACATTACATATACCTTGCTTATGTTTAAGCTTTTGTTTTTCGTCACAAATCAAAGTCCAATCATAAAACTGCATAATAATTCGACGTGTTTCGCCAGGTTCTCCCTTAGGTATCGATAAGTGCGGTGGATGCACTGTATAAATATTATTGTTCTCGTTGGCAAAGCTTTCGCTCTTGCCTATTAAGGCAAGAGCAAACAGCAGAACCTTTACTAACATACTTCTCGTTTTTACAATAACAGCCATTTTTTCTATTATCATCTCAACCTCAGAGTAATTCCAGCGCCTATTCCCCAATGACCTCCAGCACTTGTCACAGATACATTCGAGCGAATATTTCCATCTTCAGATGTATAACCAGCACCAATAGCAAGTGCAGATTGACTGCGCCATAAACCACTCCCAAATGAAACACTTAAAGATCCTGGTATATCATAGTAACGTAAGTTGGACACCGCTAGACCAATAGCAGCAGCTTGTCTTGCTTCTTTCCGAACATCCTGAATAGCATAATTCAATGTCTCAAACTTCAT